>CAJWEV010000088.1 GCA_913031575.1 uncultured Halieaceae bacterium | reverse complement strand
TGAATGTGGTTGAAGTCAGTAATTTCAGGGTACCGACGCTGAATCAACGCGCCATAGGTTGTACCGTCTTCATCGATTGGGACATCGCGGACAACGCTGAATACAGTTTTGAGCTCTGCCAGTCCTTCTTTGGTGGTCTCAGGACGAGGAAACTCTTCATGATCTAGCGCCACAGTTCCATCTGGATTTTTGACGGCGATCAGGGACTTGTCAAAGCGGCCTTCTGTGATGGCCCGAGCTGCACGAGCTTGGCTCACCAACGCAAGGTTATCGACTGCATCACGATCGATACCTTCTAGCGTGGCAATCGCGTCTGCACAGACGCCTTGCTGTGACTGCGGGTGCATTTCACGAAGCTGTAAGTTGCCCGAGTCGATCATCGGAGGTTTGCTCGGATCGCCAATTTGGGAGTGATAACTCATCATCTCTGTCCCGCCGGCAATTACCAGGTCTTCCATACCGGACATAATCTGGGCTGCCGCAAGATTCACGGTCGTGATGCCAGAACCGCAGAAACGGTCGAGCGTTACGCCCGAGGAACGCACATCGTAACCAGCGTTGAGCGCCGCCATCCGGCCTAGGTCGCCACCCTGCTTACCACTTTGCGACGAGGTTCCCCAGATAATGTCATCGACCTCAGAGGTGTTGAGATTGTTTCGCTCAGCCATTGCGCTGAGGACGGTTGAACCAAGGTACGACGGGTGTAGGTGTGCCAATGCACCCTTTCCGACTTTTCCAATACCTCGCGGTGTTCGGCATGCATCGACAATGTATGCGCTACCCATAATGCTTCTCCTGAGAGTGAGTTCTTAAGCCCTTGTGGGCTCTGTCTATTGTTATGACCTTACCGATCAACTGTGCACCATACGCTACGTTGCCTTTATGGCAGGGTCAAGACTGACCACCCCAAGGCGAGGCTCAGCTAAAAGAGCCTTCAAACCCCTGATACGACGCGAATCAGCGACAGGCAGCCTCAATTAGGGCCACTTCCTCAGTGGTCAATCGAGGTTCACGCTCTGCATCAAGACACTCTTGAAGCTCCTCCCGATTCTTTACCCCCAAAATGACGGAGCCTAAGTCTGGTATCGACAGCGCGTAACGATGCGCGAGCCTCGCCGGGGTTTGACCCCACTCGGCGGCCAACTTACGAAACCCCACTGCCCGATCAAAATCGAGTTGATCGGGGTTGTCCGTGGGCAATTCACGATCCATCTTCGACGTCAGCGCACCCGCCTGCACTGCCCGAATAGCCAGCGCAGGTACGCCATTCGCCCGGCAGGCATCAAGCACGCTGCGGCAATCGAACGACTCGGTGACATACGCAATGCTGCCTACAGAATTAAGCGGATTTACTGCGCACTGGACTGCGGTAGGGGGTGTATCTGAAGCGATGACGGATTCCAGTGCGGACTGCTGACCCAGTGCAAACCCCCACCCACCGATTTTCCCTTCTGCCTTTAAGCGATCAAAAGCTGGAATCACAGCTTCGTATAAGTACGTGAGTGGCGTCGCAAGACGGTCGCGAACGTCGTTGTACTTAGCTAACACATGGCCATCCTCGATTAACTGTGAGTGAAGAAAAAACAGGTCTGCCCGTTCAATGCCCATAGTCTGAAGCGAGCGTGTGAGTGATGCGTTGAGTTTGTCATAGGTCAGCTTGGGGGCAACATTTCCGAGACGGTGCTTGGTGGTAAATCTCAAATTCGACTTGTCCGCGTCTTTAAACGCCTCACCAATCACAGACTCGGCTTCGCCGCGGCCATACATGGGCGCCATGTCAAAGTGTGTCATACCTGAGTCCAGAGCCAGCCGTGCCGTCGCGACGGCTTCATCACGTGTGGTGGCACCCCAGACCTGTCCTAGACCACCGCCGCCCAAGGTGAGCGCGCTGACCGATCCAAAGGGTTTAAATGGCCTCATTTCCATCACTGACGATCCTCCGCACTGACATGCTGACGTGCATATCTTCTAGGCAGGCTAGGGGGAGGAGATAAAGACGTCAAACCAAATGGGAGCCAAACTGGCTCTTTTCGACGGACTACTCGTTTACAAGTGTTTTTAGGCGGCGTCGATAATCGCCAGCAGCTCCTGCGTTTTCTGAGTCATCAGTGCTTCGTCGCCGCGACTTTCAACGTTCAGGCGCACCACAGGCTCGGTATTCGACATGCGGAGATTAAATCGCCAGTCATCGTAACTCAGGCTCAAGCCATCCATGTGCTCAATAGTGTTTGCCCCATCCGCATACAAGACTCCTACCTTGGCAATCAGCGCCTGCGCATCAGACACCGTGCGATTGATCTCACCTGAGCAAGGGAACGCCTTGGTGCGCTCTTCAACCAGGGACGCCAGCGTTTTACCGGTGGTGGACATAATTTCAGCAACTAACAACCAGGGAATCATGCCGCTATCGCAGTAGGCAAAGTCCCGGAAATAGTGGTGCGCACTCATCTCCCCGCCATAGACCGCATCGACGCGCCGCATGGTTTCCTTGATGAAGGCGTGACCGGTTTTACTCTGCTCAGCGCTACCGCCAGCAGCCTTGGCCACATCGATGGTATTCCAGGTCAGGCGCGGATCGTGGACAACGATTTGATCGCCAGACTTGGCAAGAAACGCTGACGCCAGTAATCCAACCACGTAATAGCCTTCAATGAAGTT
>CAJWEV010000087.1 GCA_913031575.1 uncultured Halieaceae bacterium | reverse complement strand
TCGTTGGATTCCAACAATCAGTTACCCCATGCCTTATTGATTACGAGTGTCTCCGGGGTTGGGCTTGCAGGCGCCGTGCATAGTCTGACCGCCACGCTTTTGTGTGCACGAGATGAAGTAGAGGCCTGTGGTAAGTGCAGTAGCTGTAGCCGAGTGTCAGCTGGTACGCACGGTGATTATCGCTTGGTGGAGGTCGCTGAGGAGAAAGCGAGTATTGGTGTGGATCAGATCCGCGATGCCAGTGACTTCGTCACAAAAACGGCGGGTTACGGGTCACAAAAGATACTGGTCATTTCCGACGCCGAGAAAATGACTATGGGTGCGTCAAATGCGCTCCTTAAAACGTTAGAAGAGCCACAGGGAAAGTCGTTAATTGTGTTGTTGTCTCAGCGATCGTGGCTATTACCGGCTACGATTCGCTCGCGATGTCAAGCCTGGCGGTTACCTGCGCTCAAAGCCTCTTCATCAATTGATCACCTTCGCGCCGCGGGCGTCGCTGTTCCCCCGGAAATCAGCGGTAACGCTCGAGCGCTAGAGAAATTGGTTTTATCCGTTGATGAGGGCAAGGCAGAAGCTCAATCGGCCGTCATTAACATGGTTAAAACGATGCTATCGGCCGACATCTCTGTGACTGACGCGTCAGGCGTACTTCAAGGCCTCGAACTAATCGATAGTTTAGAAGCAGTCGTAATTGCCCTTGAGGAACGACTTAGCAATCAGGCGGTTACAGCTAACTCGCTTATTACTTTACTTCAGTTGCATCGAGCCGTCGCTTCGCTCTTGGAGCGATTACGGAACGGTGCCGCTCCGGCAAAGGCGTCCACCTGCCATGAAATCGCAAGTTTGATCGCAAAAGCCAGGCACGATGATGTCGCGGGTATTCATCGCTGTCTTCAAGTTATGGGGGCTTGAACTCGATATCGCAACTAGGGCATTCAGCGATTGGCTGCTCGAATCAATGAGATTAAAAATCATCGCATCTCTCACTGACGATTAAAAATCGTTGTATGCTGGCTTAGGCCTATATGCCCGACGTTCGGCAAGAGAGTTTCTTTGTTCCCACGGATAAGTAGTATGAGCTGGGTGTGAAGGGAATTATCCTAATACCACTCATGGACGAGCCCGAGAAAATCCATATCAACGGAAAAGTAGGATGTTTTGCGTCAAAAGGCCCGCACAGTAATCGGCAGGCTGGGATAGCCGTTCGATTGTTCGCTGCCAACTTTGCCGCCACCACAAAAATTGAAGAGTATTTAGGCGCTGGGCTAGTCTCTGTCCGTTAGATGCATACGATGCGAGATACCCTGCACTGTATGAGCTTGAGTTTCGCGATTCTTGCCTCGGTTTTGACCTCCCCCGATTGAATCGATTCATCTAATGTGACACCATCCGCGCCCTTAGGTCAGGAACCACAGACGCACTCGCAAGAGTGATCGTTCATGCGGAAGTGGCGAAATTGGTAGACGCGCTGGATTTAGGTTCCAGTGTCTTACGACGTGAGAGTTCGAGTCTCTCCTTCCGCACCAAATTCCTTCATGGATTATTGCCCCAATACAGGGCCTTTGAGTATTTAAGTTAGGAGACGAAGATGCGTGTCTCGGTAGAAACGACATCGGGTTTGGAGCGTAAGTTAACAGTAGGTGTTCCAGCGGATGAAGTGGATTCCGCAGTTGATAAAAAGTTGTCGGAAGCGTCCAAAAACGTCCGGCTTCCTGGCTTCCGTCCCGGAAAAGTCCCTATGAGCGTCATGAAACAGCGGTTTGGTCCCGGTGTCCGTCAAGAAGTCTTAGGTGATGTCATTAATCAGTCATTCCAAGAGGCAGTCATTGGTGAAAATCTGAGACCGGCTGGCCAGCCAAGCATCGAAACAAAGAGTGTCGAGAGTGGCAAGGACGTAGAATACATAGCGACATTTGAAATCTACCCCACAGTCTCTTTGAATGAAGTCAGAGACTTTGAGGTCACAAAGCTTACCTGTGACATCAGCGAGAACGACGTTAACGACATCATCGAAGTATTCCAGAAGCAGCAGGGGCGATTGGTCAATGTTGATCGCGCTGCGGAAGAGGGCGACACGCTGACCATCGATTTTGAGGGATTTAAAAACGGTGAGGCCTTCGATGGCGGTGCTGGAACAGATACCTCTCTAGAGCTCGGTTCAGGCCGTATGATTCCTGGGTTTGAGGACGGTCTGATTGGTGCTTCTGCGGGCGACGAGCGAACGCTTGAGCTTACATTCCCCGAAGATTATCAATCGGAAGAGCTCAAAGGAGCGGCAGTCGAGTTCAAAGTAACCGTGAAGGAGGTGAAAGCGATGGAGCTTGCGGAACTCAACGCTGAACTCTTCGCTTCCTATGGCGTAGAGGGCGACGATGTCGAGGCATTCCGAGCTGAAGTACAGAAAAATATGGAGCGAGAGCTGAAGGGCGCCATTGATGCGCACGTAAAGCAGCAGGTCATGGATGCCGTCATTGATGCGCACCCCGAGCTTGAGATCCCGCAAAGCCTGATTGCCCAAGAGACAGATGCACTTCGCGGTCAAATGTTCCAGCAATTTGGTGGTGGTGCAAGTCCAGATATGGATCTGAAGAGTATCCTTCCTGATGAGATGTTCAGCGAACGCGCTGAAACCCGTGTCCGATTGGGCTTGCTGGTGAGTGAGCTCGTACAGGACTTGGGTGTCCGTGCGGAACCGAATAAGGTGCGTCAACTGATCGAAGAGATTGCGTCCACTTATCAGGATCCGGAGGAAGTCATCAATTGGTACTACGAAGACAATAACCAATTGATGGGCATTGAGTCGCGGGTATTAGAAGACGCGGTAGTGGATAAGTTACTTGAAAATGCTGACGTCACTGAAGAAGCAACAGGCTACCAAGACGCACTGCAGCGTACCCGCGCAGCGACACAGCAGTAAGAGTTGCGAGTGAATTAGGAGAGAGCGGATGTCCAACGGCTACGAATTAGGAAACGAGAAATCATTAGGTCTAGTACCGATGGTGATCGAGCAGACCTCACGTGGTGAGCGTTCGTTCGATATCTATTCTCGCCTGCTAAAGGAACGCGTCATTTTTATCGTGGGCCCTATTGAAGATCAGATGGCAAATTTAGTCGTGGCTCAGTTGCTCTTCTTGGAATCTGAAAACCCAGACAAGGATATTCACCTATACATTAATAGCCCGGGTGGGTCTGTGACCGCAGGTCTGTCGATTTACGACACGATGCAATTCATCAAACCTGAGGTCAGTACCATGTGTGTTGGTCAAGCCGCATCAATGGGGGCTTTCTTGCTGAGTGGTGGCGCTAAAGGTAAGCGTCTCATACTACCAAACGCGCGAACCATGATCCACCAGCCGAGTGGTGGTGCTCAGGGGCAGGCGAGCGACATTGAGATCCAGGCCAAAGAGATCCTGTTCTTGCGCGAGCGACTTAATCGAATGCTTTCTGAGCACACCGGGCAGCCGATGGACGTGATTGAGCGAGATACCGAGCGTGATCGCTTCATGAGCGCAGAGCAGAGCGTTGAATACGGTCTGGTAGACCAGG
>CAJWEV010000086.1 GCA_913031575.1 uncultured Halieaceae bacterium | reverse complement strand
AAACCGTCGTACTTTCTGGCTGTGCTGGTATCGGTTCGCGCCAGCAAAATCATGTGGTCCGCGTAATTGCCGAGCGTTGTCCAAATCTTGCTGCCATTCACAATGAACTCATCACCATCACGAAGCGCTCTAGTCTGCACATTACCGAGGTCAGAGCCATGATCTGGCTCTGAGAAGCCCTGACACCAGATTTCTTCACCCGTCAAAATATTTTTGATGTAACGCTTCCGATCTTCCTCGGTACCAACGTCGAGCAACAGTGGCCCAGTCCAGTTAAGACCAATGGTGTTAAAAATGATCGGCGCGTTGTGCGCTCCCAGGGCTTTGTCGACAATGCCCTGATAGGCAGGGTCAGCACCTTGACCACCATATTCCGTGGGCCAGTGCATGCCAAGGAATCCAGCGCTCCATAACTTGTGCTGCCACTCGCGAAGGAAATCCAGCTGCTGCTCAGTGCCGACTTCTAGAAACGTCAGCGGCAGCAGGAAGCCAGGCTTCTTGGGGACGTTCTCCGACATCCACTTGTCGATGTCGGCTTGAAAATTTTGCAAATTCGTGTCGATCGCACTCATATCATTCACCATCGTTATTTTTAGAGCCCGTACTGACGGCTCGCTAAATCTCTCATAATCTCTTCGGAGCCACCGCCAATCGCATTGACTCTGACCTCGCGATAGATACGCTCGACGCGATTACCCCGCATGTAGCCAATGCCGCCAAGGATTTGCATCGCCTCCCGCGCGCAGAACTCCATAACCTCACTGGCTTGCACCTTGAGCAGCGCAATATCGCCCGCGTTTGGCTCACCCGCCTCTATCGCTTCGTAACACATACGAATGTAGGCCTGAGTCGCGTTGAGTTTCTGCTTCATCATAGCAATTTTGTGCCGAATAACCTGGTGGTCAGCTAAACGCTTGCCGAAGGTGTGACGCTCGGTCGCCCAAGCAACCGCCTCCTCCATACAAACGCGACCAAGGGCCTCCATGGATGCAGCCATACTCATGCGCTCGGAATTGAAGTTCGTCATGATGACTTTAAAACCCTGATTCTCTTGTCCAATAAGGTTCGAGACGGGTACTCGGGCGTTGTCAAAATAAAGAGTCGCCGTATCAGACGCCCACCATCCCATCTTCTTATCGAGTGGCGTTCGCGAAAATCCGTCAGCATCGGTTGGGATGAGTAACATCGAAACGCCTGTCGCACCCTCACCCCCGGTCCGCACCGCCGTAGATACGTAATTGGCGCGCATACCGCCCGTAATATAGGTTTTCGAACCGTTCACAATGTAGTGATCGCCGTCACGCACCGCCGTGGTTGTCAAGCTTGCAACATCCGAACCACCTCCTGGCTCGGTAATACCCAGCGAAATCCAGGACTCACCCCGCAATACCGGTGGTGCTATTTGAGCTTTCATCTCCTCAGTCCCCCAGTTGATAACCGGGGGTAGGCCGATGCCATGAACCATGAGCGACGCCGACAGGCCGCCAACACCCACCCGCGACAGCTCCTCGTTGATAATCCAGTTGTGCCAGCTGTCGGCTTCCATCCCGCCATATTGCTCCGGATAACCAGCACCAAGCAGTCCTACTTCGGCAGCCTTGGGCCATAGCTCAATAGGGATGTGACCTGCCTCATCCCAGTCTTCTGCAAAAGGCATGATTTCCTTGTCGATAAAGCGTCGTAGCGCATCCCGCCAGGCCAAGTGATCCTCGGTTAAATAAGGGTTCGGAATGCGTGCAGAGTCAAACGTGAGGCTCATAGTGGGTTCCCAAAAATATTTTTTCTTGTCCACTGATTTATAGGCGGCTGAAGGGGGCGAGTCAAATCGAATAAAGCGCTAAAATGGCATCCGCGAACACTAGGTATGCGTAGGGTGTAAGGCGCCGACTAGGCCTTAAACCAAGCTCACAGGAACCAACATGCGATTTATCGGTGCGTCGAATTACGACCACGGAACCAAGCCCAGAATAGGCGTGCTGCTGACCAACCTCGGAACGCCTGAGGCACCCACAGCGAGAGCATTGCGTCCGTATCTAAAGCAATTCCTGTGGGATCCACGAGTCGTCGAAGTACCCCGCCTGCTTTGGTGGATGATTTTGCATGCCTTCATTTTGACGACTCGCCCAAAGAAGTCAGCTGAAGCCTACTCTGAGGTCTGGACTGACCGAGGCTCCCCTCTGCTATACCACCTTGAGGACCAGGTAGCCGGTGTTACCGAGCGGCTGCAAGCGCACTGGGGCGACAACGTCATTGTTAAGGGTGCGATGCGCTACGGGCAACCCTCTATTGGCTCTCAGGTTCAAGCACTTCTCGGCGCAGGGGTCCAACAGCTCGTGGTTCTACCACTTTATCCTCAGTTTGGTGGGCCAACAACAGCCTCAACCTTTGATGCGCTTTCCGATGAGCTCCAGGGTCAACGATGGTTACCCGATTTACGGTTCGTGAGCTCTTATCATGACCATCCCGCATATATCAAGGCCATTGCTGATAGTATTCGCGGGCATTGGGAGTCTCATGGGCGTGCCGATAAATTGGTACTGTCCTACCATGGCATGCCAAAGCGCTACTTGCTAGAAGGCGATCCCTATCACTGCCAGTGCATAAAGACATCGCGTCTTGTTGCCGACGAACTGGGACTCTCTAAAGACGATTATATGTCGACATTTCAATCCCGATTTGGTCGCGACGAGTGGCTAAAGCCCTACACCGACGAAACACTGCAAGGCCTACCGGAACAAGGTGTTAAATCGCTGCAGATTATATGTCCCGGCTTCTCGGCCGACTGTCTCGAGACCATCGAAGAGATCGGCATGGAAAACCGTGACTACTTCCTTGAATCGGGTGGCGAGCGTTACGAGTACATCCCTTGCCTCAACGCGACGGATAACCACGTCGACGTACTGACGACACTAGTGACTGAGCAGCTTGTCGGATGGACCGCACCCAAATACGATGCCGACGTGACCAAGGCAGAAACCTCTAGCCTGGTTGGCAATTGAAGCGTCATCCAGCTGTTAGGGTAGTGTTACTCATCCGCTAGCGAGTCCGAACTAAAGCCCAATAACCCTTTGATGGACAATTGTTAAGCTATTGATGCGCTATTGATGGTAGTGGGGCTCTAATAAACCCAACGCCAAGGCGATCAGCAACCCCACGGCAAAACTCGCTGTCAATTTGAATCGATCGTGAATATGGAACTGGATTTCCGGCAGGAGATCCGCGAGCGCAATGCAGATAAAGGCGCCCGCAGAAAACGCGAGCGCCGCCGGCAGGACACTGGCAATGGGTCCACTGAATCCGAGGTAGAACAGAATCGCCGCGACCGGACAGAGCATCGCAAACAGCGTATTGACTAGGCCACGGTGTTTCTCGCTCCAACCATCCAAACGCATCATGGTTTCGATCGACAGCGCGTCCACCGGCTTGTGAAACAAGATGGCTGCAAACACACCTAAGCCAGGTAATAAAAGTGAACCCACCTCCACGCGTAGGATCGCTCCCAAGGCAACCCCATCGAGAACCGTGTGGATACTCAGCCCCAAGAACAACCCCACCCAGCCTACTTCACGCGGCGGATGCGCGTGGTCGTGCCCATGAGCGTGATCATGCGCATTGGCGTCTGCGCAACTCTTATCATCCGTCGTAATATCGAGGTGATGGTAGTGAAACAATCGCAAGAGCAACAACATAAAGACCAAACCACCGACTACAAAATACATGGTTTGGTCGATGGACTGGCCCAGTTCAAGGCTATGAGGAATGAGATGCAAACTGGCGACACCAAGCATTAAGCCAGCCACAAGGCTTATCACGAGCTGAGTTTGCACATGCGTGAGGGCAAAGCGCCGTGGCAACCACCCTCCAATCCACGAGGCGA
>CAJWEV010000085.1 GCA_913031575.1 uncultured Halieaceae bacterium | reverse complement strand
TCGACTCAGGCTCCGTTGTCGACGTGGGCACGCATTCTGAGCTGCTGGTGCGCTGCGATCTCTATCAACGCCTTGCCAGCATGCAATTCAAAGAGGCGCCAACAGAGGAAGCGCAGATCACATCTCCTGCAGCCTAAGGTAAATCCAGCTCGCTAAACAGTCGCGACCGGATAATCTCAGCCCAAATATCATAGCCTTTAGCACTGAGATGCAGCCTATCAAAGACGTAATTATCAGGGTTGGGCTCACCGTCGCTCATTAAGGCCTCACTCGTATCAATGTAGTGCGTATTTGGCATGTGGGAAATGAGCGTTTGAATCGAATCGTTGACCGCAACAGCTTGATCCCAAACAGCCCAACGCGACGGCGATGGCGTGATCGCAATATAATAAACGGGCACATCGGGATGCTGTTTCCTCAGAGCCGACATCATGGCTGTAAATCCAGCGGTCATCGTAACGACTGACTTCGTCTGCTGCGGCGTCATGTCGTTAGTGCCGACAAAAATCACGATAGCCCGCGGGTTATCTGCATGAAATAAGGTGTCGGCGTAATGCACAACATCGCCTATTTTAGAGCCTCCGAAGCCGCGATTAATGATAGGTAAAGGCGCCATATCCTCGGCAAGTTCACCCCAGAATCGAATGCTGGAACTTCCTACGAATAAGAGGGATCCGGGCTCGCCGATACCTCTTTCCACAAAAGCTTCGATATCCGGGGCCCAGACTAAGGGGTCCTCGCTGCGCGCCTTTTCGAGCCTTTCCGAGACATCAAAAAAGAGATAAGCAACACCAGCGAGCACCAACACGGCAGTTACTCGGAGGACACGTTTAATGGTCATAGATTGGCTTCTCTTTTATTGATTTATCTTTAAAAACGTCAATTAAAACGCTACTCCGGCCACAGCGTTCAGTACAAACAAAAACATGCCAATCAAAGCTTGCCCTAATATCAGGCAAAAAAAAGGCGCCTAATTCTGGCGCCCTTCACCAAGGTAACTACCGACCGATCGATTAAGAAAACTCTCTTACTAGACCACCAATAGACTCTTTCGCATCGCCAAACAACATTCGTGCATTGTCTTTGTAAAAGAGCGGGTTTTCGATTCCCGCAAAACCAGAGGCCATAGATCGCTTCAACACAAAGACTGTTCGTGCATCAGCAACATTGATAACAGGCATCCCGTAAATGGGCGAAGACTCAACTTCTCGAGCGGCTGGATTCACAACGTCATTGGCACCAATTACTATCGCGACATCGACGCTCTCCATTCGTGGGTTGATGTCGTCCATCTCCAACAACTGGTCGTAGGGCACGTCCGCTTCGGCAAGAAGCACGTTCATGTGACCCGGCATTCGACCTGCCACTGGGTGAATGCCGTAATTCACCTCACAACCATTAGCTTCGAGCAGCTCCATTAGCTCCTTAACGACGTGTTGCGCCTGAGCGACCGCCATACCGTAGCCTGGAATGATCGCAACGTTCGTTGCCGCTTCAAGAACGTAGTAAGCATCCTCTACAGAGATCGGCTTAATCTCACCCTCAACCTCTGTCACCGTCGTGGAGACGCTGGCAAAGCCGGAGAATAAGACGTTACTCAATGAGCGGTTCATCGCCTTACACATGATCTGCGTCAAGATAATACCCGACGCTCCGACCAGTGACCCGGCAACAATCAGTACATTATTATCGACGGCAAAACCGGCCGCGCAGGCCGCTAGACCCGAGTATGAGTTCAGCAATGAAATTACTACTGGCATGTCTGCGCCGCCGATTGGAATCACAACCATGATGCCGAAGAGGAGCGATAAGCCCACTACTGCGTAAAGCATATTGGTATTGGTTGGATCCATTACGAACATCGCGGCACTGCCCAGAATACCCAGTACGATCAAGCCGTTAACGAATTTCTGTCCTGCAAATGTAACGGCGCCACTACCGATGGTCTCAGACAGCTTTCCGTAAGCGACTAGCGATCCAGTAAACGTTACACCGCCAATCAGAATTGAGAGAACGATGGTGATGTAGGTAAAGCTACCGTCTGCAATAGAAAGCGCAGCGACACCAACAAGGCCGGACGCCGCACCGCCAACACCGTTGAACAACGCCACCATCTCAGGCATCGAGGTCATGGCAACCGTGCGCGCTGCGACTGCGCCAATGATGCCACCCACAGCCATGCCACCCAGAATGTATTCGTATTGGACAATGCCCTGATCGAGCAGTGCTGCTACAATGGCTACCAGCATACCAATAGCGGATGTGCCATTACCTTTGCGCGCTGTATCGGGAGATCCGAGCATTTTGAGGCCAAAAATGAAGAGGCCTGCAGCAACAACGTAACCCAATTGAATGATCACTTCGAGATTCATGACTTAGCCCTCCTTCTTCTTGAAGAAACCAAGCATGCGGTCAGTCACCATATAACCACCGACAACGTTGATACTTGCAAGAGCTACTGCACCAGCACCCAGCCACTGAGCCAGGTCGGCATTGCCACTTCCTGCCAATGCAATCGCACCCACAACTGTAATCCCCGAGATTGCGTTCGCGCCTGACATCAATGGCGTGTGCAGGGTCGCAGGTACCTTATTGATCAGCTCAAAGCCCAGAAAAACTGAGAGCATCAAAATGAATAAAAGATATGAAACATCCATCTTAGCCTTCCCCTTCAATTAGGTTTTTAATAGTGGGGTGAACCACTGCTCCACCATGCGTGATGACACAGCCAGGTAAAATATCGTTCTCCATATCAAGATTAAATGTCTTCGCTTCGGTATCCCAGGTGTCTTCAACCAAATTGAAAAGGTTGTTGGCATACATCTGAGATGCATCCCTGGCGACCTCATTCGCAAGGTTCGCAGTGCCCACTATTGTTACGCCGTCAACGACGACAGTCTCGTCAGGCCGTGATCCCTCAACATTGCCACCGGTCTCCGCGGCCATATCGACAATTACGGAACCTGGAGCCATACCCTCAACCATGTCCTTAGTAACCAGAACGGGTGGCTTGCGGCCAAAGACTTGCGCCGTCGTAATAACTACATCAGAGTCAGCAATCACATCTTTCTGCGCCTGACGCTGTATCTCCACCTGCTCGGGGGTCAATTCTCTCGCATAGCCGTCAGACGTTTGGCCCGTGTCTCCAAGATCGATTTCCAGAAACTTGCCGCCCAATGACTGAACTTGTTCTGCAACCACCGGGCGCGTATCAAATGCGGTTACTCGAGCGCCTAAGCGTTTCGCGGTAGCGATCGCTTGAAGGCCTGCAACGCCAGCACCAATGATGAATACTTTGGCTGGCTTAAGCGTGCCTGCTGGTGTCATAAGCATTGGGAAAATACGAGGAAGCTGCGCCGCTGCCAACATGACGGCCACGTAGCCGGCGAGGTTTGCCTGAGAACTCAACGCATCCATCTTCTGACTTCGCGTAGAACGCGGAATCATCTCCATACTGATGGCAGTAATACCATTTTCAGCCAGTCTTTTGATTAAATCGCGTTCATTGAACGGATCTAAATAAGACACGTGGATACAGCCAGACTTCATCATTCCAATCTCGTCCGACTCGGGTTTGCGAAGCCGCAAAACCATATCAGCAGAGGCAAGCAAGGTAGCACGATCAGCAACGATTTCTGCACCCAGCTCCGCATAAATGCTGTCAGCAAAGCCCACCGCTGCACCAGCGCCAGACTCGACGGCCACCTCGGCGCCAATACGAATCATTTTCTTTACGGTTTCAGGAGTCGCCGAAGTACGTCGCTCGCCTGCAACCGACTCGCGAGGAATAACAATACGCATGGAAGATGCTCGCTTTTTAAAGTTTGGGGGTTGTACGTCTGTTGGATGTAAGAGGATCTCATCCAATCCGCCTTGTAGATACAAAAATCAGATATCGCGAATAGCCCAAATAAATTTCTGAGTGATATCGTATGCCTAGCAACCGCCTAGACACTCAATCGGTGCACCAGGGATTGGCTTGGAGAAGGTTAGCCCGCTCTGAGCTGCAGCAGAGGACTCAACCAGCGATGGTGCCAACTGGTGAATCGTAGCGGTGACTCGAGAACTGCCAGGCAAATGCAATCGCCGCCGGGAAGCGCAGTGGGCGCATGAATGTCACCCGCTTCACGGGTAATAAAATCGCCGGCATGGTAAGAGCCCCTCTC
>CAJWEV010000084.1 GCA_913031575.1 uncultured Halieaceae bacterium | reverse complement strand
AGAATCTCCCCGGCGTCCACCTCCCAAGTATTCAGGATCTTACCTCTTAGCGGCAGGATGGCCTGGAACTCTCGATCTCGCGCCTGCTTAGCGGAGCCACCAGCAGAGTCCCCCTCCACCAGAAAAAGCTCACTTCTTGCGGGGTCTTCAATGGAGCAATCGGCGAGCTTCCCAGGCAATTGAGGACCCGATGCCACCTTTTTTCGGACCACCTTTTTAGCCGATCGCATCCGCGCTTGCGCCCGATTGATGCACAGTTCAGCCAGTAGCTCAGCATCCGACGTGTGCTGATTCAGCCACAGCGCGAACGCGTCTTTTGCTACGCCAGAAACAAAACCAGCGGCCTCTCGCGACGATAACCGCTCCTTGGTCTGACCCGAGAACTGGGGATCTCCCAGCTTTGATGACAGCACGTAGCAACAGCGGTCCCAAACATCCTCTGCGGTCAGCTTGACGCCTCGCGGCAGCAGATTTCGCATCTCGCAGAATTCACGCATTGCCTCCAGAAGCCCTGAACGAAGCCCATTCACGTGGGTCCCACCCTGAGCTGTTGGGATCAAATTCACATATGACTCAGCAGTGATTTCACCACCCTCCAGAAGCCACTGTATCGCCCAATCAACGGCCTCGGTTTCGCCAGCAAAGCTAGCAGTGAATGGCTCCTCAGGGATAACCGGATAATCAATAGTGGCGTCGGCGAGATAATCCGAAATACCGTCCTCGTAAAACCATTCCTGCTTCTCACCCTTCTTTTCATCATTCAGTGTGACGCGGAGTCCAGGGCACAAAACCGCTTTGGCCCGGAGAGCATGGACCAAGCGGGACATGGCAAAACTGGCACTATCAAAGAACGTTTCATCAGGCATGAATCGGATACCAGTCCCAGTATTGCGCTTACCGCACTGCCCCGTGATAGACAGATCTTCGACCTTATCCCCGTTCTCAAAGGCCATGTTGTAAACATTTCCATCACGACGAATCGTGATCTCGAGCCGTTTTGAAAGCGCGTTTACAACGGATACGCCAACACCATGCAGACCGCCGCTGAACTGGTAGTTCTTATCCGAGAATTTACCACCGGCGTGCAGCGTCGATAGAATTACTTCTACACCGGGTTTTTTTTGCTCCGGGTGTAAATCAACCGGCATACCCCGTCCGTTATCGATAATGGTAATAGCACCATCGATATGCACAACAACATCGATCTGATTCGCATGGCCCGCCAAGGCCTCGTCGACGGAATTATCAATCACCTCTTGGGCCAGGTGGTTAGGGCGAGTGGTGTCGGTATACATGCCGGGGCGCTTGCGCACCGGCTCTAGCCCCGTCAATACCTCTATGGCGTCTGCGTTGTACTGCGTCATTACGTGGTTTTACCCTGGTTGAATGCGTCTTACGACGTGCAAGTCGCCGTGCCTCTCAATGATACCCCGAGGAAGTCAGTAGAGGTCGGTTCTCTTCATTAGAAATACGAACCACCTGCGTTTCGATGCGAGCATTTGGGTAGAGGGCGAGACGTCGATAGCCCGGATCGTTCCCATCGAGTGAAAAGTTCTGAGACCGCGGCGCAAATTGAACACACGTCGACGGCGTAGTCATCATGCGAATGCCGTTTACGATTTCATCACTTTCTTGATGCACATGGCCGCTGACCAGTGTCGTTTGATCGGCAATGGGCTTTAGGATTTGTAGAGCTTCATATGCATTCTTCACCGATTGCTCGTCTAGCCATGCCGATTCGAGGCGACGAAGCGGATGGTGTGTTGCAACCAGCAAGGCTTTTTTTCCCAATTGCGCATCATCGACCGCATATTTCAATTCCGCGAGCTCAGTCGTAGATAGGGCACCACCAACCTCGCCCTCAACCTGTGTCTCGAGCATGACCACATCCCAATGCGTAGCGCGCAAACGACGCTTCATATGCGATGCATAAAGATCTTTATGATTGGAGACATCATCATGGTTACCTGGCAACCAAAGGCTGGGTACATCAGTGCCGAGTAACGTTAAAAGCTGCGCATACGCTCCAGGCTGACCATCGGCGGCAATGTCACCGGTCACTAATATACAGTCAGCGTTCGCCTCAGCGAGGGCTGCATCGATGACAGCTTTGGCTGAACGCGCTGTGTTCATGCCTAACAGTTGCCCTTCTTCAATGCCCGTTAAGTGAGTATCGGTGATCTGCACCAGGCAAATTGTGTCCGCACAGTCAGCAACAACCAAATCACCACTGAGCAGCGCATTAGTCGACATTGCCCACCTCAAAAATGACGCCATCCGAATGAGCCTCTGATAAACAAAGGCTCAACAGCTCAGAGATAAACTGATTTTGCTGACGCTTCTCATCCGGCTGATGCATCTCGGAATTCGGGTAGTCGTAGCGCGACTCCAATCGTCGGCTCGACCGATGCTTCACCACTTCTGCCATAGAGACGTCGTGATACATTCGTATATACAGATTAGAGGCCATTAACTTTGGCAATTGTGGGGCGTGATACTGCACGTTTAGAAAGGTTGTGTGCCGGTCTCGATCGATGACGGTCAGCACGACCAAGCGCTGGCCTAATCGGAAGCGTCGCTCATTCGCCTGCTGATAGTCCGGGAAGAGTTGCAACAGCCGCGCATAGTTGGCCTCACAAAGCGCATGCAGCTCCGCAAGATCCATCTGAAAACGCTTTTTATTCCTGCTTTTTTGCACTCAATTCCCTCAACATACTAGACTGCGCCGATGCCAACTTCCTATGAAGTGTAGCAATCAATCATAGAAATTGTGCCAAACCGAAGATGAACGTAGTTTACACGCCCACCCGTATACGATGTTAAACTCCGCTGAATCGCTAGTCGTTGGACTCTATCAAGGAATATTGCATGATTTCTCATGTCACTCGACGCGCCATATCGGCCGTCATCGCAAGCACTTTATTCTCGGCGGCACCTCTGGTTTCAAGCGAAAGCCTTTTAGACATTTATGAGATTGCGCTCGATAACGATGCGCAGTTAAAAGCCGAAACCGCTCAGTATCGCGCCGATTTGGAGCTGAAGACGCTTGCACTCGCACCCTTATTACCGCAAGTGCGAACAGGCGTATCACGGTCCATTCGCGATTCAGAAAACACGCGACTAAGCATTACCGATTTCCAAAACGGTGAAGTGGTCATTCAGGACCAGACCAGCGGCTCCAAAACAGAGACTACGAGTTACGACATCAGTCTTTCGCAGACTTTGTTTGATCTGTCAGCATGGTTTGATTGGAAAGCGGGCAGCGAGCGAAGCAAACAGGCAGAAGCAACACTTGCCGCTGCTCAGCAAAATTTAATTTTACGCGTATCTGAAGCCTATTTTGGCGTACTGCGTGCGCAAGATAATCTGCTTGCGGCAAGAGCCCAGGAACGTGCACTTGCGCGCCAGCTTGAGCAGACCCGCCAACGTTTCAACGTGGGTCTCATCGCTATCACTGACGTTTATGAGGCTGAAGCCCGTTTTGACCTGGCTGGCGTCACGCGCATCGTCGAAGAGAACAACGTTGCCGTAGCACGGGAGCGCTTGTCTGTGCTGACAGGTCAGAACCACGGACAACTGCTGCTCTTGAGCGACGAGTTCACTCCTGAGGCGCCAATGCCATCAGACCGGTCTGCATGGGTCGACTTCGCACTTGCAAACAATTTTGAGCTCGCCGCCGTGCGTTTTGCCGAGGAAGCCGCGCGCCAAAATGCGAAATCCAGGCAAATGGGGCATGTGCCAACCCTAAGCGCACAGATTGGCTACTCAGACAGTGAAACGACGGGCCGCGTTACACCACCTAACGCATTCAATTTACCACCCCGCTCTGAAGGCGATAACGAATCATTCCAGATTCGTCTCGATATGCCCTTGTATGCCGGCGGTGCAGTCAGCGCGAATCGCAGACGGGCAGCAGAGCAATTTAATGCCGCACGTGAAAACCGGATCAATCTAACGCGCAATACAGTGACGGCATCACGTTCACTTCACATGACTGTGACCTCTGACGTGGCAAGGGTTAGGGCCCGCAAGCAAGCGATAAAATCGACGCAAAGTGCTCTCGACGCGACCGTTGCAGGCTATGATGTCGGCACTCGTAACATCGTTGATGTCTTAAATGCTCAAAACGCCGTCTTTGCGGCACAACGCGACTACGCAAACAGTCGCTACGACTATGTGCTTAACAGCATGCGACTTAAAGAGAATGCAGG
>CAJWEV010000083.1 GCA_913031575.1 uncultured Halieaceae bacterium | reverse complement strand
GTCAGGCTTTCATTACTGAACAAGGCGGTCTGAATTTCGCCGCGAGTAAATTTACCGTCCTCACCGGCGTGTCCGTACGGGCTATCCGGGCGCAGTAAGGCAATATTCATGCGTGTGCGAACGCTCCGGGGTGTCATGGTCGGTCCGTAGAGGGGTGAAAATGCTGCGGCCGGCTTGTCCGGGTCACTGAGCCAGTAGCTGTCATTCGCATTGAAGACGTACTGATTGCTCTCGATAAGCGGCCGACGCTCAAATGGCTCGGTATGCGGTACCGGAGAGTTTGTTTTTAGCCACTCATTACTTGGCTGGCTTCCATCAAGGATCACAAGTCCTCGCGATAGATAGAGATACTGAAGTTTAGGTACAGCTTTCAGGGTGTTATGCCAGTTGAGAATGGCCTCCTCACTTAAGGCACCGACATTGGAGTTATCAATGTAAACCGCGCGGCCATCTGCTGAAGCCGCGATTGTGTTAACCCAGGGCATAGCGTTGTAACTGCGATGCGCCTCGATGAATTCATCCATGCTTTTCGCACTGCCCATGGCTTGCCATTGCGCGAAGGTATGAAGGTTTTCTGCATTGGCATCTCGGACGGCAAAGACTGTGAAGGGATCATCGGTCAGCCCTGGTAGGGCCATCAAGGGACCATGATGCGAAAACCAAACAGTGTGCTGTTTATTGCTTAGCCCATCCGGCATTTTTACATCAGCGCTGACGGTTACTGAGTTGAGGTCCCGCCAACCATTTTCCCACCGGTACTGCCGAGGATTATCTGGATTGAGTGCGAGTTGATAGATCACGGTGCGCTTTGAGTTCGACACTGTATGTGACCAACCAACCGCTTCATTGAAACCAATGGCGACGCCCGGCGCGCCGATTAAACCGGCGCCATAGGCATCGTAGATGCCAGGAATCGTGAGGTGTTTTTCCCAGAATCGTGCTATGCCGTACCAGGGGTAATGTGGGTTGGCTAGCAGCAATCCTTTGCCGTTTTCTGACCGCTCCGAGGCAATTGCCCAGGCATTAGAGCCCATATCGCGAAGCTTCATATCCGTGAGCGTATCGCGCAATGGTGGCGCTATCCCGAGCGCGGCGATAGCTGCACTTGCCTCTACTTGGGGAGTTGGTGGTGCCGCTGCGGTAATTGCCCCTGAAATTCGTGGCAAGGTGTAGACCAAGGTAACGTACTGAGCCATGAACTCCGTTGCCGTGACCGGTCTTACCCAGTTCGCTTCATCACACCATGATCCAAACTTGCCGGCGCGCTCATTAACAAACTGGTTATATCCGGCGGTATAACCCTCGACCCATTCTTTGATTAGAGGCTCTTGCGCTGCAAGCGCCTCGCCAGCCTTTTCGGGGATGCCAAGCGCCTTAACGACAATGTCTCTACTGAGATTTCGGTTGCGGGGACCAGGGCCAAAAACTGCGGCGCTCTCACCGCGCGATTGCACCAGTGCCAGCGCCATATTGCAGATGTGATCTTCTGCTGCCATGTAGGCTTCTCCAAAACCTAGAGAACCCCAGGACTCAGCCGTGATGTGCGGAATGCCGTATTCGGTCTTTACCACGGTCGCTTCATAGCGGTGTGACCTATCAGTCTCCGATTGACTGCATCCAAGACTGACCATCATTCCACTGGTCACAACGACCGCTAGGAGCCGTTTGGCCCGGTTAAGAGGGGTAATGCTTATTTTTTTGGTTAGTTTCTCGGGGGAGAGTGAGTACATGCGGCATCTCTGTTTTTCTTTGATGATCGCGCTACACGTTACCCGCAAAGTGGCAGATAGCGCCAGTGAAAGCGCTGTTTTGTTGGACGATTGAAACCGGTTGATGATTAGCTACGAGTGAAGATATCTACGCGTGCAGGGCGACGGCTGCCGATTAGAACGCTGTCGCCTCTTGGTAACTCACGCGATGGTAAATTCAATTGTGCCCAGCGGCCCGTAACTGACTTCGTAATGGCCTGGATCTGCTTCCATCGCGGCTCCGTTGGTCCCAGCCAGTAGTACTCCCCCTTGAGGTATCGCAAATCCAAGGCTGTTCGCTTTACTGACACACCAATCAAGCGCTGGCTTTGGGCCACCAAAAGAATCGAGGGGTGAGGTCGTGAGTATGACCTCACCGCCCCGCTTCAATTCAATGTCAATGTCCGCAAGGGCAGTGAAGTCGAAGCTGTCCCAAGCGCTCATCGCACCTAAGATAAATTGGTCCGCGCCCAAATTGGCGAGCGTCACGTTGCCGGGGGTCAAATCCTCAGGTCTGCAGAAGTCCACACGGACAAATTCCACGGCGGGGCCGATGCTGATGGGGCTGCCATCGCTGTTGAGCCGCATAGCCAGTTCACACTCGATGCGGCGACTGGCTGTGTATGGCAATGTTGCCGCGTTCTCGGTTTCACTTTGCTCGTAAAGTAGGCCAAGTAAAGGCTCTTCTAAACCAAAAAGTGCCTGAAGGTCTGTGTTGGTTACGCCGGCCTTAATTCCCGCCGACGTTTCACCGGAGATGAGGCTCGTCAGCTTAGGGATGAGCGAGTAGGCCTCGGTAACGGTGACGCCAGAGGGAAATTCGGGCCAGAGTGACTTGTTCCTGATGGCATCCGCAAGATGCTCAATAAACCCATCTGTGCTCATCGTTCAGTATCCCCCACACTGTTATTTTCTAGCAACTTACCACTGGGTATCCGCAATGGTGACCCGATGTAGCAGTCGATCGTAGCCATCGAAGCCGCCCGTTGCCGAGTGGAGGAGCGATCGATTGTCCCAGATGACCAGCATGTCTTTTTCCCATTTGTGGCGGTACTGGAACTTCTCCTGCGTCTGATAGACATACAGTTCCATAGCGAGGGCCTGTGAGTCTTCTAACGACATACCTTCAAAGCTCTGTATGTAGGCCGCGGATGAAAACAGCGCTTTGGTGCCTGTCTCGTGGTGCTCGCGTACAAATGGGTGTGGACAGGTTTCTCGCGCTTTCTCGCTCGGTTTGATCTGCATGCTGCGACCAGCCGCTTGATCGCCTTCACCATAGGCGCCGTCGGGGGCATAGCCCAGTGCGGCGGAGTGTATGGCGGTGAGACCCTCAACTTTCTCGCGAAGTTCTTCGGGCATTTCCTCGTAGGCTTTCACTTGGTCAGCAAACAAGGTGTCTCCACCGTGAGGAGGGATAGTGATACCAAAAAGCGCCGTGCCCGCGGGTGGCACTGCCATGAAACTCCAGTCGGTATGGAAGATCTCGGCAAATATGGGGGTCTTCTCGTCCGCGTTGCGTTGAATCGCACAAATATTGGGGTAGTCATCGATGTGGCCGAAAAATGGGTCTTCTCCGATTTCACCAAAATATTTCGCTACTCGCTCGAGATCCTCTGGCGTGAGCGGTTGATTCGGGAGGGCGACGACTTTGTGCTCGAGCCATATTTGCCTCAGTTCGGCTATCTGTGAGTCGGTGAGGTCTTGGGTGAGGTCGATGCCATCGATACGAGCGCCGCAGGCTTGTCCCGAGGGGGTAACGCGTAATGTCATTCCGAGTTCTCCGCTAATTATTATTTTTTTTCGTTAGATTAAGGCGCGTGGTTCCACCATGCTAGATCTGAGTAAGCCCTCAAATCCAGCTCGTGCGTCCACGCTGACCTGTGCTGATGTGCAATGTGGAAGTAAGTCTCTGCCATTTCATTCGGCAGCAGAAGACCGTCTTCTTTTCCGCGAGTCTCACGGAGTTTCTCGAACATCTCAGCGCCCAACATTTTGCCGAGCGTGTCTGGCGCATCGACAGCGCCATCGACGATGATGTGCGCAACATGAATGCCTTTGGATGCGTATTCTGCGTTCAAGGTTTGACAGAGCATGCGCCGGCCACCCATGGCAGCCGCGTGTGAGTGCTGCCCGGCGTTACCACGAACCGCGGCGGTGGCTGAGGTCACCAGAATAGTACCCTTGCCGCGGGCTTCCATGGCTGGAATAACTGCTTTAGCGAGTCGAAATAAGCCCATACACGCCATCCTCCAGCCGAGCTCAAAGGTTTTTAGCGCTGTGCTCTCGAGTGATCGGTTGCCAATCTGTGCACCAAGATTGAACAGCACGACCTCGATGGGACCGATTTGCTCAACCTCTTCCACTAGTTTTTCGATAGCACCTTCTTCGACGGCGTTGAGGATGTAACCGGAAGCGGTTCCGCTATTTGATTCAATGCCATCCACTAGCTTTTGTAATCCTTCAGCGTCGCTTCGGCGGCATAGGGCAGCGTGATAGCCATTCGCTGCGAACTTGGCACCCACTGAACCGCCTATGCCTGCGCCTGCGCCGATTACCAAACATACTTTTTTCATCTCATTATTCCCCGATGCTTAGTGGCCGATCTTAAGCCGGCCGTTTTCGATTAGTGACTCGATGGTCTCTGCGTCATAGCCGAGTTCTGCGAGCAAGCTTGGACCGTGCTCGCCAAGCTTTGGCGCAGGTCCTGCGATCTCGCTCGGTGTTTTGTCAAAGCGTGCTGGGGGACGTGCTTGTCGGACCTCGCCGAATCCCTCGTAAGTGGTCTTGTTAATAGATTCATTAGCGAGGATCTGGTCATGATCCA
>CAJWEV010000082.1 GCA_913031575.1 uncultured Halieaceae bacterium | reverse complement strand
TGATGATATTCCAAAGCTTGCCCGCATCTACGAGGGCATTATGGAACGACTGCTAGACTAAATCTGGTCCGCTCCTAGCTAGATCTGATCCATTGAAAGAAAGTCGAAACGTGCACTGGGGGCTGCCCTCCTGAGACCCTCAACCAGAACGCGAAAATATGCTTCCGATGCATCGCTCCATACATCGGCCACAGGAGGTTTGAGGAAGACCCAGCGGAGTTCCGGATTTAACGACAGCGCCGCTTCCAGAATTCGCGTAATTCCAACAATCTGTGCGCTTAAGTAATCAGAGGCACTTCGCGTGTCCCCGGCGTCACTGGTGACGAATTCAAAAGCCTGCAATTCACAGAGGATTCGTCTGGGTGTATCATTTTGCCGAAGCCAATCTAACAGTCTTGACTGGCCCTCTACAGACCCCAGTTCCAGCGTTAGCGAGGTCGACATCGGGTCTGCTATTACAATGGGCAAACGGGTCGCTTGAACCACCCCTCCGTCAGTTGCAGTCAGTTGCAATATCAACTCCGGTAACAGGTTGTCACCGAGGTATAAACAGCGTTGAGTCACCAGCCATTCCCCTTTGATTTTACCATGACGTCAAATCGAACCGTTTTACCCGTGATGCTGTGAGATGGCTTAGTGGTGCCAAGTGCCGGCGCTTTGACGGGTCGCTTGATCACAACTCGCTCAACCGGCTGAGCCAACGCCCAGACCAATAGGTCCTCGGGATCTTTTGCCACGAGACGATCCCCATGAAGCGCCTGAACAGTGGCCAGGTCCTTCTTCACGGCGGCGGTTTTACCACGCTCAGGAAACATGGGGTCAATATAGATTACATCAAAGGCGTCAACCGCTTGCTGACGGCTATCCCCGCAAAGTACACGCATGCGAGATGCCGCTTCAACCACTTTATCGTTGGCGCTCATAAGCGCTAACTCACGCGCCTGCTCCAGCAGATAACACAGAGGCACTGACTGTTCTGACAAAGTAATCGAACAACCGAGGTCCGCCAGCACGAAGGCATCGCGTCCCAACCCAGCGGTTGCATCAAATACCCTAGGCCGCTTGTCACCCTTCACACCGATTGCACGGCCCAATGGCTCGTTATGTCCGGATTTTCGGCGATAGAGCATGTCAGCGGAGGAAAAATCGATGTAAACCGGTCCCAATCGAGGGCTTTGCAACCGTTGAAGCCATGACCGATCCGTATCAATAACCAAAGCAACACCGGAATCCAGATCATCTGCAATGGCAACAAACTCGAGATTCAGCGTCTCTGCCACTGACTTTGCCCGAGCTTTAACTCCCCTCGAAGCAGGCGCGACAACACAACTCACTAGCGGCTTCTCACGCCTAGTGAGAGCGATAAGCCCTCTAACTCGATGGCAAAGCCAACGTTATGCGCACCCTGACTCATACCATGCTTGTCGGTCACCTCGATTAGCCGCTCCTCGGACTGGCCTGCGGACCAAGACTCGAATCGAATATCCGACAGCTGCTTCTCATCGATTCTTAATCCCGACATATCCAAGAGCTCATCGCGCGAGTACCGCAAAAATTCGGCGGGCCATTAGGGTCGAACGCCCAACAAAGAAAAATGCTTTGGCCGAGTCGCCGTTGCTTTTTCAATGTTGCCTCTAGCTGATCCAACGCCATGGTTTCTCACCTACCACCCAAAACGGCGAAAGGCGCTTGTCCCGCGATACACACCTCGAACTCAAACGCTTCCGCTGGCATCATACCGTCTCAGTACACGGATTTCGTCATGCTTCAGATTTTGTACCTATCGCAGACTGTATCAAGCCTCACCGCACGCCGGCGCAGCGGTTATCGATTGATTGTTTCGGTGCTTCTAGCGAGCGGACTGGCGAGCTGTGGGAACCTCGATCAGTACGGCATTACGCTGAATGATCGGACGTTGTACACGCCCAGGGACTTGTTTGAAGACTACTATCTTCCCGACGTTGCGTTGAGCAATTGCGTCACCCAGGCCATTGAGGATGGTCAGGTATTTGCGGCAGGCGGCTTAGAAGTTCTCAACTGTTCAGAGGCTGGCATAAAGTCTTTATCGGGCTTGTCTCGCTTCAGCGGACTCAAACGTCTGAAGTTAACAGACAATGATATTCGTAATCTTGTCGAGCTGTCGAAGCTAACGCAACTCGAAGAGCTGCGACTCGATGCCAATAGAGTAGTGGATATCGTGCCACTGACCGTTCTTTCCAGCCTGAATCTTGTCTCGCTCGATGACAATCCAGCACTGCAGTGTCACAGCCTTGTCCGTTTTCGTAGCGAGGTAGACGTTATATCACCTGAGCACTGTTCGTCGTGACCTACTGGATTTATCGCACGATTGCCGCGCTGCCGCTTTCGATTTCCTATCGACTTGCGCGAGTTCTGGCATGGCTCACCGAACGTGTATTCAAGTATCGAGTTGCCACAGTAGATCAAAACCTTAGGCGCTCCTTTCCCTGTAAGTCCGAGGCTTGGTACGCGACCACGAGACACCGTTTCTATCAACAATTCGCTGACGTGACTGTAGAGGCTGTGTATGGCTGGCGTATGCCTCGGAATGAGCTAGAAGAACGAATGACCATCACCGGCTGGGAGCCCCTTATCTCACCGGATGGCGAGCCACCAAAACCCGGTATTTTGTTGTCGATCCATCACAATAATTGGGAGTGGCTAACACAACGCGCTAGTGCAGCGGCAACCGCTCCGCTGGACGGGGTTTACAAACCCTTGCATGACCGTGGTGCAGATCGCTTCGCTCTTGAGTCAAGAGGCAAATGGGGTGCAACTTTGGTCACAATGAAAGGCGTCAGTCGACACGTACTGAAGAACCGGCGAACGCCGAGAGTTCTGGCGTTACTTGCCGATCAGTCGCCGGGCAAACGCGAAGCGATTTACTGGACGCAATTCCTGAACCAAACCACCGCATTTTTCATGGGACCCGCGACCTTGGCCCGTCTCACAAAATATCCGGTGTACTTTGCCCGGACACAACGCTTGTCGCAAGGCCGCTACCACGCTGAACTCCTGACAATCTGTGAAGAGCCTGGAACAATGAGCGAAAATGAGCTCATCGAGAAATACGTTGCCTTAGCTGAAGAGACGATTCGTATGCAGCCAGAAAGTTACCTCTGGACTAATCGACGATGGAAGCTGGAGCCGCATCAAGCAACCTTGGATACGGCGTCTGACGCGTCAGAAGAAATCCAATCAAACCCCTGACTTTGTGTCGCGTAGATCACGGTCATCTCGGTGCGCTGAATAAGAGGACTTAATAAAGATGAAACGACGTCGACCGAATTATTCTGCTCGGAAATATGCCCAGCGATGACTGTGCCAGGAATCGACTCCCCCATTGCCTCAAGCATCCCAAGCGCCTGATCATTATTGAGGTGCCCAAAGTCACTCGACACTCTACGCTTCAGAGCAGCCGGATAGGGACCACGCCGGAGCATCGCGAGGTCGTGGTTAAACTCCAGTAGAAGTAGGTCACAACCCTCGTAGGCGCGCTGGACATGCGGTGACACCATGCCCAAGTCAGTTAAGACGCCCACGCGGTGCGCCGCGTGTTTGAATACGTATTGAACCGGTTCTCTCGCATCGTGCGGCACCGTGATCGCTGATACTTCAATATCTCCAATGGCAAACTCCGAGTCGCTCTCGATCTCGACGATGGTTCGGGCATCTTCTAATTTGCCTGACGCGAGAGTCCCGTGAGTGGCATAAATAGGGGCGCCAGCAGCTTTGGATACTGCGGTAACACCACCTGTGTGATCCGAATGCTCATGGGTGACCAAAATGGCATCGATATCAGCGACATCCACACTTAGTTGATCAAGACGGGCTAGCATCTCTCGGGGGCGGAAGCCGCAATCTATGAGAAGCGTGGTCTCTTCACTGGCGACGAGTGTCGCATTTCCTTTACTGCCCGAGCCAACCGATGCGACTCGGAGCATTATGTGATGTTGCCCTGTAGCAGCGTCAGAAGACCTTGCTGTTCCAACTGCCCGATGGGCTGACCGTCCGATCCAAGGATATGAATCGTGACCTGCGAGGTTTCTTCCGTGATCAGCTGCACCTGAAACTCCTGACCGATGAGTGGATCATCGCTGTCGCTACCGCCAAGCCAGCTAAACCAGCCACCATCCTCCTCACCCTCAGGGCCGAGGTAAGTGACATAGAACAAACCCGCGCTACGGTTTTTATCGTCCATGCGAAATCCCGCGTCGGTAAAACCCTTTTCAGTTGCCGCCCAGGCACGATTGAATGGCAAACCCAGCCGCAATCGAGGGCCGCTGCTCGACTCCTCCATGGCAATACGACCAGCACCGGTCATCGCTTGCTCTGCCATCATAGATACAGGAGCTGACTCGGCGCTGTTAGCTATGAACTGAGCAATATTACGCAGCATCGTCTGCTCAAGCTCCATGTCATCAGAGTTTTGTGGCCAGGTCGTGAGGTCTAAATCCTTAGCAACACTTTGTTGCAAAACGTGCAACTCGGACGTGTTTCGCTGTACGCCCGAATCAACCCTAAAGCGGAAGCGCGATTCTAGACTTTTGCTCTCGAGCATGACAAAAGAGGTGTCGA
>CAJWEV010000081.1 GCA_913031575.1 uncultured Halieaceae bacterium | reverse complement strand
TCAGACGCCTGAGGAACTCGAATAAAAGCAGAGCATTCGCTCTGTTTTTTTTTGGCTGCCAATCAGTGTCCTCTTCCTATACTTCCTCACGCTTACTTGTGAAGCACCGTATGTAACGCGCTATGGCCGTCTGCTGAACTTGTGGTAGCTTGGCTCAAAGATCAACAATAACCAGGGAGGCGACATGACCGAGCAAGATGCCTGGACCTTGATGGCGGCCTACACCAACAATAACGCACTCTATTTTCTCGGGAACATTCTCGCGGTATGGCTTGGCTTTCGAATGGCGAGCCGGATCGCGGACACACACGACACAACTATAACGGTGAGATTGCTCGCCACCACATATTGCCTGTGTGTTGCGTTTTTCATGTATAGCGGACTGTCGGCCAGTCTCGCCATGATCGATGATTTTTCATGGGTATTTTCTCAACTCTCGAATACCCGAGGCATATCACCTATATCGCAAGAGATAGTCGACTTTGACGCAACGATACCGACGATAATGAACGGCTTATTTGTCTTTTCGATCATCGCCTACCAGCTGATATGGGTATGGAAAAAACCATCGGAGTGAAGCCCTGCTACTCCGATTTTTTGAAAAATAAGAACTGTATTCAGTGCTTACCGTTAGGAGCATCAAACCAAGCGCACCTATTTAGCCATCGCTGACTACTTAAATGCACAAAAAACTCAGGATGTCCCTCGTGTATTATTGGCGGAGAAGGAGGGATTCGAACCCTCGATACGTTGCCGTATACACACTTTCCAGGCGTGCGCCTTCGACCACTCGGCCACTTCTCCGTGGCGCCGGAGTCTAGCACATCGTTAAACCATAGAAAGTGCACTCATCCCGCCTACGGGCAGGTATCGATGTGTTAAGCTGCTTTGGAGTCTGATACTGACAACTGAGTAGACTCACCACTCAAAAGATACTGCCCCAATGGTTTAGTACCTAGGGCTTCACCCGCACCTGATTCACCGTGCCACGCCAGTTCGCCAGAGATGTAAACACTGTCCACGATGCCTACGGGTCTATTTACCATCTGCTCGTGCTCGAAGATATCGCGATACGCCAACTCTCGCGTCTGGTCAGGCTCCCATCCATCAAAAGCTTTGGGATTGATAAGCACCATGTCGGCCCTCGAACCAATCGCCAGACTGCCCGCATCGAGCCCAAACGTTTCGGCTGGATCTTTGGTTAACCGCTTGACGACCTTGGCAACGACATCCTCACCTTGCTCCCTCGCAAGTTTGAGTGACATTAAATTGCTATCGAAAAATGCCATGTTGGTAATGTGTGCTCCAGAGTCGTTAAATCCGGGCAGCGTGTTTTCATGGAGCAGAAAGTCGAGAGTCGAACGATTTTCCGCATTAGCCACATCGGCGTAGAAACGGAAACTCTTGTCGTAGTTGCGAAGCATATGGAGTGCAAAATCAGCGTCATCGGCCAGCGGTAGCTCGATCTTTTCGAACGCTTCACGCTCAAGGTCGGATCGCGCAACAGAACTATCACCCGCTATGAATTTTTGGGCGCGCACCATGACGTCAGCAAAGCTCTCTCCATCCCACTCTGAGCACGGAGCTCCATCAAAAATAAGCTTTTCGGGCTCGCGGATTACCAAACTGTCAGGCAGACCCCGTTTTGCCTTCCAGCTAGCGAAGTCATCTCCCGTACGCCCATGGCGCCATTCTCTTCGGAACCGTTCGACCCACTCAGGATCATGCATCAATCGCTGCCTACCCTCGTAATCATCGTATTCAAGGGCAATCAGTTCGGCCGTTGAAGTTAACTCCTCAAAAAGTGGGCTCACGATTCCATCCGACCACACCCTGAAATTTGTGCCCAGCGCCTGGAAATGCAGCCTCCCATCCAAAAGTTTGCTATTAAGCAGCTTGGCAACGCCAAGAAAAAGCTTTGACGAGTTGGGCGCCGCCGTCATTTCCATCGCCGAAAGTGCAGAAGTCTTAAGTGGCTTCCCAAACAGACGACCGCTGGTCAGAGTGAAGTAAAATAGGGCCTTGAGCCTGTTTTCGATAATGGGTGTGGTTTGCCAAACGCGATCGTATCTTCTGACGACCTTAAGAAGTCGGCGCAGCTCTTTAAAAGAAGCAAATTGAGTTGGGATGCGCTTATCCGTGTGTGGGTCGTTGGATAGATAGTGGAAAGGTAAGCCATCAGTACTTAGCCCCAGATAGCCCAACTTCATGGCGCCTTCTAAAATCTGCTCCATTTTCTGCAGTTCAAGCTCAGTGGGCGCCCGGCTAATACTTGCATCCAGCCCCATCACCTCAATTCGCAACATTGAGTGAGGCACAAAAGCCGCGATATTGGGCCCTAGATTTAAATTTTCAAAATGCTTGAGATAGTCCTCAGGATTGTCCCAGGTCATTGTCTCGGCACACTTTCTGAGTACAGACTTCGGAATATTCTCGACCCGAGTGAAACAGTCGACAATCGGCTCCTGACCATCCGTCTCCTGGGCACCGAAACAAGTACCAAGACTGCAATTACCTACCAGCACTGTTGTCGTGCCGTGGCGAACAACCTCCTCCAGCGCTGGCGCGACCTCGACCTCGAGATCCAGGTGGGTGTGAATATCCAACATGCCTGGCAACAGCCACTGATTATGTGCATCAATGCAACGCACTGCCGCTTCTCGAGGTAAATCGCGCCCACGCGCCGCTACCACCCCATCCTTAATAGCCACATCCTCGATACGACCCGATGTTCCCTCACCATCAAATACCTTAGCTCCCATTACGAGGAGATCCCAATGCACCATGACGTCATCCTGCCCTTGTTTTTATAGGCTGAGGATAGCGCTTTTTAGGACTAACAGATATTGAATGAACGACTTTGTTACTGCTCAAAAAGGCGAGTAATCCGAGGTTGGATCGAGACTGACGAACGCCAAGGAGTTATATCGATACCGCCTCGGCGCTGAAAAAAGCCTACCACATGTAACTCTGAAGGAGTCAGCGCGTTTTCAATACGAGAATACAAATCCTCAACACATTGCTCATGAAAACCCTGATGGTTTCGCAGTGATTCGATGGCTTTAATTATTAATGCCTCATCATAGTCACAAGCCGAGACCTCAACCCACAGGCTCGCCCAATCTGGTTGTGCAGTGACCGGGCAAAGTGAGCGGAATCCAACGAAGCGACAGGCAACTGTTGCGCCCACGCCACCCAGTCGAATAGCGTCACTACCCAGCTCGCAGGACATAGCCTGAATTTTTTCAGGATCAACGCGGACTAGTTTCACTTGCGACTGAGTCAGCTCTGACAAATCGGTCTCGATGCAGGCGATAGCCTCTTCGTGATTGTTAAAGACGTGCGCGTTTAGCGAGTTGAGATAGAGTTTCAGGGACTTTGATTCAACAGTGAACGCGCTGCTTGCCGGAATGATTAGAGCACCAGTCGTGAAGGTAACCACATCATCTGGCAACATCCAGCTCAATTCATAACAATGCCAAACGTCATGTCCATTGCCGACATTCTCAGACGGCTTTGTGATATCGCTACGACCTAGTCGACGATCGATGCGTTCTAGAACGCTGGGAGCGTACTCGCCGGGCGCGGCAACGGTTTTTCCAAGAACACCCCTCATGGCCTAGGTTCGCAAACGTGTGCCGGTGCTCAATAAATGCATCGCATAAGCAAAGGCAACCACAGTCAAACCAATCAACATTGTGAACGACACAGTGATATCAACATCGCTTACACCAAGAACGCCGTATCTAAAGGCATTCACGACGTATACTAGAGGGTTAATCTGAGACACACCCGCCCAAAAATCGGGGAGGAGATCAAGCGTATAGAAAACACCTCCCAAGTACGTCAACGGGGTCAATACGAAGGTGGGTACGATATTGACGTCGTCAAATGTATTGGCAAATACGGCATTAATAAGTCCACACAGTGAAAACGCAACCGATGTCAGTGCTACGACGCTAATGACGACGAACCAGTTGTAAATATGGAGCTTGGTAAAAAAAAGTGCTACCGAGGTAACGATAATCGACACGAGGATCCCGCGTGATACACCGCCCGCTACATACCCCAAAACAATCACGTAATTGGGTGTGGGTGAGACCAATAACTCCTCAATACTGTTATTAAATTTCGCGCCAAAAAACGAGCCAACAACGTTGGCGTAGGTGTTGGTGATGATTGCCATCATGATGAGGCCCGGTACGACGAATTCCATATAACTGACGCCACCCATGGTGCCGATCCGCTTGCCAATGAGCGTTCCAAAGATCAGAAAATATAGCGACATCGTGATAGCTGAAGGTAGGAGAGTCTGAGTCCATATACGTATATAACGTCGGACCTCCTTCCGCATGATGGTCAAAAAGGCGATCCATTGCTCGTGAGCGCTCATGATGAGCCCTCCAAAATATTGACGAACATCCGTTCAAGACGATTTTCCTTGTTACGCATACTGACAACAGTAACGCCCGCACTACTAAGTGCCGTGAACACCTGTGTCAGATCCTGACCTTTCGCCAAGTCAAACTCTAAACACCTCGGTTCCACTTGCCTCAGCGCGAATCCAGGCACCTCGATGCCTGGTGGCAAAACGTCTTGTGTATCGAGCAGAAATGTCTCGCTGTTCAGGTCCCGAAGGAGATCCTTGATGGTGCCCTCGGTGACGATTTTTCCATGGTTAATAATTGCCACGTTACGACAGAGCATTTCCGCCTCTTCGAGGTAATGCGTAGTCAAAATAATGGTACGACCCTCTTCATTCGTCTTGCGCAGGAACTCATACATACTGCGGCGCATCTCGATATCAACGCCGGCTGTCGGCTCATCTAGGATAAGAACACGCGGCTCATGGATAAGGGCGCGGGCAATCATTAATCGGCGCTTCATGCCACCTGATAGCGTGCGCATCTGAACATGCTGCTTATCAGCAATACCGAGCTTCTCGAGATAATAGACAGCTCGTTCGCGAGCAAGACCAATGGATAACCCGTAATAGCCCGCCTGATGAATCAGAACGTCTTCAACATTCTCAAAAACATTGAAGTTGAACTCTTGGGGAACAATGCCTATCTGCTTCTTCGCACGCGAAAAATCGTCATCGATATCGATGCCGCAGATACGAACTGTCCCGCTGGATTTAGAGACCAATGAACTGATAATGCCGATGGTCGTCGATTTTCCGGCACCATTCGGACCGAGTAGTGCGTAGAAGTCACCCTCTTGCACATTCAGATCGATGCCTTTAAGCGCCTCAAATCCGTTAGCGTAGGTTTTTTTTAGGCTAGAAATTTCTAAAGCGGCCGGCATTTGGGCTCCACATCTCATTGAGGCGCGGAGTTTAACTAAATCGCGCAGGTTTTTCGAAACCTTTGATCGAACGCTTGACGCAGATGACCAGTATTACTACTATTCGCGGCCTTGCGAAGTACAGCACGTGCACTACGTTCCGTCCCCTTCGTCTAGAGGCCTAGGACACCGCCCTTTCACGGCGGGAACAGGGGTTCGAACCCCCTAGGGGA
>CAJWEV010000080.1 GCA_913031575.1 uncultured Halieaceae bacterium | reverse complement strand
CCCAGTCATCGCATGGCAACTCTGGTGCCAACGACTTTTGAGTCGTTTTGAGTCCGCAAAAACCATCAAGTGTCTTCTGTATTGGGAACACAGATTGAAACCGAGCGCCAAATTCCCCCGGCGTTGTGAACGCTAAATTACCGCATTGAGTAACTATCGTGATAAGAAATCTATGTGAAAACTCACCCTCTAAGGGTGGCTATTGTTATAGCTACTCGAGATGACTCCTTTTTAATCGAGCGTCATCAACATGGGCTTTTCGAAGGCCACAAGTCTGGTGACATCACCACGCTCCACCACTCGCACCCAATCGGGGTTAGCGATGAGCGCCCTGCCCACGGCCACCAGATCGAAGTCACCTCGATCCAGCATTTCATTGAGCCGGTCGAGCGATGCAGGCTTAGCGGCTTTGAAGCCAACCTCACCGGGATCTGGGATGAAGTCTGCGTCGAGACTGACACTACCGACAGTAATCGTCGGCACACCGGTCAACTTCTTGACCCAGCCAGCGAGATTAAGGTCACTGCCCTCGAATTCGGGCTCCCAGAAACGGCGCTGACTACAATGGAAAATATCGACGCCTGCATCGACAAGCGGTGCAAGAAATTCAGCCAGCAATGCCTCCGTCGGCGCCAAGCGCGCGGTGTAGTCCTGCTGCTTCCATTGCGACCATCGGAGAATAATGGGGAAGTCCTTACCCACCTCCGCACGACACGCAGCAATAATCTCCGATACGAAACGACCGCGATCTGCCATCGAGCCACCGTATTCGTCATCTCTTTGGTTGGTGCCTTCCCAGAAGAACTGATCTAGTAGGTAGCCATGAGCACCGTGTATTTCTAATCCATCAAAACCAATCGCCTGAGCGTCACGAGCACCCTTAGCAAACGCGGCTATCACATCGTCAATATCAGCGGTGGTCATAGTGTGTCGGTTGGCCTTGCCAGGAACATTCATACCGGAAGGAGCGTAGCCGTCGACATTACCCTCGGGTAGGACGCCACGCTTGCGCATGCCGCCCACATGCCATAGCTGAGGTACAATTTTCCCGCCTTCGGCGTGAACCGCCTCGATCACTCGTCTCCAACCCGCTAGGCGATCGTTACCATGAATGTAGGGAACACCTGGGTATCCACTTGCTGCAATGTGATCGACACAGGTCCCTTCGGTCACGATCAGGCCCACACCACCTGCGGCACGTTTTCGGTAGTACTCGACGTTGGCGTCCGTTGGAATATTATCCGGCGACTGATTCCGCGTCATTGGCGCCATCACTACACGATTAGTTAGTTTGAGTCCCCCAACGGTTGTAGGGCTGAGTAGCGTATCCTGTGTGCTCATAGAGACGACCTTTTGTTAAATCCATTCAGAGTGCTTTTATTTTTGACACCGCGTCATCACTTCGCTGCGAGCAAAGCGAAATATGCGAAGAAGAATAGGCCTGCATTCGCCCTAAATGCAAAACAAAGCCAGGTTCCGCGTCGAGACTACGTCCGACTTGAAGTACAAAGACTCTTATTATGGTGGCATGGAGGTCTTGTAGTATGTGTATCTTATATTAAAGGTTTACGGATGCGACATCTCCACTGGTTTCGAACCGACCTACGGCTCAATGACAACCCTGCTATCGCCAGCCATGCAGCCGCAGATTCTTTGCTATGTCTGTTCCTCATGCCCAAACCAAAGCCATGGTGCAATCTGACAGGAGTCGGTAAGCAGCGAGATCGCTTCTTACGCGAGTCACTTATAGAACTCAAAAAGGACCTCCAGGCGCTCGGGCAAGATCTTCTTGTGCTGGAGGGATCTCCCGAACTGGTCATACCTCACATCGTCAAGCGATACGGCATTACTGAAGTCAGTGTTAGTGATCATCCGGGCTGGGAAGAGAAGCAATCCGTGACTTACCTTGCAGAAAAACTGGATATCCCCGTTCAAATTCACCGCGGTAATAGCTTATTTACCGAAACTGACTTGCCGATGGCCCTTGAAGACCTTCCGCAAGTGTTCTCCCCCTTCAGACGAAAGGTCGAAAAACTGAACGTCAGAGGTCCAAAGGCAGCACCAGAGCAACTTCCATCAGCACCGTCGGCACAGTTCGACGCCATTCCACCCTCAATTCACAAACCACATCCCGGCTTACCGCTACCGGGCGGTCGCCGCGCAGGCCTGCGACGAGTTAAACAATTTATCTGGGACGACGAATCCATCAAACAGTACAAACTGACGCGTAATTGCCTTGATGGATTTGATGGTTCGAGCACCTTCTCCCCCTGGCTAGCCAACGGCAACCTCTCGGTGCGTGAGGTGGCCCATACGATTTTTGACTTCGAGAAGAACAAAGTCGCCAACGAGTCCACGTACTGGCTATTTTTCGAATTATTGTGGCGTGAGTTTTTCTACTGGCGCGCTGAAGTTGACGGTAGAGCGCTATTCCTACTTTCAGGGCTAACGGGTAAGCCGCGACGGTCCACCTTCGAGCCACGTAATTTTGCACGCTGGTGCGCTGGTGACACTAACTATCCCATCGTCAATGCCTTGATGCGGCAGTTGGTGGCGACCGGCTGGATGAGCAATCGCGGGCGCCAAATCGCGGCTAGCTGTCTTATCAATGAGCTACAGGGTGACTGGCGATTCGGAGCGGCTTTTTTTGAAAAACACCTGATCGACTATGACGTCGGAAGCAACTATGGAAACTGGCAATACATCGCGGGAATAGGAAGCGATCCACGAGGTGGTCGCCATTTCAACCTTGCGAAACAAGCGGCTGACCATGATCCGAAGGGAATTTTTATTGCCAAGTGGGGAGGTGTTCGGCCTCTACAGCCCGACTACATAACCGACGCCGCCGATTGGCCCATCGACAGTGAAAAAGTCTGATCTACCGGTCAAAGTCTGCCCTGTGTGTAACCGCCCCTTCGCTTGGCGTGCGAAGTGGAAGCTGAACTGGGAATCAGTGGTGTATTGCTCAAAACGCTGCTCGGGACGTCGTTACATACTGAAGAAAAGCCGTAGCTAGGCCCACTCCTCGATCATTTTATCGGCCCACTGCACAACAACCGAACGCTCTTCAGGATCACGCTTGCGCCAGTTGGCGGCAATCAGCCCCATTCTCGGATTGCTCCCGAAGCTGTCCAGATGACGGTCGATAAACCGCCAGTAAAGACTGTTGTAGGGACAAGCGTCAGGGCCGGTGGTCTTGGATGGCTTGTAACGGCACTGCTGACAGTGGTTGCCCTGCTTCTGAATGTACTTGCCGCTGGCGGCGTAAGGTTTACTTGCGATCACCGCATGGTCGCCATACAAAGCCATACCAAGAGTGTTAGGTAGCTCTACCCATTCACAAGCGTCCACATACACACCGAGATACCAGTCACAAACCTCCATAACATCGAGACCAGTCAGTAGTGCGAAGTTACCAATCACCATCAAACGCTGAATATGGTGGGCATAGCCGTGATCAAGTGATTGTTCTATTGCGCGACTTAAGCAGCGCATATCGGTATTTGCGTCCCAGAAAAACTCAGGCAAAGGGCGCGTCGCACTCAATGTGTTTCGGGTTTTGTACTCGGGCATGAGCAACCAATAAATACCGCGTATGTATTCGCGCCAACCCAACACCTGCCGTATGAAGCCTTCCGCTGCGGAGAGCGAGCAGCTGCCCTCCCGCCAAGCGATCTCGACACGCTGACAAACTGCCAGCGGATCAAGCAGTCCACAGTTGATGTACATGGAGATTAAGCCGTGGAAGACCCACGGTGACTCTTCAACCAGCGCATCTTGATAGGTCCCAAAATCTTCTAACGCGTGGGTTACAAACCAATCGAACTGACGCTCCGCATCAGTATGGGTCACCGCCAGTCGGAACTGACTCAGGTCACCGGGGTTATTCGGGAAACGTTGATTAACATCGGCGATTACAGCTGATGTAATATCATCAATAGGCACGTCCGGCCGCGCAGGAATCTCCCGCTGGTTACGCCAACCCGAGCGATTGTCCGCATCGTAATTCCACTTGCCACCCGCCGGCTGACCGTCGTCCATTAACAGCTGATAGCGCTCGCGCATCTTCCGATAAAAGAACTCCATTCGAAGCTGCTTTTTTCCACGAGCCCAGCATTCGAAATCTTCATGGGATGCTAGAAATCGATCATCCTCAAGAACAGTCACCGGAATCCCAAGCGAGGATGACCATGAAGTCCGCATCTGATGCACAAGCCGATATTCTCCGGGCTCGCAGACAATAACTTCGTCAGTTACGGTCTGCTCTAAGACACTACGAACGGCATCTTCAAGACTCGCCATACCTTGATCGATGGCAATGTAGTGGACATTGTGTCCAAGCGCCTCAAGCTCAAGACCGAAGTGACGCATGGCAGCAAACAACAATGTAATCTTATGTCGGTTATGGCGAACGTAGGTGGCCTCTTCGGCAACCTCGGCAAGCAAGACAACGTCACGGCCCCGTTTAGCGCGTTTCAAGGCCGGCTGATTCATACTAAGTTGGTCGCCAAGAACTAGGATGAGCTTAGATTCATTCATGGCTGGGCTTACGATCATTAAGTCGGTTCAGACGCATCAACCAAAATAAAAAGGTTAGACATGACTGCGTTTCGGTTTCTGCTGAAACTCATCACGGTGCAGTCCCATGCCATTGTAGTGGCGATTTACACCCTTGGCTCTCCGCGGTGAGAATTCTCAAAACCGCGTTACTGGTGCTTATAGGCGGGCATCCTCTCCCGATGCGCTAGCAGTGCAGCAGTCACTTGACGTCACAGACCTTCAAGCCGATAAGCTGCTCTGGTCAAGACCCATGCTGGATTGCTCCTAGAGAAGTCAGATAGGTGTTCCCCGCATGCTAGACGATAATTAAGATGTTGATCGTGGTTACAAAGTCCCCTAGTGGTCAGATTTATGGCTCCAATGGCAGATGCGGGTGACAATATTACCTCGCCCGCTCTCATACAGTGCGGGCTACTCAACACAAGAAAATCTCTGTAAGCGCGGGGCCTATTGGAAGGAGACATCCGAAAATTCATGGGCGGCAATACGGTGCGGTATCTCTTAAAAACCTGCCAGCGACTGAATCACAGCATCGGAAGACCGGCAACTTGAGTTGAATCACGATGAGGCGCCGGTAGAAAGAAGCGCCGAGACGACACGCTAACTCAAGGGCAGTGGTCAGTATCACCAACAGTCCAAAAGTGAATAACTCAGACGTCCAGAAGTAAGGGTGCCAAACGCTTCCGATGATGCATTGCGTCGCCGAACTGCTGTTGGCTCCAGGCGGCGCGTCGGATGAACAGCGACGAATCGCACTCCCAGGTAAAACCAAATCCCCCATGGAATTGCACCGATCGATCACCCGCATATTGAATGGTGTCTGACGCTTTGGCTTTCGCCATACGACAGGCAACTTCCGCCTCCACACTAAGGGGGCCATCGTCAATCTCGCTCGATGCGTGATAGACCAGCGACCGCGAGTGCTCCATCCCCACATAGATATCAACAGTCGGATGCTTGAGCGCCTGGAATGAGCCGATCAATTTGCCGAACTGCTTACGTGTCTTGAGGTAATCCACAATGCCAGCAAGGCAGGCAGAGGTGGATCCTACCGC
>CAJWEV010000079.1 GCA_913031575.1 uncultured Halieaceae bacterium | reverse complement strand
TGGTTCATGATTGTCCAGAGAGTGATCATTCTCGGGCGTGCGAATGAAGAGTTGCTCGATTTTGAGGATCGATTTTGGTCGGGAATGGATCTCGCGCAGCTGTACCGAGAGGGCTCGGATGCGATTGAGGAGGGCGTCGATATCACCGGTGGTGAGGCGCTGTTCAGAGCCGGTTTCAAAGAGTTTTCGAAGCTGTCCCGCCAGCCCAATATGGATGCTGAGGCTATGGTCGAGGGCTCTCGCCGGGCAATGCGTGTTGCTCTGATGCGCGAGAGCGACCGACTTGAGCGGCACCTACCGTTCCTCGCCTCGGTAGGCTCTACCAGTCCTTACATCGGTTTATTTGGAACAGTCTGGGGCATCATGCACTCGTTTCGTGGATTGGCTACCAGCTCGCAGGCCACGCTAGCGGCCGTGGCTCCCGGTATTTCGGAGGCCTTGATTGCGACTGCTATGGGGCTATTTGCGGCCATTCCAGCGGTCTTGGCCTACAACCGATTTGCGGCAAAGGCGGATGCGCTACTCAACCGCTATGAGTCGTTTGTTGATGAGTTCTCGGGGTTATTGCAACGCCAGAGTTACGCCCAGAAGCGAGGCAACAACTAGTGAGATCTCGACGAGCTGTCGCCGAGATAAATGTCGTACCTTATATCGATGTGATGTTGGTCTTGCTGGTTATTTTTATGGCGACAGCACCGCTGCTTATGCAGGGTGTCGAGGTGGATTTGCCGAAGGCTGACGCCTCGCCGGTGTCAGACAGCGACGCCGAACCTCTTATTGTCTCCATCGATGCGCAAGCCAGGTTGTATCTCAATTTGGGAGCCAGTGATGATCAGGCACTGAGTATGGAAACCGTCAAGCAGCGTGTCGCAACCGTTTTGAAGCGTAACCCAGATAAGGCGGTAATGGTCTGGGGTGACGCCGCTGTTCCCTATGGAGAGGTGGTGGTGCTGATGTCAGAGCTACAAGAAGCGGGGGCGCCATCTGTCGGGTTGGTGACCGAGGCGCCTGCGAGGCGATAGTGAACTCGGATCGTTTACTCATTTTCGGGATTCCGGCGCTAGTCGCGTTACTGGTTCATCTGCTGTTTGTTTTTGCCCTAGAAGGTGGGTGGACGACTGCCTCGCCGACGATCACTGCGCAGCCACAGGTGGTTCAGGCATCATTGGTCTCGTTGTATAAGCCAAAACCAAAGCCCAAACCCAAACCCAAACCGAAGGTGGTAGAGCCGAAACCTGAACCAAAGCCCGCACCTAGGCCTTCGCCACAGGTCGAGTCGCCACCACCTGAGCCTGTCGTTGAGCTGCCGGAGTCTGCGCCTTCAGTATCTCAGGAGGAGCGACTTGCCGAGCTGCAACGCGAGTTGATGGCAGGCTTCGAAGATTTACCAGATGCGGATGAGCAACTGCCCAACGAGGAAGTTGACGAGGTTCAGCAGGTTGCCGGATTAATGCAGGCGCGAATCACTCAGAATTGGCGACGGCCGCCGTCGGCGAGAAACGGTATGGAGGTGCTACTCATTATCAGCTTGGTACCCACGGGTGAAGTCGTCGGTATCTCGGTATCCAGCAGCAGTGGAAGTGTGGCATTTGATCGCAGTGCGATTGCCGCCGTTGAGCGAGTGGCGAGCTTCCCCGAGGTCACAGTCTTGTCTATTTCCGATTTCGAGCGATACTTTCGACGCTTTCCCCTACGATTTAAGCCAGAAGATCTGAGGTATTAGGTATGGCGCAGAGCATAACCCTCCTTTTGTTGAGCCTGATTTACTCGTCTCTCGCTTGGGGGCAACTTGAGATTCAGGTCACGCGCGGTATCGATAATCCAACCTCGATTGCAATTGCTCCCTTCGCCTGGGATGGCTTGGGTACATCGCCCGTGGACTTTGCACAGATTATCGATTCCGATCTTGCGCGCAGTGGTCAATTTAGTCCTGTCAGCCGCCGTGACATGTTGAGTCTGCCGACATCGAAAGAGGACATTTTTTATCGTGACTGGCGAGCAATCGCGACGCGGTATTTGGTGATTGGTCGGGTCACCAAGGGCACGCAATTACGTGTTGACTTCGCGCTTCACGATGTCGAGCGAGGTATTGAGTTATTCTCGGGCCAAGTGGTTGGTAGCGAACCCGAGGCCCGTATGGTGGCGCATGGTGTAGCGGATGCGATTTATGAAAAGCTGACCGGCATACCAGGCGCTTTCGCAACCCGGCTTATTTATGTGTCAGTGACACGTAATCCCGAGGGCAAAGACTTCTATCGGTTGACCGTTGCTGATGCCGATGGCAGTCGTCCTATTGTCCTTCTTGAAGGGCGCGACCCCATCTTGGCGCCGAGTTGGTCACCCGATGGGAAAGAAGTTGCCTATGTTTCTTTTGAGTCGTCTCGCCCTGCTATTTATCGACAAGTACTCGCCACCGGAGAGCGGGAGCAGCTGACCAATTTTCAGGGCTTAAACAACTCACCGGTGTGGTCTCCTGACGGCAGGTTTATGGCGCTCGTTTTATCGAAGGATGGCAGTCCCGATATCTACCTTTTGGATCTTGAGACAAAGGCTCTGACCCGGCTGACACGGCATTACGCCATCGATACGGAACCCACCTGGATGCCAGATGGAAAATCGCTGCTGTTCACCTCCGATCGCGGTGGTCGCCCACAGATTTATCGTTATGAACTCGCTACCGGGAAGATTGAGCGAGTGACCTTCGAGGGGCGATATAACGCGCGAGCACGTGTTGCTGAAGACGGTCGTAATGTGGCTTTAGTGCATCAGCGAGACGGACGTTTTCACATTGCTGTCTTCGATTTAGTCACTGAGCGACTCACTGTTTTAACCGAAACTTCGCTGGATGAAAGTCCTAGTATTGCGCCCAACGGATCGCTCGTTATTTATGCGACTAAGAGAGGTGAGCGGAGTGTGCTCGGTGCGGTCGCTGTGGATGGGGGAGTTAAATTCAGCTTGCCGGCGCGCTCGGGTAGCGTGCAGGAGCCGGCTTGGTCCCCCATGTTGCCCAAACAATGATGAAAAAAGAGCCCACATGTTCAACAAATGGACATATATGCGCTACATTATATGTAGTATTCAAAAAACCTGTGTAGGAAACACGCCATGACAACGAAAAATACTTTGGGGAAAGCCGCTGCTGTTGTTTTGATGGCTGCATTAGTGAGCGCGTGCTCAAGCAATGCCGCCAAGGAAGAAGCTGCAGCGCAGGCTGCGGCAGAACGTGCTGCTGCAGAGCAAGCCGCAGCGGCTGAGGCTGCAGCTGCCGAGCAGCGAGCAATTGAAAAAGAGAAAGCCATGATGATGGCTGAAAAGCGCGAAGAGAAGCGTCGTCTAATGGACGCTGCTTCCGCCGCCGGTAGTGTTTTCTACTTCGATTACGATAGTTCAGCACTCAGTGATGACGCGCGTGCTGTCATCGATGCACACGTGGCTCTCATGATGGCCGATAGCGGTAATGTTCGACTCGAAGGCCATACGGATGAGCGTGGAACCCGAGAGTACAACTTGGCTCTGGGTGAGCGTCGTGCAAATGCGGTACGTGATTACATGGTAGCCAGTGGTGTTCCTGCTTATCGTATCGAAACCATCAGTTATGGCGAGGAAAATCCGGTGGCTTACGGTTCAGGCGAGTCTAGCTGGATGAAGAATCGACGCGTGGAGATCAAGTAAGACGTTATGATTCTTCGACGAGTTAAAAAGCCGGCGCTTGTCGCCGGCTTTTTTGTTTGGGCATCGACGAGTGTGGCTCAAGTAGCCACTGTTGAGCCTGTGGCCGAGCAGGCGGCAGTGCTTCCTTACGTGCAGGCGGACACCTCTGCTGACTTCACCGGCAGTCAGCCTCTTCCATTATCATCAACGGACTCACGTTCGCTTGCGCTTCGGGTTCAGCAACTAGAGGAAGAAATCCGTCGGCTGAATGGTCTGGTAGAAGAGCAGGCCAGTCTGCTCATGCGTCTGCAAGATCAGTCTCTCGAACGTTACGTTGAGATGGATCGACGTTTAGCGGCCATCGGGACAGCCGATCCATCAGCTTTCATCGAAGGCGACGAGGAAACGGATAGCCCAGCCCCCGATGAGAGTGCGTCGTTAGGAGACGTACGAGAGGCGGTGGCCGAGGTACAGCCGGGTGAGCGCGAGGCGTATCAGTCGGCTTACGGCTTGGTAAGAGAGCGGCAGTTTGCGGCGGCAGTTGACGCGTTCAATACCTTTTTGGCTAGTTATCCATTCGGTCGATTTGCGCCGAATGCGCACTACTGGCTCGGTGAGCTGTATCTCGTTATTGAGCCAGTTGACCCTGAGTCGGCACGCCAGAATTTCCAGTTGTTACTGGATCAATACCCCAATGATCGCAAGGTCCCCGATGCACTTTACAAGCTGGGCCGAGTCCACGCACTAAAGGGCAATATAGATCGATCGAAGGAGTATCTTAACCAAGTCATTGCCGACTACGGCGGGGAACAACATCCTGCGGCACAATTGGCTAAGGACTTTTTAGATAGCCTTGATTGAGAAGAGCTCTGCGCCGCGGAGTTATTGCTCGTCTTGGTGTTTTTGCGGCTTTATCCCACTGGTCTTATGGCGTGTAAACACACGACATGGGACGGTATTTTTCAGGGCTTGATTTTTCGCGTGTAAACCGTAGGATACGCGCCCTCTTGCACCAGTTTTCGGGTCGTTAGCTCAGTCGGTAGAGCAGTTGGCTTTTAACCAATTGGTCGCTGGTTCGAACCCAGCACGACCCACCATCTCAAAAAAAAGCCACCCATCCGGTGGTTTTTTTGTGCTGTGAGTTGTTGTTTAGGCTGGTACCGGGTATGCCGCTCGGGCGGACACATACCGCAATCTTGAGAGATTTCCTCGACTGGGGATGTATCAACCCTCTAACTGGCAGAGTCTGTTTCACTCGCGCTGATAGCACGCAGCGAGTAAAGTATTTGTTCATCCCTCACACAAATAACAAATCGAGGCGTTACATGAGCAACAACGTCTATATTTTAGGTGGCAGTCAGACGGACTTTTCGCGTAATTGGGCGCGCGAAGGCCTTGAAGTGTATGACATGTTTACCGAGGCACTGACCGATGGGGTCAGGGACGCAGGCATCGAACCAGCCCAGATTGAGGTCGGCCATGTAGGAAATTTTGTTGCCGATCTATTCGCTGGACAAGGTCTTATCGGCGGCTTTTTCGGCCAAGTATGCCCTGAACTTGCGATGTTGCCGACGTCTCGGCACGAGGCAGCGTGTGCGTCTGGGTCAATGGCGATTCTCGGTGCGATGCGCGACATCGAGGCGGGTCATTACGAAACTGCCTGTGTGGTTGGACTTGAGCTCATGCGAAATGTGAGCGGTAAAACCGGTGCTGAGTATTTAGGCGCGGCAACGTGGCAAGGGCACGAGGCGCTCAGCTGTGACTTTCCCTGGCCGTTTATGTTCGATTTGATTACCGAGGAATATGACCGGCGTTACGGTATTCGAGATGATCATTTAACTCAGATAGCCGAAATCAACTTTGCCAATGCGAAGTTGAACGAGAATGCGCAAACACGTGCTTGGCAGTTCGCGGAAGGTAGTTTCAGTGGTGATGAAACACTCAACCCGGTCATCGAGGGACGAGTACGGAAACTCGACTGCGGGCAGATTACGGATGGTGCGGCTTGCATCATCCTCGCAAGCGAAGGGTTTGC
>CAJWEV010000078.1 GCA_913031575.1 uncultured Halieaceae bacterium | reverse complement strand
TGGTGGAGGCGGCGGGAGTTGAACCCGCGTCCGCCAGTACTCTGCCTTTGGCTCTACATGCTTAGTTTCCGTTAATTAATTTAACGGTCAACAGCCCAACGGTCAGGACGTAGACCGCGAGTCTCGTAAAATTTGACGGTGTCTCCCGAGACATAAGGCACCGCTGTCCAGTTCTAAGTGACAGTCACACCCTCGATACTGGCATCTTGGGATAGACCGCTAGCAGGTTTTAAGCCGCTAGTGCGTAGTTGTCGTCGTTGGCAACTATTAGTTAACAGCTTTGGATTAACGTGATTGGCTGTCATCACGGCATGCACCGCAGGTTTCGTGACCGTCGTCGAATCCATAACGCCCCCGAGCTGTGAAGTATACATCAAGCGCTAGAGAGCCATAACAAAACAGTTCGCGTACATTCCGCGCATGAAAATTCTATCCCCTATTGTCAGGGCGGCCTTCAAAGATATGGTGCCGCTCTTTTTGCCTGCTTTACCCTTTGCGCTGCTCTTCGGCGTCATGGTGGTTGAGTCTGGTGTGCCCCACCTGCTGGGCTGGTCCAGCTCCATTGTCATGTTCGGTGGCTCAGCGCAGATGACACTCATCACGCTAGTGGGCGAGGGCGCTGCGGTCTCGGCGGCAGTCACGACAACACTCATTGTGACGGCACGGCATATCCTTTATTCGGTCACACTTGCGCCGCGTTTCCAGGTGCAACCACGATGGTTTCGCTGGGTGGGACCCTATGTTTTGATCGATCAGGTCTTTGCCCTCACGCAGGTCAGGGACTTGTCGGACGATACGGACTTCAGGCACTACTACCTCGCGGCTGGTTTCACCTTCTGGTTTATGTGGGCGGTCTTTACGGGGCTGGGAATTATCCTTGCGCCAATTATTCCTGACTCCATTGGCATTGAGATCGCCATTACACTGATGTTTCTGGGGTTATTACTGATGGCCATAAAGCGAAAGAGCCAGATTCTGACCGCGGTTACCAGTGCCGGTGTCACACTGTGGTCTTCCCATTTAGACAATCAGGTGGGTCTTATCATTGCCGTGTTGGTGTCGCTTGTTGTCGCCACAATCAACGAGTGGAGAGCTGCGTGAGTTTGTTTTGGGGCATTGTCTTGGCGGGTATCGGTGCCTACACGATGCGCGCGTCGTTTGTGTTAATGCTATCGGGTGTATCGTTTCCCGATCGTGTCATTCGAATTCTTGATCACGTGGGCCCTGCCGTCATGGCTGCGCTGGTTGTCACAACTCTCACAGGGTCCGAAGGTCAGCTGGAAGCTGGTCCCATCGAGTTTCTGACGCTGGCTGTGATGGCGGGTGTGACGCTATGGCGAAAAGATTTATTGATCGGATTGTTAGCGGCGCTTGTCGTATTCTTTAGCTGCAACAGTTTCGTTGGTTGACCGGGCAATAATGGAAGCGATGGGAAGTGGAAGGAAGTAAGGGGGGTTGTGATGACTAAGCGACGAAACCCACTGGATCGCTACGCGCTCGACATTGCGCCAGGCGAGCTTACTTGGATTGGTGTTCGACCGAAGCGGCGCGAGCCGCTGCAGTCAGTGTCTGTAACCAAGGCCGTGGCGACACTGGGGCTCGAAGGCGACCACCGAATGGTTAAAACACCGGGTTCCGGTCGGCAGGTGTCCATCATTTCTGAAGAGTTCATTGCACAGGTAGCGCATTTCCTAGGGCGTGATGCTATTGACCCTGGATTGCTTCGACGCAATCTGGTGGTAAAGGGCGTCAATCTCAATGCGCTCCGTCGACAGCGGTTCCGCATCGGCTCAGCGATGTTTGAGGCGACTCAGCTATGTCATCCCTGCGCACGCATGGAAGAGAATCTCGGCAAAGGTGGCGTAGCGGCCATGCTTGGTCACGGGGGACTCTGTGCGAAGATTATCGAGTCGGGCGACATTGCTATTGGCGATGAGATTTCAGTGCTTCCCGCATTGGAGGACTGATGGACGACCCCTACGCATTCCGACTCGATCCGCAGCTAGAAAAAGACACGGTGAACATTGCCGACTGGCACCTCTGTGAGGTGCGGCTCATGAACGATAGTCGCTACCCGTGGCTCATTCTAATTCCAAAAGTGCCTGACATAGCTGAGATCCATGAGCTAGCCGAAGAGCAGCAACACCTGCTACTCGGTGAGTCTGTTCGACTATCGAAAGCGTTGGATCAACTGTTCGCCCCACACAAGCTCAATGTGGCGGCCCTGGGTAACATGGTCCGACAGCTTCACGTGCACCACATTGTCCGTTTTGAAGGTGACGCTTCGTTCCCCCAGCCCGTTTGGGGCGTGGGCGATGCCGTACCTTACGATGCAGATGCCTTACGTGAGACTGTGAAGGGTCTGCAAATAGCGTTGGATCTACTCTGATTCCTAGCTCGCCCTTCTGTTACTAGCCGCTAATGAAGCCCACAGGATTAATCATCAATCGATCTTAATGATTTTTTACGTTTTTTGTGTGCTGGGTAGAGCGTATTTTCGCAATATAAAATTCGCAATTTGCGAAAATTTCTCAGCCACGGTACCGACGGAATTTGATGCACCGTTCCGTATCAATGTTGAATAGATAAAAAGATGCCCAAGGGCGCTAAGGAAAATGAGATGAATCGAGGTTATTCAATGGTGTTTTTGATCGCAAGCGCTCTCGCGATGCCAGCTATGGCCGACGGTCACGGTGACCACCGAAAGGGCGGCGAACGTTTAAAAAATGCGGTGAAGAAGATGGATGCGAATAATGATGGCGCCATTAGTTTTGACGAGTTCCGGATGCCTGACGGCCGTGATGCACCTGAAATGCGGATGGATACCAATGGTGATGGCGAGATAACACGTGATGAAGTCAGTCAGGTAGCGACTCAGCGTACCGAAGAGGCTTTGTCTCGCTTCGATGCACTGGATGCTGATGGCGATGGTGTCGTTACGCAAAGCGAGCGATGGCGCGCTGCCTTTCACCGCATGGATGGTGATGGTGATGGTCAGATAACCAAGAACGAGTTTAGAGAGGCACGTAAGGATCGCCGCCGCATGATGCAAGAGCGGGACGGCCACCGAGGTCATGGGAAGGGTCAGCGCACGGGGATGGAAAAAGGGCAGTAAGAGTCGAATCAAGGTAACTCTGATACTCAATCTACCTAACTAAGGTAATGCAGGTGGATCAAGCTCGCTTGGTTGCCCTTCTTCGCGAGGGTAACCAGCGTGCTTATTCAGAGTTAGTAGTTCGACACCTCCCTGCGATAGAGGTCTATGCGAAACGCATCGTTAATGACGACGCCCTCGCGCAGGATATTGCTCAGGATGTGATGGTGGTGCTTTGGCAGCGATCGGCTGATTTCAATCCGAATAAGGCGCGGCTGACGACGTGGTTGCACCGCATTGCCCATAACCGGTGCATCGACATTTTGCGAAAGCGACAGCGTGAGTTCGGCTGGGACCCATCTGAGAGCAAGTATCCCGTTGCGGAGTCTGATACTCCGAGAGAGCAGCAGCCCATCGATACCGCTTTAATGAGGTTGCCCGAGAGTCAGAGAACCGCCTTGGTACTGACCTACTATCAAAATCTTTCGAATAGAGAAGTGGCGGAGATCATGAATTTATCGGTTCGTGCCGTGGAGTCCCTCTTAGTGAGGGCGCGCGGCAATTTGAAAAAACAGCTGGAGACACAGGAATGAACCCAGATGAAAAAAACCATAGGCGGGCCATCGATGTAATCGCTGCCTACGGAGCTGAGCAGAGCGCATGGCCCGAAGCAGAGCGGGCGGCAACGCTTGATGCTTTGCAATCAAGTCATGAGGTGCGCCAAATACTCAGAGAGGAAGCGTCGCTAGACAGTCTTCTTCAGCAATCCGCTCGGGTGGCGACATTAAATGCTACTCAAGTTGCACAACAGATTGCCCGTGGCTTATCGCAGCAGCTAACGCTGTCTCAGCGGCTCGGTAGAGGCCTCGAAGTTGTGGCGGAGTCATTGTCGTCAGATTTCTGGAAGCCGACACTCGCGGCGAGCCTTACCTTGAGTGCGGGTATTGCCGTCGGGTCGACAGTGTATGAGCCTGTGGAGGACTGGTCACAGGCAGAGCAATACAGCTTCACGGTTGTGGGCGAGGAATAGAGAGATGAGTCATAGAGCATTGATTGGCCTGGTCGTCGTGTCGATTGCCCTGAATCTATTGCTAGCGGGTTTAATTGGGGGTCATATGCTCCGGGAAGGGCGGCATAGTCCCCCGCCGTTGGCGTGGGCGTTCAAAGACGTACCCAAAGCGGTTCGAGACAAAGCTCGACCCCTGTTGCGGGAACACTCTCGCGAGGTAATAGTGGCTCGACGAGACGTTCGCCAGTCGGAGCGCGCTTTGCGTCAGTTGCTAAAGTCAGAGACGTTGACCCGTGAGGAACTGGAGGCGGGCCTAATTGCCATGAGGCAATCGACAGCTGACTATCATGAGCTCGTTCATGAAATCGGAATTGATGTGTTGCTGTCGCTGGATGCGAAGGACCGTATGAGAGCAGCGCCTTATCTGTTTAAACACCCTGGTCGCCAAGGCGGTGCAAGACAGGCTGGACCGGAGGGTACTGACACGCGATCACGGACGTCGCTGCCAGACCGCAATTAGCGAATTGCTAAGTGGCCACTAAATACAGGTGCTGACGCGTCTTTGAAATGCCTCGTGCGCTTAGTTCCCTCGGGTAAAACCACTTTTACGCAAAAATATGGGTGAGCGGACGGCTCCATTCGCCTAACATAGCGACGCCCGAGGGAGAGGTGCGCTCATGGACTCACTACTTGAATTATTGTCACCACTTCAGCTTATTGCTGTGGGTAGTACCGCCTTCGCCGCGGCCTTGTTGAGAGCCTTCACGGGATTCGGCTTTGCCATGATTGCGGTCCCCGTTTTTTCTCTCCTGCTCTTACCGGCTGAGGCTGTGGTATTGGCCGCAGCCTTAACCATCGCGGTCAGCTCCACGAGCCATAAAGAATGGTGGGGCAAGTTCCCGGTCGATCAGTTCACGCCCATGATCTTGGGATCGCTAGCAGGCACAGCAGTTGGCGTATATCTCCTGAGCGGCATGTCCCGATCCGAGTTTCAGCTGTGGATTGGGGTCTCCGTCATAGTCGCAACCCTTGCAACAGCAATGGTAAGGCCATCTAACAAAGTCTCAGTGCCCAAGTCGGTGACTGCGGTAACAGGTATCGCCTCGGGACTCATGAACGGTGCCTTTGCGATACCGGGGCCACCCGTCGTGGTGTACGCCATGGCTGTCATCACAGACCCAGGCGCGGCGCGGGCATTTTTGATGGCGTTCTTCTTTGCGTCGAACGTTCTTGCGGTGGTCATGTTCACGGTTGCGGACATGGTGACGACAACGCCCTTGCTACTGTTACTGCTCGCTTTTCCAATGAGCTTTATCGGAGATCAGTTAGGACACCGCGCGTTCCATCGGTTCGGGGGTAATGCATACCGTCCCGTCGCACTGGTTGTTGCGCTGGCGTTAGGTGGTTGGAATACGTACGCTGGATTGCAGTAGCGCTACTGTTTGACGTTTTCTCTAACAATCCGCGCTTTATCGCGCTGCCAGTCGCGCTGCTTTTCCGTGTCACGCTTGTCGTGTTGCTTCTTGCCCTGAGCGATCGCAACTTTTGCTTTCACTAAGTGACCCTTCCAGTAGAGCGCGGTGCAGACGCAGGTCTGACCTTTCTGCGTGAGTGCTTG
>CAJWEV010000077.1 GCA_913031575.1 uncultured Halieaceae bacterium | reverse complement strand
TCTGCCAGAGTATCCAGATTACCGATGGTAAAACGGTTGGCGGGATGCTCACCCAGCAGCGCACGCTGTAGTCGGTAAATCGCCCGTCCCTCGGACTCTCTGCGCATAGACCACTCGGCGTTGACGGCATTCTTTTCTTTCTGAATGTAGTCCGGGTCGAGTATCGGCGCAGAAAAAAACTCTGAAAGGCGATGCAGCGCTTCAGGAAAAGCCTCATTCTCGATGGTGATCATGTAATTGGTGATTTCGCTCGAGGTATACGCATTAGAACTACCGCCATTCTCTGCCGCAAAATTCATATACCCGTCAGGCTCCGGGAACGACTCTGAGCCCATGAACAGCATATGCTCGAGGTAGTGAGCCATCCCCTGAAAGTCCATTGGATCTGAAAATGCACCAACGCCAACACTCAAAGCCGCAGCTGACTTCTCGGTGGTCGCATCGGAGACCATCAGAACCTTGAGACCATTATCCAGCGTTACCGCGGCATACTCACGCTCATCATTCGGGCTCTTGTTTACAACCGCCGGAGCCGTCGGCTCCGCGACTTCTTCCCCGCAGGCCATCACGAAAGATGCCAAGACTGCTAATAGTGTGAAGCGAGCGATTCGCCAGATTTGCATAGATACTCCTTTATGCGCACTTGTGCGCTAAACCTCGGTCTGCGGCCACGAGACCAACAACACATTGAGGAGTGTGGCCAACGGGATGGCAAAAAAGACACCCCACACACCCCACAAGCCGCCAAATATCAATACGGCGATAATGATCGCCACAGGATGTAAGTTCACTGCCTCTGAAAAGAGCAGTGGGACAAGCACGTTTCCATCGAGCACTTGAATAAAAAAGTAGAGCGTAACAATCCAATAGAAGTCCCCACTTAACCCGAACTGAAAAAACGCCACCAACACCACCGGAATAGTGACAAGAAAAGCGCCGATGTAAGGCACGATCACGCTCAATCCAACGAGCAGTGCCAGTAGCGCCGTGTAATTCAGACCAAAACTGATAAAAGCGATGTAACTCGCAGCGCCTATGATAGTGATTTCAATGCCCTTGCCGCGCACGTAATTCGCAATTTGCCGGTTCATGTCACGACCAATCTGGTCAAGCGCAGGACGGTCCTTTGGCAAAAAGCTGAGCACCCATTCGATGAGTTCGTCGCGGTCTTTTAAGAAGAAAAACACCATCAACGGAATCAGGACCATGTAAATGGCGAAGGTAAATACACCTGGAATAGACGAGAGACCAAAACCGACAATCGCTTGACCCAGCGATGCCGCTTGCCCTTGCATGGAAGACAGCATCTCGGTGATCGGCGCCTGCTCAATCACGATAGGATACTTCGCAATGAGTTCCTCCACTTGCTGTTGCACCGCCCCCATCATCGCCGGGGCTTCACGTATGAGACCCTCAAGCTGACGCCAGACCAACGGTGCAATACCCAACATAAAGCCCAGAAAGACACCAGCAAAGACAAGTGATGAGCCCGCAAGCGCAAGACCCTCTTTAAAACCCCACTTCCCAAATTGATCAGCAACACCTTGCATGAGGTACGCGAGAATTAAGGCTATAAACACTGGAGTGAGTACATCACCCATGACGCCCAGCAACACAACGCTTCCGATTAGTAGCGTCACGAGAATGACCGACTCTTCCCGGCCGAGGTGGCGTTGGTACCATTTTTTTAATGTGTCGATCATCTGCATTTACCCTTCTTGGCAACCCGCTACGTATCTGTATCTGAAGCCCATTTCACTGCGTTTACCGTCAGCTTTATTGCCGTCACCTCGTTATGCGCTTCCCAACTCACATTGTGACCTTCGAGACGCGCAAAGGTTTCAAAATCTTTAGGAGCACTTGGATCCGTGACTAAGATCTCAATGGCGTCGCCAGGATTGCATTCGGCGATGGCCCGTTTAGCCATGAGCACGGGCATCGGGCATCGTTTACCGCGTGCGTCGACCCTGCTTGCAATAGCCATCTCATTAACCCTGTTTGCCCCGCGGTAAGTATACCTCCATAGGGAACCAAGCTTCCCTACTTTTGTCACACTGAGACACGCGTATCGGAGGAAAGTCAGTTAAAGTCTCTGCATGCTCTATCGATGTTCTAAACCGTTCACCAAATTTCTTGCCGCTGCCCTTGCGACAGTCTTGGTTCTAATCAGCGTCACAGGTACATGGGCGGACACCGACGAGCTTAAGATTCCGAATTTAGGAGCTGCGAGTACGAGTCTTTACTCGGAGCAATACGAGCGCCGGCTCGGCAGTCTCTGGCTGAAGGTATTCAGAGCTCAGGCGCCAGTGCTCGACGATCCGCTGCTCGCGGATTACATCGAGAACCTGATCTTCGAGCTTGTTCTACACAGCGAACTGCGAGACCGGCAACTCCAGTTAGTGGTCGTCGATAATCCAACAATTAATGCCTTTGCGGTGCCCGGAGGTATCATTGGGGTCCACAACGGACTTATTCACCACGCACACTCAGAGGATGAGCTGGCTGCTGTTCTCGCCCACGAAATTGCACACCTGAGCCAGCGGCATTTCTCGCGTCAGCGAGAACAAGCGGCCAACCAAAACAAACTCACCATTGCGGGTCTAATGGCCGGCATTGCGCTGGCAGCGACGGCGGGTAGCGATGCGGGACTCGCCGCAATGACAGCAACGCAGGCCGCCGCTCAGGACTCACGCCTGCGTTATAGCCGAGCCAATGAATCTGAAGCAGATCGCGTCGGTCTTAAAACGCTCGTGGCATCAGGTCGAGACCCCCACGCCGCCGCCGATATGCATGAACGGATGCTTGCAGCACATAGGCTGTACAGCACAAATCGACTGCCGGAGTTTTTACGCACACATCCACTCTCTGAGAAGCGGGTGGCCGATATGCGTAATCGTGCCCGATCCGAACGCCGTGTGATTAGACCAAAGAGTTTTGATTTTGAGCTGATGCAAGCACGTGTTCGCCAGCAGCTCGCTCAAAGCCCAGTAGATGCCCTCAATTTATTTCGCGACCAAACTGCAAGAGGCGGTACCGAGGCAGCGGCGGGCTGGTATGGCCTTGCATTAGCCCACATCGAGGCGGGACAACCCGTTAAGGCGAGACAGGCATTAGAAAAAGCGATGCGTCCCGACCCTGACAATCTCGCCTTCGTCATTGCGAGTAGCGAGATTGATACTGCGATGGGCCAGCATGAACGAGCGATTACACGCCTTAAGAACAGACTGAGCCTGTCGCCGGGAAACCACCCGCTCACCATCGCCTACGCTGACGCTCTGTGGCAGGCAGGCCTTCCCCATGTCGCGGCTCAGTTATTAAAAAATCAAAGCAAGAAGACGCCGGAAGACCCCGGTGTGTGGTATCGGTTGGCAGAGGTTCAAGGACTGGCAGGCGACATTATTGGTTTGCACCAGTCTCGCGCTGAGTACTTTATTTTGGTGGGCGCGCTGGACTCAGCCCAGAATCAGCTGAGCTACGCACTTAAATTGGTTAACAATAACTTTACGCAGTCGGCGACAATCAACGAGCGATTGCGTGACGTGATGGATATCAGGGATGAGCTAGAGAACTCTTAAGCGCGTCCCACCACACCGGTATTAAGCGACTGCGCAAACGACAACATGCGATCAAGTGGACGCATGGCTCGCTCAGCTAAAGCAGGTTCAACAAAAATTTCTCTGCCCTGAGGTCGCTCTAGTACCTGCGCGAGAAGCTCGAGTTCATTCATAGCCATCCAGGGGCAATTAGCACAGCTGCGACAGGTAGCGCCCTTGCCTGCGGTGGGCGCGATGAGAAATGTTTTATTGGGGGCGGCTTTCTGAAGCTTATAGAAAATACCCTGGTCAGTCGCCACGATAAACTTCTCGTTGGGCAACTCAATAGCCGCCTTGATGATCTGTGTCGTCGAGCCAATTTGATCTGCAATCTCGAGTACTGAAGCGGGAGACTCCGGGTGTGCGAGAACCGCAGCCTCGGGGTGTACTTGCTTCAAATCTAAAATACCTTTGGCTTTAAACTCTTCGTGGACAACACAGGCGCCATCCCACACCAAGATGTCCGCACCGCTCTCGCGGCGCACGTAATCACCAAGATGCCTATCGGGTGCCCACAGAACTTTTTTGTCGTTTTCCGCGAGGTGTTCTGCCACGTCGAGTGCAATACTCGATGTCACTACCCAGTCCGCACGTGCTTTTACCGCTGCTGACGTGTTGGCATAGACCACGACATCGCGATCGGGATGTGCGTCGCAAAATGCTGAGAACTCGTCGATGGGACAACCCTCATCCAGCGAGCAGGTGGCCTCTAACGTCGGCATCAATACACGCTTATTGGGCGTCAAGATCTTTGCGGTCTCGCCCATAAATCGCACCCCCGCAACAATGAGTGTATCTGCAGGATGATCTCGTCCAAAACGCGCCATTTCCAAGGAGTCCGATACACAACCACCCGTCGCTTCAGCTAACGCCTGAATCTCGGGCGCGGTGTAGTAGTGCGCGACAATAACAGCGTTATGGGCTGCTAGCTGCTTTCGAATACGATCCTCGAGTTCAGCCGTATGCTTAGCGCCACGCCGATTTGGCACGCTGGCAAGGTGCGACTGCACCTGCTCTCTAATTTCCCGCAGTTTTTGATCAGCGATCGACACGCAAAAAAGCCTTCCCAATAACCATTGGGTATTTTAACTCCATATAAGAAATGTGACAGCCTGAAGTTCAGGGTTTGCCGCACTGCATAGCTCAAACTTTAAAAAACAATGAAGGCATCGCAGTCATCTGCGATAAATATTGGTGCCCTTGCGTCGGGTGAACAGCTGACAGCCATCGACGCCGCGGCTGGATATAATCATGCATCGTTGGCCAATGAACAAAAGAAAAAAGCTCGAGAGCCTCGCTCGTGTCAGCTTACGGCAACTGCTTACGAGCCATGCGCACATTCGATCGCAGCTATCTAGCGGCGCTTAAATATAGGCGCTCGTTTTTCTCGCAAAGCGAGCAAGCCCTCTGAAAGATCCGTCGATTGACTGCACTTATCCGCCATCGCTTGGGCCGAAGTATGATCGAAACGCCCTTCCTCTACAGACTTGATGATAGCGAGCATTGAAGCTATAGAGAGTGGTGCCAGACCGGTTAGCCGCTCGATGAGGGCTTCCGAATCTGTTTCGATCTCAGCCGGTGGCAGTAACCAGTCGAAAGCGTTTTGCTGGGCGAGCTCCTCAAAACTCATAGACTCTGTCGTCAGCAGCAGTTTACGTACCAAGGTGCTCCCAAGTCGCTGCGTCATGCGCTGGATACCCTTCACGGGGTAACAAAGACCAACAGAGGCAGCGGGAATTTTTAGGTGCTTACCCGTCACACCGATACGAAAGTCACAGCTGAACAGCAACTCTGCGCCACCCCCAAAAACATCTCCCTCGACAATCGCGAGGCTAGGCATCGCAAGCGAGGCGATGGCGTTTGTCATGGACTGAAAATCATCACCGGCCATTGTGCCATCGGTGATCTCCTTGAGATTGGCACCTGCGCAGAAAACAGGTCCCTCGGATCGGATGACGAAGAGCCGGCAAGTATCCGGGATACTGTCGATCGCGGACTTCACCAGACTGATTTCTTGCGAGCCGATGGCATTTCTTCGCTCGGGAGCGCACAAGCAAAGCCTGCCGACATCACCTTTCATTTCAAATCTAATTGCGTCCGTCATTCTCAAACTCCACAGCCCTCACGCTATTGTTGCACGTCTCTTTTCGCACCATCCATGGACAGGTTCAAAAAAAATACTTAAAGTTCAAAT
>CAJWEV010000076.1 GCA_913031575.1 uncultured Halieaceae bacterium | reverse complement strand
AAGATCAGGATGTGACGGTAGATAACCGTCATGAGTCCTTCAACGCTCAACCTGTTAGAAACAAGCTCGCTATTGTCTCCGCTGGTCCAGCCGCCAATTTTTTGCTGGCGATCCTTGTGCTGTTCGGTTTGTTTTTGCGCGGTGAAACTGGACTAGCACCTGTTGTGGAGGCGATTGAGCCAGGATCTGTAGCCCATGATGCGGGCTTGATGCAAGGCCAGGAAATAGTGACCGTCGATGGTACGAGCACGCTAACTGTATCGAATGTCCGCTTCGCGCTACTAAAACGCTTGGGTGATACCGGAACGATAGACATCTCAGTCGGCAGCACACTTAGTGGTCTTCAGCAGACGTTCGCTCTACCGATTGATCGATGGCTTGGTGGTGCGGAGGCGCCCGATCCAATCCGAGCTTTGGGTTTGACTCTGGGTGTCCCAGTATTAAAGCCAAGCATTGGGTCGCTGGTGGAGGGAGACCCAGCAATGCGTGCGGGCTTTGAGGTCGGAGACACTATTATTGAAGCCGGCGGTCAGCCGATCTCTACGTGGTCGCAATGGGTTGATCTGGTAAGAGCGGCGCCAGGCCAGTCAGTAGCCGTTCGTGTCGAGCGTGGTGGGCAGTCTGTTGATTTGACGGTTATGCCCCGCAGCACCGGGACCTCCGGTGCTGAAGTTGGTTCTGTAGGTATGCGTGTTTTCATACCGGATATTCCTGAGGACCGTATCAGACGTCAGGGCCGTAACCCCGTTGAGGCGCTTGCAGCTGCCATTGAAAGAACGTCAGCGCTCACTGCGTTCACCTTCGAGTCGATGTGGAAGATGCTTCGAGGCTTGATTTCTACGAAGAACTTATCGGGACCTATCGCGATTGCTCAGGTAGCCGCTAGCACTGCGGAGAGTGGATTTACGACCTGGTTATCATTCCTGGCGTTACTATCTATTTCACTCGGAGCGATCAATTTATTACCCATTCCGGTACTTGATGGTGGCCATATTGTTTTTCATTCGCTGGAAGGTTTATTGGGTCGCCCAGTGCCCGAGCAGATTCAAATGATGAGCTACCAGGTGGGATTGCTGGCAGTTTTCACGCTTATGCTGTTTGCCATCTACAACGATATGGCTCGACTGTGAGATACTCCGGCGCTTTTGCCATGGAAACGAAATTAGAGACTACTGAAATCAGCGAGTGATCTAGAAAATAAGCGAATAAAATGGTGCGCAAATTCAGAAAAAATTGGTTTACAAGGCTCCTCGCAGTCTTAAGCTTTGGCGCGTTGTCAGTCATTGCGGTTCCGACTGCGACCGCGCAGATCGAACCGTTTGTCGTGGCGGATATTCGAGTTGAAGGCTTACAACGAATTGCCCCTGGCAGCGTGTTTGCTGCGCTGCCGGTCAGCGTTGGCGATGTTGTGGATGGCGCCGCTGTCAGATCCATCTCTCGAAACCTATTTTACACGGGCAACTTTGACGATATTTCGGTGGGTCGTGATGGCAATGTGCTAGTGCTTACTGTCGCTGAGCGACCCAGCATTAGCGAGATTACGATCGACGGTAATAAGGCCATTGAAACCGAGGCACTACTTGACGGCCTCAAGGGCGCAGGGCTTGCTGTTGGCCAGGTTTTCCAGCGATCAACCCTTGATGGCATGCAGTTAGAGTTGCGTCGGCAGTACGTTATCCAAGGGCGCTACGACGCCACCATTGATACCGAAGTGATTCCCGAGCCAAGAAATCGTGTTTCGATCAGTATTGATATCGATGAGGGAACGGTTTCGAAGATCAAGCACATCAATATCGTAGGTAACGAGATTTTCAATGACGAGACCTTACTGGATATCTTCGAGCTCCAGGTCGGTAGCATGTTTAGCTTTTTCTCCAGTACCGACAAGTACAGCAAGGAGAAACTGGAGTCAGATCTAGAAACGCTTACCAGCTATTACCAGGACCGAGGTTACCTGCAGTTTGAAATTGAATCGACCCAGGTTGCGGTTTCACCATCTAAAGACGCGGTTTATATCACGGCCAACATTGTGGAGGGAGACCGTTTCACCGTAACGGATGTAGACCTCTCGGGTGATTTGGTTTTGCCCGAGGAAGATTTATCGCGCTTCCTCTTGGTTGCTGAGGGACAAGTGTTTTCTCAGCAACTGGTCACGAGCACCGAGGAGTACCTAACGCGCCGTCTGGGTAACGAGGGTTATAACTTCGCAAAAGTAACTGGTATTCCAGAAGTAGGTGATGGTGACGCTGAAGTTTCCATCAAGTTCTTCATCGATCCCGGTCGACGTACCTATGTTCGACGCATTAATTTCGAAGGCAATGATCGTACGGCTGACAACGTACTCCGACGAGAGATGCGTCAAATGGAAGCTGCACCAGCCTCAGCGGCTGCAATAGAGCAGTCAAGAATTCGCCTCGAGCGCTTGGGATTCTTTAGCGCCGCCGAAGTAGAGACGGTTGAACTGCCTGGTTACGACGATCTGGTCGATATTGATTTTACTGTTGAAGAGCAGAGTTTCGGCTCGATTGGTGGCAGCTTGGGCTACTCGCAATGGGCAGGTCTGATCCTTGGATTGAATCTTCAGCAGAACAACTTTATGGGAACTGGACGTCAGGTCGGCCTTAATCTGAACTCGTCGCGCTATCAAAGTCTGGCAAGTATCAACTATAGCAACCCTTACTTCACCGAGGATGGTGTGAGTAGAGGCTTCAGCCTGTTTTACCGAAAGACAGATCTTTCTGAGATCAATGTTGCGAGCTACACGACGGATACCGTGGGCGCCCAGATGACGTTTGGTTATCCCATCAGTGAAACACAGCGCCTCGGTTTCAATGTGGGTATTACTGATACCGAGATCACCTCTGGCCGTTATGCAGTGCAGGAGATCCGAACTAGTCCTCGACTGATTCCGGGCGTTGAGCAATATTACGTTTCAACTCGCCAGCCAACCGGACTATATGATGGCCCGGAAGAGCTTTTCCCGATTACGGATTTGCCTGATGAAGCCTTCGCTTCATTGCGCTCAGATGGCTTCCTCGATCAAAACGGGAACTCGTTTACCAACTGGTCCATCACGGGCTCCTGGCTTCAGTCCACCCTGAACCGCGGCCAGCTCGCTACTCGTGGTGTTTCGAACTCACTGTCAGCGCAGGTATCGATGCCAGGTTCTGATCTTGAATTCTTCAAGGTTAACTACCGCGGCGAGATGTATATTCCGATTTATCGCGAGTTCACATTCCACTTGCGTGGTGAAGTGGGCTACGGCGATGGCTACGGTGAAACCACCGAGCTTCCATTCTACGAGCACTTCTTCGCAGGAGGTTTTGGAAGCGTCCGCGGTTTCGAGACAAATACCCTTGGGCCAAGAAGCACGCCTCCCGTCCTCTATCAAACAGGCTTAGCAGCAACCGCGGTCGACGAGGAGGGCTTGGCGACTGAAATTGGTGGTCCAGACGGCCTGGGCTTCGGGTACATTGTCAACCCTGAAACAGGTGCCATCGAAACTCAGCAAGTCTTTCTCGGGCGGCGAGCTGACCCATTCGGTGGTAATGTGGTGATCGAGGGCTCCGCTGAAATTCTATTCCCGATGCCGTTTGTGAAGGATCGACGGTCGATTCGTTCAGCGTTCTTCTTTGACGTGGGTAACGTGTTTAATACCAACTGCCGACAAAATCAAATTAACTGCTTCGGTATAGATGCTGATGAACTCAGATATTCTGTCGGTATTGGTGTCACCTGGCTGAGCGGGTTTGGCCCCTTGACGTTTGCTCTTGCCAGACCGCTAAATGCCAGCGAGACTGATCGCAGAGAAGTTTTCCAATTCACGCTGGGACGTGGATTCTAATAACTAACTAGGAGGTTACCCCACATGTTGTTTCGCATGATCGCCGTTGTGGCATTGTTGATTGCATCGACCGTCGCGTACGCGCAAGGCCGCACTGCCGTAGTGGATTTAGAGCAAGCAATTCTTCAGACGGACGTAGCTCAGCAGCGAATTCGTGATTTTGAAGCGAGCGAAGCGTTTGCTGAGGATCGCGCTGAGTTTGATAACCTTAAGGCGGAATTTGACAAGCTGGTACAAAATTTCCAGCGGGATCAGGCAGCGATGAGTGATGATGAGCAAGTGGCGGCACGTCAGAAATTGGCGAGCAAAAACGCTGATCTCGAGTACGTTGTTAAAAAGCTCCAGTCGCTTCAGCAGCAAAATCTGCAGAGCGTGCTCCAGGAATTGGCGCCAGCAGCTCAAAAGGTCCTTAGGGAGGTAATCCAGACTGACAACATCGCGCTGTTGCTTCCAGGACAGTCAGTGATTCATTTTGACCCTTCCTACAATATTACTGCGAAGGTCACTGACAAGCTGAACCAGTTGCCACAAGAGTAATATGCCGACGCTAGGCGACATCGCCAAGGCACTGGATTTGCCGTTTCGTGGCAATCCGGATACCTCTTTGTCCCGCCTAGCTTCTCTCGATTCTGCCGGAGACGGTGACTTTACTTTCGTCGCACAAAAAAAGTTTTCAAAGCAGCTCGCTACGTCTTCGGCAGCTGCCGTTATTTGCCCTGAGGATTGGGTCGGTGACTACAGAGGTGCCGTACTCTTGAGTTCTCAGCCTTACATCGATTTCGCCAGAGCAACGCGTTTGTTCGATAACCGACCGTCGCCATCAAGGCGCGTCCATGAGACAGCGGTTATCGCCTCTACAGCGCGATTGGGCGCAAATGTAACCATCGACGCCGGTGCCGTTCTTGATGATGGCGCGGTCCTTGGCGACAACGTATGTATCGGACCGAATGTTTGGGTGGGGTCTAACGTAAAAATCGGTAATGCCACTGAAATACGATCAGGAGTTAGTCTGTATCATGGCGTTACAATCGGCCACGCGTGTCTCATTCATGCTAATACTGTGATTGGATCAGATGGCTTTGGATTTGCACCCACAGACAGCGGTTGGGAGAAGATTCTCCAGCTGGGTGCCGTGACCATTGGTAATCGAGTGGAAATTGGTGCCGGTTGTGCGATTGATCGTGGCGCGCTAGACAACACAGTCATTGAAGACGATGTCATCATCGATAATTTGGTGCACATAGCGCATGGCGTCACTATCGGCGCGCGATCCGCCATAGCGGGGCAGGTTGGGTTTGCTGGTGGTGCGAAACTGGGTGAGCGCTGCACAGTTGGCGGTCAGGCGGGTTTTGCAGGGCACCTTGAGATTGTTGACAATGTTCATATTGGCGGACAGGGAAGAGTCTCTCGTAGCGTCACAGAGCCAGGCCACTACACCTCCGGTACTGGCCTGATGCCTACCCGAGACTGGGCCCGTAATGCGGCACGCTACGAAAAACTGAATGACATGGCTAAACGCATTGAAGCGTTGGAGAAAGCCTTGGCTGAAAGGGCCGAGAGTAATTCATAGGACACTCATATCATGATGGATATTGAAGACATTCGCCGTCATTTACCCCATCGCTATCCGTTTTTGTTTGTAGATCGGGTTGTGTCGATTGATCCCGGCGTCTCTATTGAGGCCTATAAAAATCTCAGCATTAACGAGCCATACTTTGACGGGCACTTTCCCGGCAATCCAGTTTTTCCGGGTGTTTTGCTTGTCGAGGCTATGGCGCAAGCGGCTGGCATTCTGGGTTTCGCCACCATGGGCAAAACACCCGAAGATGGGTCTATTTATTATCTGGTAGGGACCGATAAACTAAGGTTCAAGCGACCCTGTGTACCAGGAGACCGAGTCACCTTAAAGGCCTCGATCGTGAGCGAAAAAAGAGGAATCTGGAAGTTTGATGTTCGCGCATCGGT
>CAJWEV010000075.1 GCA_913031575.1 uncultured Halieaceae bacterium | reverse complement strand
TGAACTTCGATTACACAGAAGAACAGCAAATGGTTCGCGATTCGATCGCGAGATTTGTGCAGGATGATTATGACTGGGATACGCGTCAGGCTATCGTCGATAGTGATGAGGGCATGAGTCGTGAAAACTGGCAGACATTCGCCGAACTCGGTTGGTTATCAATTCCGTTTTCCGAAGCGGATGGCGGTTTTGGTGGCAATATCGTCGATATGTCGGTCGTCATGGAAGAAATGGGTAAAGGCCTTGTGGTTGAGCCTTTCTTCCCCACTGTCGTTTTGTTTGGTGGCGTTGTCTCACGCGCTGGTGACGAAGCACAGCGCACCGAGATCTTAGAGAGTGTCATTGGTGGCGAGATGCTAGGCGCCTTCGCTTATGTTGAGCGCCAAAGTCGCTTTGCAATCAACGATTGTAAAACGACCGCAATGGCGAGCGGTGACGGATACACCCTAAACGGTGAAAAAGTCGTTGTCTTCAATGGCGAGAACGCCGACAAGCTAGTGGTACTTGCGCGAACGTCAGGTGGTCAATTTGATGAGGACGGTCTTTCGTTGTTCCTCGTAGATGCCAAGGCGGAAGGCGTATCGAAGGTCTGTTACCCCATGATGGATGCGCAGCGTGTTGCGAATATAACATTTGATGATGTCCAGCTCGGCGCTGGCGCTTTGCTCGGTACTGAGGGAGGCGCAGCCTCCGTTGTGAATGAAGTGGTGAGTGAAGCACTCATTGCGCTCGCTTCAGAAGCTGTCGGCATCATGGGTACGCTCAATACGAAGACACTTGAATACACCAAAACGCGCGAGCAGTTCGGTGTCGCTATTGGTTCATTCCAAGCGCTGCAACATCGCATGGTCGATAGCATGATGGCCTATGAGCAGGCGAAGTCGCTGCTGTTCAAGGCGTTATGCGAGTACAAAATTGATCCTGTGTCAGCGGAGGCAACTATTCACGCACTCAAGGTTTTGATCGATCGTAACGGTAAGCTGATCTACGGTGAAGCGATTCAAATGCACGGTGGTATGGGCATTACCGATGAGCTCGATATTGGTCATTACGCGAAGCGTCTCATGATGATCAATACGACGTTGGGCGATGGTACGTTCCACCGCAGCAAGTTCATCGAAAGCACCTACGTGGCGGCTTAAGTATGAAGATTGCTGGCAAAATCTGTGTTGTGACGGGTGGTGCCAGCGGTATTGGCTATGCACTTGCCACGCGCTTTATCGCGGAGGGTGCTAAAGCCGTTGTTATTGCCGATTTAAAGGCCGACATAGTGTCTGCCGTGGGCGCTGAAATCGGTGCTCAGGCCCATGCTCTTGATGTCAGAGACGAGAGCGCGATTGCGGCGCTCGTTGCATCGGTGGAGGCTGAGCACGGTCATATAGACCTGTTCTGCTCCAACGCTGGTATTGGTGGTGTTGATGGAGAACCCTGGTGGGCCACGGGTGCAGATAATGTACTCTGGCAACGCATGTGGGAGATTCATTTGATGTCCCATGTTTATGCCGCGAGGGCTTGCTTACCTAAGATGATTGCCCGGGGTGAGGGCTACTTCCTCAATACGGCATCAGCCGCTGGATTGCTCGCACAAATCGGTTCTGCTCCCTACTCCGTGACCAAGCATGCGGCTGTGTCGTTTGCTGAGAGTTTGGCGATCACGCACGGTGATGACGGTATTAAAGTTAGCTGCCTCTGCCCCCAAGCAGTCGATACGGCAATGACGGCCGGTACTGATGGTGGTGGCGTCGCTGGTGTAGATGGTATGTTGTCTGCCGAAGCGGTTGCGGAAGCAGTGATACAGGGCCTGGACGCTGAGTCTTTCCTGATATTGCCGCACCCCGAGGTAGAGGAGTATCGCCAGAACAAAGCTCACAGCTATGAGCGCTGGTTAGGTGGTATGCGTAAACTGAGACGTCTGTTCACGGATCCTGTCGGCAAGTAGACTCTCCGCCATGGACAAACAGTCCCGGCTAGCCCGCACCATTCTAAATGGCTTCACCGCCTATTTTGCTGAGTTTGAGAACATCACACTCTCCGCTCGCACCCGCTTTGAAAACGCCGAATGGCGTGCGACACAAGATGCGTCGATGCGACGCATCGATATCTACAAGCTTCAGGTTCTCGAGACGATAGATGTCGTCGAGTACATCGCTCAGGATCGGCTTCATGACCTCGATTTCTGGGCTGAGACTCGAGATCTCTATGCTGAACTTGTTCGCGGCATGACGAACTTTGAGATTGCAGAAACCTTCTACAACAGCATTTTCAACGCCGTTTTCCAGCATCGCTGGATTCGAGACGACTATGCGTTTGTCTTCTCGCCGCAAGGCGACATGCCACCAGTGGATGTTCGTCGCGTACTGAACCAGTACCGTACGAAGGGTGATTTCAAAGCTGCTGTTACCAATTTGCTGTTCGACTACGGCATGTCATTGCCTTACGAGGACTGCGAGCGCGAGGTCGCGCGCGTTTCCGAGGTCATGACCGCCGCCGTTGAAGACGCAGGCTACGATTATCGAGCTGATCTTGAATTGCACGCCTTGGAGCACCACTTTTTCCGAAACAAGGCCGCTTACATTGTGGGTCGCGTCTCAGGCAGAGGTCTTCAGATTCCATTCGTTCTCCCCATGCTGCACACTGAGGATCAAGATCAGCCCAGTGTTTACCTTGACGCCTGTTTGCTGGGCTCTGACATCATCTCGAAGCTATTCTCTTTCACACGAACCTACTTTATGGTCGATGCATCGATTCCGTCACAGTACGTGCTATTCCTGCAGCAGCTCATGCCCCGCAAGGCGGTTTCAGAGATTTACAGCTGTATTGGTCATCACCGGCACGGAAAAACCTACTACTTCCGCACCGCATCGCGTCACATGCGTTCGACTGAGGATGCGTTTATACCGGCGCCCGGTATCAAAGGGATGGTTATGGCGGTATTTACGCTGCCGTCCTATGAATATGTATTCAAAATTATTAAGGATAGGTTTACGCCGCCGAAGGAAGTTACGCATCAAGAGGTGCGCGATAAGTACCAGTTAGTAAAGCGTTGGGACAGGGCTGGGCGAATGGCCGATACGCAGGAGTTCGCCAATCTGGTATTTGATGCCTCGCGCTTCTCGGACGAACTCATGGAAGAGCTAGAGGTGACCTGCTCCTCGCAGCTTGAGATCAACGGACGCGCACTCATCATCAAGCATTGCTACGTCGAACGGCGTATGCAGCCACTAAACTTGTATTTGAAAGACGCGTCTGACGAGGAGGTGTATGCGGTCATGCTCGATTACGGCAATGCAATCAAAGAGCTTGCGGCGGCTAATATTTTCCCGGGCGACATGTTGCTTAAAAACTTTGGCGTAACGCGTCACGGGCGTGTGGTTTTCTACGACTATGATGAAATTCAGCCGCTGGCGGACATTAACTTTCGAAAGATTCCCCCGCCGCGGGATGAGTTTGAGGAAATGTCCGGTCAGCCCTGGTATTCGGTTGGGCCAAACGATGTGTTTCCAGAGGAGTTCCGGCTATTTTTTTCAGGTAACGCGCGAGCACGCAAGGCGTTTGATCAGCTCCATAGTGATCTTTACGAGGCGAGCTTTTGGACCAATCTTCAAAAGAAACTTAGGGATGGCTTTGTTGAGGACTTTTTCCCGTATTCTGGCAAATTGCGTTTCCAGCGCTAGGCGAAATTTTTTATGGCTAATCTTTTAATTATTCGGCACGGTCAGGCGTCATTTGGCGCCGATAACTATGATCAGCTGTCACTTTTGGGTCAGCGGCAGGCCAATCTTACCGGCGAATTTCTGCGTCAAATGGGTACACGCCTTAGTTCGGCCTATAGTGGCGATCTTTCACGACAGCGCGAGACAGGACAGCGGGTGCTCGATCAGCTGGAAGATGCACCAAATTTGGTGATTGACCCTAGATTTAACGAAGTTCAGACCGACGAGCAAATTAAAGTCATGATGCCGGTCTTGATTGAGCGGGACCCGCGCTTTGCTGATCTAGTCGCCGCGATGGATACTGACACAAAGTCTTTCCAGAAGATTATCGAGGCGGTCTTCAATTATTGGGTAAGCCCCGAGTGCGATATCGACGGCATCCAGAGTTGGGCAGACTACAGTGGTGGTGTGGTCAGTGCCTTTGAGGAAGCCATGTTGTCCGCACAGTCGGGTACTAATTCGGCCATCTTCACCTCGGGTGGCACCGTCGCCACTATGGTGGGTCACGTGCTTAAACTGACGTCTGATCGTGTGTATGAGTTTTACGAGCCCGTATTTAACTGCTCGATTACCCGCATTATCTTCAATTCGAGGAAGTGCTCGTTGTCAGCCTTTAACGACGTGGGGCATTTGCATCTAATGAGCGCTCAGTTACAGGAGCGATTGGTGTCCTACCGATGACACAGATTTGGATTGTGAGGCACGGAGAGGCTGCTGCTAGCTGGGAAAAGGACCCAGACCCTGGGCTGTCTGATCTCGGTCAGTCGCAGGCCGAGGAGACCGCAACCGCGCTGATGGATATTGTGCCCACGGGTGCGCAGTTAATTTCGAGTCCGTTGCGCCGCGCACAGGAAACGGCAGCTGCCTTTGCGAGTAAGCTTGGTGGAGGTGTGCGGGTCGATCTAAGATTCTCCGAAGTGCGTTCGCCTGTTCCGCTAAGTGGTCGCAAGGCCTGGTTACAGGAGTTCATGTGCCAGGACTGGTCAGAGCAATCAGACGATTTATGGGCGTGGCGCCAAGACATCGTCTCGGGTTTGCAAGAAGTGACTAGGCCTACGGTGGTTTTTTGCCACTTTCTGGTCATCAACGCGGTTATAGCTGAGATTGAAAATAAGCCAGAGGTACTCCAGGTTTACCCTGCGAATGCCTCATTTCACGAGCTTAAGCTGGAAGGCGGAGAGCTTTCACTGATTCGATTGGGCCAGCAAATGGAAACCCGCATCAACTAGCGGGCTTTAAGCGCTCTTATTATTTGCGATCCCTGCGAAGTCTCATCAAGCCTTCTTGCGCAGTTGATGCGATCAACTTTCCATCGCGACTCCATAGGGAGCCTCTATTGTAACCGCGTGCGCCGCCAGACCAGGGGCTGTGCGTATCGTAGAGAATCCAGTCGCTCATATCTGGCACCTCATGGAACCAGATCGCATGATCAAGACTGGCGCCAATAAACACCTTTTCGGGCTGTTCGTAGGGGAAGGCCGAGAACGCGGTGCTATATAGCGAGAAGTCCGAGATCATTGCTAGCGCTGCTTGCTGTTTGCGGACACAGCTATCGAAGGGGCCTATGACTTTAAACCATGATTGTGCAATGGGTTCTTGGGCCTCGGGCAGGCGCTCGGTAATACGCTCGCGAGTGACGCCGAACAGATCAAGCATATTAAGGGGGATATTGTTAACCCGCTGCGCATTTAGGGCTATCGCTTCCTCGGGTGAAATGACCTCGGGCATGCTTAACGAGTGAGACATACCCTCCTCTTCCACGTGATAGCTGATCGAGGTATTGAAAATTGCCTCGCCATTCTGTCGGGCGACGACTCGTCGCGTGCAGAAGGATCGACCATTCCGGATAGGGTCAACCTCGAGCTCAATGGGTAGATCCGCATTGCCCGCCCGCAAAAAATAGCAGTGCATTGAGTGTGCGGTGAGGTGATCATCAACCGTTTCGTACGCTGCGAGTAAGCACTGAGCAACCACTTGACCACCGAATAGCCGAAACTGTGGGCGTAGGCTGTCACCAATGAACCAATAATCGCCTACGCGCTTTGGTGTGATGATGTCTAACACCTCAGGAAAGGTGTGCCTGATAATTTCTTTAGAGCCCATGGTTACCTCTGTGCTTTATCTCGGCTTTAAGCCCAAGAAAAAGACATCAAAAAAATCGTGAGCAGCG
>CAJWEV010000074.1 GCA_913031575.1 uncultured Halieaceae bacterium | reverse complement strand
GGATTTTTAATCTGGTCTATCACCACATCTGAAAAGTCCATGTTGTCTCCTGATCTCGTTCCATAGATACGGTACTGTGTTACTTAAGTGCCGCCAATCAAAACCCGACGATTGAACCAAAACTGACAAGGAACGGCAGTGACGGTTAAGCGTAGAATTTATGAGTAGGACGGCTTTTGAGTAAGGCTGAAGCCCGCTGGAAGCATGAGAAAGATAAATGGTCGTCAGGCAGTCTATATTTTCAATTGACCTTGATTACGATGAGGCGCGCGTTTTCTACACAGGTGCCAAGAATCGCGTACAAGTCACCGCTAACGACGGGAAGAAGATCAATTTACCCTGGTCGATGCTTCAACCGTTCTTCACACCTTCAGGCGTTCAAGGCCGGTTCGTAATTCAGTACACTGATGAGGGAAAAATGCTCGAGCTGAACAGACTCTAGTAATCGCAAAGCGGCTCGAGGCCCCTAGGTAAGCCGCTGAATCGCCCGCTCGGCGCCATTTAGGGCCTTCAATATCCCCTCACGTAAGCCGTCTAAATCGACACCCTCAGTGCTCTTTTGACCCGCGCGATAGCGCGCATATACACCATGTAAAATAGCAGCTGTCTTCCAGTTATTGAATCCTACGTAATAATCGAGCAGATCAACGGAAAACCCTGTTAGCTCCTCATAGCGCTGAGCCAACTCGGCACGGAGCGGAAACCCGGGTACTGCGGTAGGAGCCGTGGGTTCAAGGTGAGGGTCGTTGGGGCTCTCAGGCCAAGCACGAAGGGTGTAGCCCAAATCCGCCAACGGATCGCCCAGCGTTGCGAGCTCCCAATCAAGTACCGCTGAAACTTTTGAGTCCCGGCCAAACAAGCAATTGTGCAGATAGTAATCACCGTGAACCACGCTTGCTCTTACCTGCTCCGGCTGATGAGTTAGGAAATAGTCTTTGAATTCGTGGGCCCGAGGGTCATCCAGTTCCGCATAAGCAATGGAAGATTCCCATGATCTATACCAAGCTTTAATCTGGCGTCCAACGTAGTTCTCTTTCTTGCCAAGCGCTGATAGTCCAATCTTATCCGGATCAAGCACATGCATGTCGGCCAAAGTATCGATGAATGAATACGCCAGGGTGGCTCGTTGCGCCTCAGGAACCCAGGACAGCGTGTCTTCTTTACTAAAAAGTGGTCGGCCCTCCGAAAAGCCCATGACATAGAAGAGGGCTCCGGTTACCGAAAGATCCTCACAAAGGCCGATCGGTGCCGGTACAGGAAATCCTTGCGGAGCGAACGCTGCTATTAACGACCACTCTCGGCTCATATCGTGAGCTTTAGGCAAGAGCTCGCCCATGGGTGGACGCCGGATGACAGCTCGCTTGCCCGATTCACCCTCGAGCCTGTAGGTCAAATTAGAGTGGCCACCCTCTAATCGCTTCCATGAGAATGGCGGTTTAAAGTAATCGGTATTCGCAGCAATCCAGGCCTCTACGGCCGGAATGTCGTAACCCTCTGCTGATCTGGATGTTTCATTCTGATTATTGTTCATCGACGACTCAGTTTGTTATGCAACAGGATCTGTGCTCGATCGTACTTAGGGTTTAAACAACTGCCAACGGCATTTTGGTTATAACCCCTATCTAAGCGGAAGAATTTCCATCGTCAGGGAGCTATAGTGTGTTGTCGTTCAGCAATACTCTTTCATACTGGACTAGGCGAGGAGGAACTGTGCTCTATCACATTCTGTGTCATGACAAACCGGGCAGCTTACATACTCGCCTCGATAATCGAGAGGCTCACTTAGCTGTTGTGAAAGCCCTTGGGGACCGCTTATTCGCAGCCGGTCCTCTGCTCAACACCAATAACGAAATGATTGGCTCAGTGCTCATTATAGATTTCGATAGTGATGCGGCAGCCGAGAACTTTTGTGAGCAAGACCCCTACGCACAAGCGGGATTATTCGAGCAGGTAACTGTGACGCGCTGGCGCAAAACCCTGCCAGGATGATCACCTGTAGATACTGAAACTTGAGACCGCAAATGCCGTTGTGGCTTAGCGGCAAATCAGCCTTTAGTTAAAGACGTCAAAGGTGTGGGAAAACTTCATAATCCACTCGCGACGCTTTTCAGTGAACAAGCCCACATCGTCATCTCGCGTCTCGTTATAAACGAGATATAAACCTGCATCTGCCGAGGTCAGCCATGCGAACCGAATATTTGAGGCCACAACATTGGTTGCGTCGTTGTACTGCACCAAAGCCTGCAGCGACACCTTGGGATTGAAAGAGTAGGTCATCCGAAGCGAGCCCACATTGATCTCAAGTTTTTCCTGGTTATTGGGACGTTGAATCTCATTATACGTCCACCCCAATCGGGCATTGAATATCTCGCCAACGCGATATCTGAGACTCGGGGTCAGTTGAGTACGATCACCGCCAAAGAAGCCACCAATCTTTGCCGTCACATCAAAAGACAGCAGCTGACTGTCGTCAGTCATAAGCACCAACTGAAGTTCCTCGTCGTCGTAATCCCCCGCATCCACAACTTGTCCAGGCGCAAGCTCAAAGTCTTCTCGCACTCCTTCGTGCAAGAAGTTAACACCCGTGTGAATCTCAAAGCCTGACTTCCACTCCCAGTGGTTATCGATGTGTAAGAATCCAGTTTCATGAAGGCCGTCGCCGCCCCACCAACCACGGTATGAAACATGAGGACGCAGCTCGAGTAAATTTTTCCATGACGGATCTCGCCAACGATTCAGAGCAAAAAGACCGACGCGCGTAAAATCGGTCCGGCGCAGGAAACCCACCTCGGGATTAAAGTTTTTACCCACTTCCATAACGCTCGCAGAGTAAGACCATTCCTGCGTATCCGCAGCGGCAGAGAGCTGAAATGCCGTATCGTCACCAACTAATCCAGGTGTATCCGTCTTAGCGAGAAAGCCCGAAAGTAAACCGTCATCACCCAAACCCAGTCGTCCATCGACCGCATAAGTCCGGTTGTAATCATCCGGCCTACCATCAAGAGATCCATTTTCTTCTTTATTCACGAGGAGGAATCCAAGACTTGAGCGGTTTTCGAACTCCTGACTGACCCTTGCCACACTGAAGTCAGTCTGCGGTACGACGCCTGGCACTTCATCAGCCTGCATGTGAAGCAGGCCCAAATTAGTTGCCTCGCCGACCTTTCCAGACAATCGTACCCCCGCCTTGATGGGTATCTGGCTACCATCACTGGCAATACCAATTCGCCGACTGAAAAAGAGCTCTACCTCTCGCGAAACGCCCACTGAAAACTGCCCGGAATTCTCGAGAAAAAACGGCCGCTGCTCAGGAAGAAATAGACTGAATCGGTCAAGGTTAATCTGGAATTCATCAACCTCAACCTGAGCAAAATCGGTGTTGTAGGTCATGTCCAGGGTTAAACTGGGTGTTACAGAGTATTTGATATCGACGCCCAACTCCTGCTCGCTCAAGCTTTGAATGCGATTTCCCTTTCGTTCCTTGGCCAAACCATAGGGCGTTACTTTTAGATTCCGCTGTCGTGGCGCCGATATGTTTCCCACCCATCCCGCATCAGCCAGTCGTGAGAGGCTGTATTGCCGAGATATCTGTGCCCAGTAGGCAACTTCGTTATTGCGCCGGATAGTGCGTTTGAAATTAAAGCCCCAGCTTTGGATATCCGCATTACCAAAGCGCAGTGACTTAAACGGAATTTCAAACTCTGCAGACCATCCATAGTCGCCTATCTTCGTAGCAACCCGCCAATTAGTATCCCAGTTTAGATTGAAGCCCGCACCCCAACTCATGGAACCACTCGCTTGTTTGCTCACCTGCGCGTCATATTCGATACCTGCGGGGTTAGTGCCAAAGACAAAGCCATTTTGTTGATCCCGAAAGGCGTCAATAATGAAACTGAAGCTGTCACCATTATCCAACGATGCATCCCGCCGACTGTCTGCAACAATAATGCCCCCAGGGTTATCATCATAGGCAATGACACCAATGTACAAATTAGTATCGGTGTAGCCGATGTAGACATCGGTTTCCTGTGTTGACGGCGCACCCTCGACGGGCCGCTGTTGCCAAAATCCGCTCAGTGCTCGCTCGCTCCATGCACCATCCTCCATTATGTCTCCGTCTATCAAAGGGGCGTTGGACAACCTCACCGCATAAGCGGAGGGTTCAGCAAGGCCATGCAAAGACAAAAGAGAAAGAGCAATTACAGAAAGATAGCGGCCGAGGGCGCTCAATGTCACAGGGTTTACCATGAAAAGATGAATAACTCGTTAATATAAAAGGGTATCACCTACAGGGCCTGCAGTCAGGAGACCTACCCCCTGCACGTTAGCCCCATTGAAGGTTTTTCGTCACATATAGGAACAATTTGACCAGAACGATCACTGGCCTAGCGCCAGCGAATGATCAAGGTCTTGCTCTCTGCTGACTCAACTGCCATTGCGGAAGCCTCCTCACCAAACCGATCTGAAATTTGATCTCGCTTTATTTTCAATGTCGGCGTCAACACGCCATTTTCGATACTCCAAGGTTCATAGGTAAGAATCACTCCGCCCACCCGCGCGTGCCTTTCGACTACTAAGTTCAATCGCTCCACAGTCTCGAGCACGGATGCCTCGATGACCTCAGAGGGTGCATCGCGCATGGTCTCCGATACTACGGCCACCATAATCGTTTTGGTCATGCCCAATCCAATCAGGCACTGCTGCTCAACATGGGGATTATCGGCAAACTGTGCCTCTATGGGGGTGGGCGCCACGAATTTTCCCTGAATGGTTTTGAAGTAATCTTTGATCCGACCTGTTATGTAGAGGAACCCGTCATCATCCTGGCGGAAACGATCACCGGTATGCAACCAGCCGTCTTGAATGAGCTCGGCCGTTTTGTCCGGTTGCTTGTAGTAGCCAGGTGTGCAACCGTCCGCCCTAATCGCTAACTCGCCTTCCTCGGTAATTTTAATATCAACACCGGGAGCGGCCTTACCCAGCGAGCCAAGACGTCGCGCACCCTCTCGACTGATGATAAGACTCATCGCCTCTGTCTGGCCGAACCCCTCCATCAAAGAGATACCGACGCTATCCCACCACTCCATCAGCGGTGCGGGTAGCGGGGCAGATCCCGTGAGATGGAATTCACAGCGATCGAGACCCAGTGCCGTTTTAACCGTTTGGGAAATCCCCTCTGGGTTGGCGGCCAATGCAATATCAAATCCCTCACGCCCGCCGAACTTAGCGAGAATTGCCTGCTGCAATTGCTCCCAGACCCGAGGTGCTCCGAAGAAGAAAGTGGGGCGCGTCCGCTGCATGTCACGGCCTAGAAATTCCAGTCCTTCATTGAAGCTGACGGGCGCACCGTGACATAGCGAGGTAAATTCAATGATCTGCCGCTCGGCGAGATGCGACAGGGGCAAGTAGGAGAAGTAAATCGGATCCGCCTCGATCGCGAGTAATTCACTGCCACGCCGAATAGGGATAACGTTGCTATCGTTGGTCTGAATGACACCTTTCGGTCGGCCCGTCGTGCCGGAGGTAAAAATTAGCGCAATCATGTCATCGTGCTTCGGTACATGACCAGGGCTCTTGTTTTCACCCTCCCTTAGCAGCTGGTCCCATGTGAGCGTTGCTTCAGGTATATCGACACCCGGCAAGCTAATGACAGTGACATCATCGGCAAGCACTTCTTTGACTAGGTCCCAGTTTTCCGCCTCGCCGACAAAGATGGCTTTGGACTCGGTAAATTCGGCAATGTACTGCGCGACATCTGCATTCAGGGTAGTGAAGAGACCCACGCTGACATTACCGGCAGCCATAATAGCGAGGTCCGCGAAAAACCAATGTGCTCTGTTTCGCGACAAGAGCAGAATTTTGGTGTCTTTGTCGAATCGCCGTTCTAAAGCGTGGGCGACCGCATGAATTTGGCGGCGACTCTCTCTCCA
>CAJWEV010000073.1 GCA_913031575.1 uncultured Halieaceae bacterium | reverse complement strand
ACCTCTGAAACGACATTAGCCCAACGGGGCAGGGAGCATAACAATGAAAGAAGCAGTAATTGTCTCAACAGCACGGACACCCATCGGAAAAGCCTACCGCGGTGGGTTTAACAACTTGCAGGCTCCCACGATGGGTGCCCATGCCATTCGCGCCGCTGTCGGGCGCGCCGGCATTGAAGGTGATCGCGTAGAGGATTGCATCATGGGTGCGGCCCTCACTCAGGGCACCGCTGGTATGAACATTGGCCGGAATGCGGCGCTTCGCGCGGGCCTGCCTGTCACCGTATCGGGCATGACGATTGATCGTCAGTGCTCGTCAGGTCTCATGGCGGTTGCAACGGCCGCGAAGCAGGTTATGCACGATGGTATGGACTGCGTTGTGGGTGGTGGCTTGGACTCCATCTCACTGGTACAAAATGAGCACATGAACGGCCACCGTCTTGTTGACGACGAGCTGGTAGAGATGCACAAAGACATCTACATGCCCATGCTCCAGACCGCGGAAGTTGTAGCGGCGCGCTATGGCGTCTCACGAGACGCAATGGACGAGTACGGCTTTAAATCACAAGAACGAACCGCTGCTGCTTATGCGGCAGGCCGGTACGACGCAGAACTCGTGCCTGTTACCTGCGAGCGCATTATCTATGACAAAGCAACGGGTGAGCAGTCCACTGGCGAAGTCACGGTAACTGCCGATGAAGGCGTACGTCCATCGACATTGGAAGGCGTTAAAGGACTTCGTACCGTTATTGAGGGTGGCACGATTACAGCAGGTAATGCGTCTCAACTGTCTGACGGCGCGTCAGCACAAGTTGTCATGAGCAGTGATCTTGCTAATTCACTGGGACTCGAGCCATTGGGCGCATACCGCGGGATGGCAGTAGCCGGCTGTGAGCCCGATGAGATGGGTATTGGCCCCGTATTTGCGGTTCCTAAGCTACTCAAGCAGCACGGCCTAACGGTCAATGACATTGGCCTGTGGGAGCTGAACGAGGCGTTCGCGGTTCAGGTTATTTACTGCCGAGATAGGCTGGGTATTGATAACGACAAGCTAAACGTCGATGGCGGTGCGATTGCGATTGGTCACCCTTACGGAATGAGCGGGTCGCGTATGATTGGACACGCGCTGATTGAAGGTAAGCGTCGAGGCGTTAAATACGTCGTTATTACGATGTGCGTAGGCGGCGGTATGGGTGCTGCTGGTCTATTTGAGGTCTACTAAGATGGCGAAGGCAGTCGTATGTAGCGAACATGGGCTCCCCGATAAGCTCAATCTGGTCCATGACTGGGAAACACCTGAGCTAGGCCCCAATGACGTGCGGATGGAGGTTAAGGCGGCCGGTCTCAACTTCCCCGACGTGCTGATCATTCAAGGCAAATACCAGATGCAACCCCCGATGCCTTTTGTGCCAGGCGGTGAGTCTGCCGGTGTTGTGACCGAGGTGGGCTCCGAGGTCACTCGCTGGTCAGTGGGTGACAGTGTCATTCAGTTGGGTGGTGTCGGTGGCTTTGCCAGCGAGGCTGTGGTCAACGAAAAAGCGCTTCTGCCGAAGCCGGATGGCATCGATTTCACAGCGGCGGCAGGTGTAGGAATGACCTACTTCACGTCGTACTACGCGCTCAAACAGCGCGGCCAGTTAAAAGCTGGTGAGACCATGCTGGTCATGGGTGCCGCGGGTGGCGTGGGCAGTACAGCTGTTGAGTTGGGTAAGGTGATGGGTGCGCGCGTCATTGCGGCGGCAAGCTCGGATGAAAAACTTGAGCTTTGCAAACAGTTGGGCGCTGATGAAGTCATCAACTACAGCAGTGAGTCGATGAAAGATCGCATCAAGGAAATCACTGGCGGCAAGGGAGTCGACGTAGTCTACGATCCTGTTGGAGGTGATTTTGCAGAGCCTGCTGTTCGCAGCATGGCTTGGAATGGCCGCTACTTGGTGATTGGTTTTGCCTCTGGGCCTATACCTAGCATCCCGCTCAATCTGACCCTACTGAAAGGCTGTGCTTTGGTCGGTGTTTTTTGGGGACGCTTCCTGGGCGAAGAGCCTGCGGAGCAGCAAAAGAACGTCGAAGAGCTTTGGGGGCTGTTCAATGACGGCAAACTCAATCCTGTGGTAACGGATGTTTTCCCGATCGAAGACTACGAAGCCGGCTATGCCGCGATGATGGAGCGGCGAGCCAAAGGCAAGGTCATTTTCACCTTCTGAGTGATGGACGGATTCTCCTTCCAATCGGTCAATACCACCCTCGTGCAGTCAGGCGCTGTTTCACAGTTGCCTGACTTGCTCTCTGAGCGAGGTCTCTCCAGACCACTATTTGTCACTGACGCCATGTTGATTGAGTTGGGTGTTGTCACCCCAGCAATTGATCATCTTCGTAACGGTTGCAACAGCGTTTCAGTGTTTGACGGAATCGAGCCCGATCCATCTGAACGGGTCGTGGGTGCGTGCCTCGCCGCTTTCAGGACTGGCGATTGTGATTCGGTTATTGCGGTTGGTGGTGGGAGCTCCATGGATGTCGCAAAGGTGGTGTCCGTATTGGCAAATGATCAACAGGCTCTCTCGGAAATCTATGGCGTGGGTATGGTATCGAGCCCACGGAAGCCTCTTTTTTTGGCGCCAACAACGGCGGGCACAGGGTCTGAGGTCACACCGGTTGCGATTATTACCACCGGTGAAACGACCAAGGCAGGCGTGAGTTCACCGGTACTTTTACCCGATGTTGCCATTCTGGATGCGGCACTGACGGCCGGGCTCCCTGCAAGCATTACCGCGATGACCGGTATCGATGCCATGGTGCATGCGATCGAGGCATTTACCTCGAAGATCAAGAAAAATCCCATCTCGGATATGTTGGCCCTGAGAGCACTTAAGCTGCTATCTGAGAATATAAGAACTGTGCTTTCCTCACCCAAGGATAATGCGGCACGCGAGGCCATGCTTTTGGGTTCAATGTTCGCGGGACAGGCATTTGCCAATGCGCCGGTTGGCGCGGTACACGCACTGGCCTATCCCGTAGGAGGGCACTACCACATACCGCATGGACTCAGTAACTCATTAATGCTACCAACTGTACTAAATTTTAATGCGGAGGCCTGCCCGGAGTCCTACGCTGAGCTTGCGGCGGTCTTACCGGGAGCCGAGCATTCCGCACTGGGTCTCATCGATTGGTTCAAGCGGTTGATCATCGAGAGTGGTTTGCCAACCACACTGGCACAGGCCAATATTCCCGAGTCGGATCTACCCGTGCTAGCAAGCGATGCTATGTTCCAGCAGCGCTTATTGATTAACAACCCGCGCGAGGTCGATGAGCCGACAGCATTACAACTTTATCGAGAAGCTTGGAGTGGTTGGGCGTGACTGAGCGAGCAGCGCCGACCCTAAGAGCGCATTATGCAGTGTTCTATTCACTCAATAGTCGTTGGGCCGATAACGACATTTACGGGCATATCAACAACGTTGCCTACTATGCCTTTTTTGATTCAGTTGTTAATCGCTTCTTGATTGAGGAGGGGGGCATGCGTCCCGGTATCGATTCTGTTGTCGGCTATGTTGTTACTTCTTCGGCGGATTATTTTTCACCTTTGAGTTACCCACAGGGGCTCGAGCTTGGACTACGTATTAGCCGTATGGGTGAAAAGTCAGTGACCTGGGAGATTGGTGTTTTCGCTGAAGACGCGGACCTCGCCAGTGTGACAGGCCGCTTCACCCATGCATTTGTCGATCGCGAAGCAAATCGATCAGCGCCCATTCCTGAGGGTATACGCGCGGCTATCGAACGCCTGGGCTAGACTTCCTCAGCGACAAGGTTTGGACGCGATTTCATTGCGTAGCTCAACACTGAAGCCGTAATGATTCCTGCGAGCAGCGGTGGGTAAGTTGGGCTTGCCTGATACAGTGCGCCACCGAGGACGGGACCAATAATAAAGCCTGCTGCAGGGCAGGCTGTTACGAGGCCTGCAGCTCCACCTTGCTCATCGCGACTCACGGCAAGCGAAGCCCCTGCCGCAATTGCGGGGCCTAGTAGGCCAAGGCCTGCACCCATAAAGGCCATTCCGACCAACAGGCCGGCGAGATCTTGAGCCGCCGTCACGATAGCCGCGGAGATCAGATTGGCCAAGAGCCCCATGCGCACAAGGTTAAGCGCAGGCCCCGTATAGCGCTGAGATACCGACAGCTGAAGCGCCAGCGTAAAGAACGCAGAGACCATGAGGGCCGATCCAGTGTACTGCGCAGTCTCAATACCTGTAAGCGATAGGCTGTCCTGTATTCGAAACCCCAGTGTTTGTTGAATGGCAGAAAAACCCGTGAAGGTCCCGATGGCACTTAACAAGTAAACCCGCAATCGCGCATCAAGAAAGGACAGGCGGGGCGCACGCTTGCGCCTGGATCCCGCATTGTCTCCTTCTGGCAGGTATTTCCAGACGATGAAGACTGCGATGAACGTGAACACCGCGGCCGCATAAAGCGGTGCCAGCAAACCCAAGCCAGCCAGGAGCCCGGCGAGCACAGGGCCAGTGATCAACCCGAGGCTATTCGCTGTGCCAATTCGGGCCAAGGTCTGTGTCCTAAAAGCGCGGGAGCTGTGATCAGCCGCGTAAGCCGTGACCCCTGGGCTGGTAGCGGCCATGAGTGATGATTGCATGCAACGACAAATCAAGGCAGTGAAGTACAACGCCCATCCGCTAAGGATCCCCTTTATCCCCAGGGCAAATACAGCTGCAAATACCACCGTTCCAACCGCATAGCCCGTCAGACCTATAACAATGACAATTTTCCGACCGACTTGGTCTGATTTACGACCCCACCACGGTGACAGAAAGGTAAAGACGAGGGCGGACGTCGAGATGATTGATGTCGTTTGTATCTCGGTGAGCGCAACCTCCCGCCCCAAAGGCGGAAGAATGGCAAAAATGAACGCCTGACCGACGGCATTCGCCAAAAGTCCCGCAATCAAAATGAAAAACGATGAACGACTAAGCTTTGTCGGCTCGGCTGTCTGGGCAGCCTCAGCCAATGCCATCGTTTTTTGATCCCAACCGAATGGTAATTGCGTGGTAAGAGGTGGGCATGAACTTGGTAATCGTGTGCATGAACCAGGCATCCCAGCCGATGAAAACACGACGGCGTCCCGCCAACGTACCTTTCATAATGACGTGCGCGGCCTTGGATGGAGAGGTTCTTGCGATTTGCTTGAAGAGTTCATCACGCTCAGCGGCACTGGCCTCGGATGCTTCGCCGTCGGTTCGGGCGCGCAGTGCAATATTGGTGGCAATACCCCCGGGGTGAACACAGGTGACAGTGAGTGAGGTACCACGATACTCAGCTTGTAGCGATTCAGTGAAACCCCGGACCGCAAACTTTGCGCTGTTGTAGGCGCTCTGCGTAGCAATACCGACCATACCAAAAATCGACGAGATGTTAACCAAATGGCCTGACGGCGAAGCCTCTAACAAAGGTAAAAGTGCTTTTGTGGACCAGACCACACCCCAGTAGTTGATATTCATTAGCCACTCAAAGTTGTCGAGTGATGCTTCTCGGAACCGTGCTCCGTAGGCTACGCCCGCATTATTGAATAGAAAATCCAAGCACTCGTTTTCCGCCGAAATTGTGGCTGCCCACGCTTCGATTTCACCTCTATCACCGCAATCAACCAGCGCTGTGGAGACGGATGACCGGGTTGTGTCTAGCATTGCCGCAGTTGCTCTTAAGCGCTCTTGACTAACGTCACAGAGGTAAAGGTCGACTCCTCGTTCATTCAGGTTAATAGCAAGGGCTCGTCCAATACCGTCTCCAGCGCCGGTGATTGCCGCTGTCTGTCTTGTTGCCTTGGCCATTCAGGGTCCCCGATAAACTGCAAAATTCTGACGTTGGAACGGACGTCGATTCGGTCCTTTTTCATGGACACTAAATCATCATAACCGTACAATTGAGTCTTAGCGCATCGATGTATTGGTCGGCGACTTTAGGGTCAGTCCGGCGCACCACTGTGCACGTTAAACAATAACATATCTGGTGCCAATCCGGTTGAAGAATAGTGAGGCAAAGAGAGGCTTCGCAGGCACCGGGCAAGTGACTCTCTGGAGGATATCGAGTGGATAAACCTGCTGTCTTAGCGCTTGAAGACGGCACAGTTTTTCGCGGCCGATCGGTCGGTGCTGATGGAAAAACTGTGGGAGAGGTGGT
>CAJWEV010000072.1 GCA_913031575.1 uncultured Halieaceae bacterium | reverse complement strand
TACGCAACAACGTCATGTTCGATAACGGGAATGACCCTGATGGTGAAATGAAACTGCTGATGCTGAGTAAGCTCAGTACCAAAGGTCCTGACATCCTCGCTTATCAAAGTGCGACAAAAAAGGAGCGGGGAAGTTGTATCTCTCGGCGCGAGGCCTACCGATCTTACGGACTTGAAGAGTGGGAAGACTGTGATGCGCCGACTGTGCGAGCAGCCGATGCAGTTGCCTCTGCATCCGATATTGGTACGACACGACAGCTCACCACAAAAATGTTGGAGGCACCGGCGGATCCTAGAATCATTACTGCTGACGCAGACGGCGCCGAGGTGGTATACAACGGGATTTGCGCTGGCTGCCATGCCTATAACGTGCGACTGATCGGACCACCCGCCCTTGTCATTCAGGCACAGTATGGTGACGACGCACAAGCGATAGCCGACTATGTTGCTGAGCCTGTCCGGCGACGGTCCGACTTCCCAAATATGCCGCCTCAAGGGCATATCTCGCAAGAAATGAGGCTACTCGTGGCTGAGTACATGCTGGGGCTGGACGGGTGAATTTAATCGCGGTGCAAGAGGAAGCGCCGCACAGAAAGCTTTGCACCGATTGTGGTGTCAGTCGAACGGATAATCCCGGTCGTTGCGGATATGCCTGCCAATTTATCAATCCCGACTACCCTGGGTTAGAAAAAAGAGTACATGGCCGTCTTCGTGAAACCGAGGGTGACATTGAGCCCTTTTTTGGTGTCATTCAGGAGATGCATCAAGCAGCATTAAAACCTGCGCGCCAAGGTGCGCAGTGGACCGGCATTACAACGCGCCTCGGAGAAGCACTGTTGGCCTCGGGTGAGGTAACGGCGGTTCTCTGCGTTGGCCCTGATCCAGAAGACAAGTGGCGCCCCGTACCCCGACTAATTACAGCCGCGGAGGACATGGCAACGTGCAGAGGTATGCGGATGGGCTATGCACCCCTGCTAGAAATGTTGGAGCCGGCGATTGCAGCTGGTCACAAACGGCTCGCAGTCATTGGCATACCTTGCCAGATTTATGCGCTTCGAGCCCTCGAGCCAGAGTTGGCCATCGAACATCTTGTGGTCATTGGCACACCCTGCTCCGACAACACCACGACGGAGAATTTTCGAGAATTTCTCTCGCTACTCGACGATAATCCCGAGCAAATCAACTACCTTGAGTTTATGCCGGACTTTCACGTGGAACTCCGATTTGAAACCGGCTCAAAGCGGCGCATACCATTCCTGCAACTTCCTATTGCCGACTTGCGTGACGACTTTTTTCCGTTGACCTGTCGCACCTGTGTCGATTATGTGAATACGCTCTCAGACATTACCGTGGGCTACATGGGCGGGCGTGGCGAGCAATGGCTGCTCGTCCGAAATGCGCGCGGTAAGGCGGTGCTACAGCATATCCGGTCAGAGTTGTCTCTGACGTCACCCTCATCATCTGGCAAGCGTTACTCTGCCGTCAAAGGCTTCATTGAAAACACCCGCAGAGCGACCGGTGGGTTACCTCTGCGAAAAATGCCACAATGGCTGAGGCCCATTGTGGGGAAAATTATGCCCCTCACCGGCCCCAAAGGTCTCGAGTTCGCGAGGACCAGACTTGAGATGAAAGCCGCCGAATCGATCCTACATTTGCGGCGTGCAGCACCCAAGCGATTGCGCACCATGATCCCTGAGCACGTTTGGAAACTGGCCGAGCCCTACGGCATCACCGCTCAAAAGGACGAACGCTGATCCATCCCTACAACGCCCCTGTAAAAACAGCTCCGACCTCTTAAGGAGTCCATCGTGGAAGGACACACAGTTGCCTATTCTCAGAGCACCATTATCGAGCTGATGGTTCCCAGCTACGCCAACTTTGGCGGCAAGGTCCACGGTGGCACACTGATGTCCCTAATGGATAAGGTAGCGTACGTGTGTGCGAGCAAGCATGCGGGCAACTATTGCGTGACCGTGTCGGTGGATAACGTGGAATTCCTTCAACCCGTCGAGGTTGGAGAAGTTATCAAGCTGATGGGATCCGTCAACTATGTTGGCCGCAAGTCACTCGTGGTAGGTATAAAGGTGGTGGCGGAAAACCTGCAAGCGGGTATCAGTAAGCACACGAACACCTGCTACTTCACCATGGTTGCTAAAAGCGCCGACGGCAATACGGCTGAGGTGCCACCCCTCATTTTAAAATCTCACGATGACGTACGCCGGTTCTTGAGTGCGTTACAGCGCAAGCGCCTCCGAGTGCAAGATAACGAGTTTATGGACAAATACCGGCAAGACTTTGTATATGATACGGCGTCGGCGGAGCTGTTGCATGACCAGCGCTGCCACGTACTGCTCGAAGCAGAAAAATAAGTGAGCTCGGAGTAAGCCAATGCTGGACCAACCCCTGATATTGCCCTGCGGCGCGGTAGTACATAATCGAATGTGCAAAGCGGCCATGACGGAGGGTCTGGCGCATCCCGATGGGACTGCATCGCAAGAACTAGAGCGGCTCTACGGTATTTGGAGTGACGGCGGCTCCGGTATCCTGCTTTCCGGCAATATTCAGGTCGATGGTGATCACCTCGAACGCCCAGGTAATGTAATTGTTGACAGCAAGCTATCCGACAATGCTTTTGAGGCACTGCAGAGAATGGCAGCCGCTGGAACACGTAACGGCAATCACTTGTGGGCTCAAATCAGCCATGCCGGCAGACAAACACAAAAAATCGTCAATGCGGCGCCGAAGGCTCCCTCTGCCGTTCGATTACGGTTGCCGCAGAGTCAGTTTGGAGTGCCGGTTGCCCTGACCACCGAAGAGATCGAATCGGTGATTGAGCGCTTCATAAGTTGCGCGGTTACCTGCAAAGAAGCGGGTTTTACAGGAGTACAGTTTCACTCCGCACACGGATACCTACTCTCTCAGTTCCTGAGCCCGCTGACGAATCAACGTGAAGATGAGTGGGGCGGCACACTCGAAAATCGCGCTCGAGCTCTCATCACCATCGTCACCAAAGCGAGAGAGGCGCTGGGATCTGAATTTCCTATTTCGGTAAAACTCAACAGCGCAGACTTTCAGAAAGGTGGTTTCGATTTTGATGACTCACTTACGGTAGCCACCTGGCTTGTGGATGCGGGTGTAGATCTATTGGAAATTTCCGGTGGCACCTACGAGCAGCCGCGATTGCTAAATCTGGATGGTGTCGAGCCTATCGAGGAGCAGTCACTTGCCAGAAGCTCACTGGCACGAGAAGCCTATTTTGTTGATTTTGCGAAGGCAATGCGCGAAAAGCTCGCCATACCCATCATGGTGACGGGTGGTCTTCGTCGCAGAGAAGTCATGAATCACGTGTTAGAGACAGGCGGTGCCGACATGATTGGCTTGGGCCGCCCTCTGTGTGTTGATGCGGATGGCCCGAACCGATTGTTGAACGGAGAAGACGAGCTCGCTCGCTACGAAGACAATCTCTCCTTACTTCCCAGCTGGCTCATGTGGCTGACTAGGTTCAATGCAGTACGGACTATCAATTCGTTTGCGACGCAGTTTTGGTTCTACGAGCAGATAGCCAATATCGGTCGAACGGGCGCTGCCGACCAGAAGCTCACTGTTTTCTCCGCAACGATGGCGCAGCAAAAAGCCGCTTCAGCCTGGATGACAGCTAGAAAGGGTGAATAGGAAACGTTCCATAGAGAGAACAGCTGCTCTTATTAGAGCTGAAGCGACAGGGTAAAGGCTTCAGCGCGCAGCTTTCAGCTCAGCCTCTGAGGGCCATGAATCCTCTTCGCCGACCTTAATCAATCGGTCGTTCAGAAAAAAGAACCAGGTAACGACCCGCTCGGTACCAGTAAAATCGTTACGCCGCTCCGCTCCGGTTGCCGCAAAAGAGTAGTAAGCATAGGCCACCTCATAGGCGACCAATGTTCCGAGGACGCCTTTATTGGCTCCTCGAGAAATACGCTGGGGAAATACGCTTTGAAACTCATCAAATGACATGCCGAGGGTCACTTGCTTTATCTGTCGCTCGTACACCTCGCGATCAAGGTCAAAATCGGTGACCGCACACGACGACGCGAACCCCAAGCTGGCGATCACAAAAACGAAAGGAATCTTCTTTAAACGTTTCATTATTAGCTACTTATAGGTTGCTCAAAGACACGGCGGCGAACGCTATCATTATGTGGCATCGATACAAAAGGGGGACTGAAAGAGAGTACAATGCCAGCCAAGGCCGCCTACACCTTTTTCAGTTTTCGCCGTGGTACACTCGCCGCCCGCAAATTGCCTTCGTTTCTAGGGCCCATAGCTCAGTTGGTTAGAGCAGTCGACTCATAATCGATTGGTCGTAGGTTCAAGTCCTACTGGGCCCACCATTTCACCTCGCTTGTGATGGACCGCGTCGGACTATTCCAGCCCTCGCGGGACGCTCGGGCCTTCGCCGGGACCCCGGACTCACCCTACTGGGCCCACCGCTTCATTTAGTTTGTGATACTTCCGGCAAATCAGTGGTATCACCTGACCGATAAACGACACGGCCATCAACAATGATCATCACTGTTTTTGCCGCGAGGATTTCGGACGGATCGGCAGTAATGAAGTCCGTTTCAAAAATGGACAGGTCAGCCTGTTTTCCTACCTCTATTGAGCCGCGCTCTGCTTCCCGGAACGAAGCAAAAGCCGGCCACGTCGCTCTTTATCACAGCTCGCTTCAGCGTAATGACACCGATGGGGCGGATCGTAATGCCCTCACCCTCGGATTTGTGTCAGTATCCTGAGCAACAACAGGTATTTAAAACTGATCTGAAGAGACATTCCGCAACGATGAGCAATACGATTGGCATGAGCACTTTTCGCTGGTTAAAGCACCAACTGACATCCGCAACCGCCATAGGCATCACATCCTTCATGATGATCTTTACCGGCCCAGCCTTGGCATCGGAATCCGACAACATCGAGAGCGTGATGAGCGCTGAGGATCGTCTGAAATCGGGCGTGGACACGCTTACCGCCGAGCAACGGCAGTTCCTTAATAACTGGTTGAAGCAGAACTACGGCCGCCGCACTGAAAGTGTTGTCACCAGAACTACAGCGGATCAGCGGAGTAAATTGACAGAACAGCCAGCAAACTTAAAGGCAACACCCGAGGCCATCGAGGCCGAGGTCGACCGTCGTGTGGCCGCGAAGCTTGCAGACAAACGCGAGAGTGAAAAAATAAAACAGTCTGATTCGACCTTTGAGGCAGGGTTGACTGGCGACTTTACGGGGTGGACCGGAAAAACTATTTTCAAGCTCGACAACGGGCAGGTTTGGCGACAGCGATCATCAGCGAATTATCGACACCGTGGCAGCGATAGGCGCGTCACATTCAAAAAGAACTGGATGGGTGGCTGGGAGATGACTGTGGTGTCCAGCGGCAAAACTGTTCTTGTCAGACAGGTTCAATAGTCGAACACCCACAACGGCGCCGAGTGAAACAGGTAACCTCTACCTGTGCGGCACTATGTCAAAGGCAACAGTAATTCTTGACTGTGATGACTCGAACGGAACTGTGCCGTGCCACATATACGAGGGAAATAGCACCAGCTTGCCAACCTCTGGCTTCACTGTGCGAACTGAGGGGAGATTGAGTCCCAACTTATCTTCAGGCGCGCCAAACTGAATGTAGCCCGCATCGTCTGTCGCACCCGCAACCTCATCTGGAACCGCGATATAAAGTGCAGAGCTAATCCAGCCTTTGGGATGAACGTGGTTCGTGTGATAACCCTGAGCCCTCAGTCGTACGGACCAAGCGCCGGAAAAAAGAACATCACCGGCAGATGTTCCCTGCACATTTCGGCCCCAGAAAGGATGTCGTGGATCACTTGGAAAGCGACTGATCGCATCGACAACGGCGAGTCGTATTTGTTGCTCCAAGCTTTTCACCAGCGGCTTTGCGATACGAAATAAAAAGCCGTTAGTTTGTGTGCCACCACGGACACTTTGATCGATGGGATGCGCCTGCGTGTGGTGCAGCGTTTCCAGTACCTCAGCAACCTCGCCGAAATAGGAAGCAGCGCTACTGTAGCCACTCGGTAGCGGCACCTGCACGTCAAAGACCATCCGATCATAATCGATGATTGCCGCTTCTCGCGGATCATTCATCATACGCAGGGCGGAGCAGCGAAACGCGAGAGCCAATTGGTCCTGCGGATCAATTTTCAGAGCGTCTACCAAGAGCGATTCGGCGCGAT
>CAJWEV010000071.1 GCA_913031575.1 uncultured Halieaceae bacterium | reverse complement strand
GATAAACGCTTACGCTGGCGGTGAATGGTATTGAAAACAGCGCCATGGACGGGCTCGAACACATCGAGAACCTCAACCGCGTAGTAGGTTTTTGCGAGGAGCTTCATGCCCGGATTGTTGTTCCAGATGACCGGGGTTCTCTGCACAACAACGCCTTCAGGTAGTCGCGACTCAAACGACTCGAGTAAGGGCTCGAAGTTGTAACAGTGGCCACAGCCGTAAGAGAAGAACTCAGTCACCACGATACGGCCGCTGACACCCGTATGGATGGCGGGTTCAATCACGTCGTAATGAACGCCTTCCTGATACTGCTCCTGCGCAGCCGCACCTGTCGGCAGTGCGGTTACCATTGCGAACATTACTACGTGAAGCCAACCCAACATGATGATTACCCCGGCCCGATACTGTTCTACTACTTTTTCTTACTGTAGACCCGCAACATAACTTGCGACCGCTTTGATCTCAAGGTCGCTCAAGCCGAACGCAATGGTGCGCATAATCTTGCTATCGCCGCCGTTTGTTCGTCCGCTCTCGTCTTCGTATCCGAGACGAAACATTTCAAGCTGCTGTGCAACATAGTCAGCGTGCTGCCCTGCCAGCGCGGGGTAACCACCTGGGCCATTTCCTTTCCCTGAGGGGCTATGACAGCCCGAACAAGCCGCTACCTTTCTTTCAGCAATGCCTGCGAGATACACCTTACGGCCTAACCTCACCAAATCCGGATCCGTTTTACCCGCCGTGCGCTCTTGTGCGTCATAATACGCTGCGATATCCGCCAACTGCTGGTCCGTCATATTGTCGACCTGACCTGCCATCAGCGCGACGGGCCTACGCCCATCGCGAATGTCTTTCATCTGCTTCAGCAGATAGCGTTCACCTAGGCCTGCAAGCTTTGGAAATGTTGGGGCAAGACTATTTCCGTCAGCACCGTGACAGCCCGCACACGAGCCAACCAATGCTTCTCCTGCAGCTGCGTCACCCTTCTTAACGCTACCGGCCAATGCAACGTTGGCTGCCATCAGCAGCGCCAAAGTCGCAATTGCGCGATTAAAGATCATCCTAAACTCCTTGTTACCCTGTTATTGGGGTGTCGACATATATGCGATGAGTGCTTTGTGGTCATCATCGCTGCATGCTGTGCACATACCACCAGCGGGCATGACACCCAGGCCGTTCTTTACCGATGACACAAGTGCTTCCATTCCCTTCGCAAGCCTTGGCTCCCATTGAGCAGCGTCACCTGTTCTTGGTGCACCCGCCACGGCGTAGGCGTGACAAGCGCCACACGATGCCGCATATTGGGGCGGTTGCTCAGCCGCCCCTATATCTTGCGACTCCTGCTCAACACTACATCCCGATACGATCGTTCCCATGCTCATCATGAATGCGAATTCCAACATTTTTGCTTTCATGATTTACTCCTGTATCTCAGCGTAAGCACCGCCACCTGTTATGGTTTAAGTGCTATACCCACAAATTCTGGAGCGGCATTATAGTCACTGTGCCGAAAACACCAAACTTTAGGTGGATCACTGTCATTAATACGCCCAATAAGTCTCAAAAGCTTAATTTTAAAAGCACTGAATTTTTACAATCTTCAAGCGCACTGAATAACGCCCCTGCAGATTTTGGCTGCGAAGTGGCTTTCGCGGGGCGCAGTAATGCCGGCAAGTCGAGCGCAATAAATGCCCTTACCGGTAATAGCAAGCTCGCCAGAACGTCGAGGACACCAGGCAGAACACAACTTATCAACTTTTTTACTGTCGCAGACCAGATTCGGCTTGTTGATCTGCCAGGTTACGGCTTTGCCAAGGTGCCGTTAAAAGTAAAAGAAGACTGGAATAAACAGCTTGAGCGCTACTTACAATATCGGCGAAGCCTGAAGGGGCTAATTCTATTAATGGACATCCGACATCCGCTCAAAGATTACGATCGAAAGATGATTGAATGGGCTGCGGTTAGCGAGATGCCCGCACATATCTTGCTAACGAAGTGCGACAAGCTCAAACGAGGGCCTGCAAAAACAGCGCTTCTCAGTGTTAAGAAAGAGCTCAAAGCAAACGAAAGATGGATCTCCGTACAACTGTTCTCTTCACACAACCAAGAGGGAATGAGCGAGCTACAACGAACGCTAAACTGGTGGCTGGCACTCGCCGAGGATGACGTTGCTCAGATCAAAGAGGATCTCGCCGAATAACGCCCGCAAGTTAATGCGCCTCATCCCAGTTAGCACCCACACCCACTTCGGTCAGCAGAGGAACCTGAAGCGTAATGACATTGGCCATACGCTCGGTAACGTTTTTACAGAGTGTTTCACACGCCTCGTCAGCAACCTCAAATACCAGTTCGTCGTGAACCTGCATGATCATCTTTGCGTCGAGCGCTGTCTCGGTCAGCCAGGCATCGACATCGATCATGGCTAATTTAATAATGTCTGCAGCAGTGCCCTGCATGGGCGCGTTGATCGCGGTTCGTTCAGCTGCCAGTTGTCGCTGCTTGTTTCTCGCATTGATCTCCGGTAAGTAAAGTCGTCTGCCCAACAGCGTCTCTACATAGTTCTGTTCATGGGCAATAGCACGCGTCGCATCCATATAGTCAGCGACACCCGGATAGCGAGCAAAATATCGGTTGATATACTCCTGGGCTTCACCTCGAGCAACTCCAATCTGTTTCGCCAGGCCAAATGCCGACATGCCGTAAATCAAACCAAAGTTAATGGCTTTTGCTTTGCGGCGCTGGTCTGCAGTAACCTCATCCAAAGAAACATCAAAAACCTCCGCAGCCGTTGCGCTGTGAACATCTAGTTCATTCGCAAAGGCATGCAGAAGGCCTGCATCACTCGAGAGATGCGCCATGATCCGAAGCTCAATTTGCGAGTAGTCGGCGGCGACGATCTTGCACCCCTCGGGTGCAATAAAGGCCCGCCGAATACGGCGGCCTTCCTGCGTCCGGATAGGGATATTCTGCAGATTAGGATCACTCGAGGACAAACGGCCTGTCGCCGTTACAGCCTGATGGTAGGAGGTGTGGAGGCGCCCTGTTCGCGTATCAACCATCTCTGGTAATTTATCGGTATAAGTCGACTTCAACTTGGCGAGACCTCGATGCTCGATGAGTACAGCCGGTAACTCGTAGTCATTTGCCAGTTCAACCAACACCTCTTCCGCCGTCGAAGGCGCGCCTTTAGGCGTTTTTTTGATGACTGGTAGCTCAAGCTTCTCGAAAAGAATCTCACCTAGCTGCTTGGGCGACGCCAAATTAAATGGCTGCCCGGCCAGCTCACATGCCTGTGACTCAAGCTCCGCTAAACGGATAGCAATTTCGTGGCTTTGCGCCCGAAGCTTATCGATACTTACAAGGGCGCCATTGCGTTCAATTTTTGACAGGACGGGCACTAGAGGGAGCTCCAGCCGCTGGTATACCTGACTTAGTGTGGTCTCCGCCTCGAGCTTGGGCATGAGTGTCTTGTGTAAACGCAAAGTGACATCAGCGTCTTCAGCTGCGTAAGCCGCAGCTTGCTCAATATTCACGTGATCAAATGACAACTGCTTAGCACCCTTGCCCGCAACCTCCTCAAAGGAAATAACCCGCTGGCCCAAGTACTTTAAAGCCAAGGTGCCCATATCGTGTCGACTGCCCACGGCATCAATGATGTAAGACTGCAGCATAGTATCGTGCGCTATTCCTCTCAGCGTAATGCCGTGATTCGCCAATACGTTTTTATCGTACTTGAGGTGCTGACCTACTTTTTTAACGGCGTCAGATTCGAGCAGTGGTTTCATCTGGTCAAGAATCCGTTCACGGTCGAGCTGACCATCAAGCCCAGGGTTTAGGTGGGCCAAAGGCACATAAGCCGCTTCGCCCGGCTCGATGGCAAATGACAAACCCACAATCTCTGCTTGCATGTAATTTAAGCTGGTGGTCTCTGTATCAAAGGCAAACAATGTTGCGGCCTCAAGGCGAGATAACCAGCTATCGAACACCGCTTGATCGGTGATAGTAACGACTGAAAGGTGGGAGACCTGTCTCGTTACCGGCTCTGCTGGCCTGTCCGCAAACAGACCCGGGCTCAGCAGCTCATCTAGCCAGGTTTTAAACTCTAGATCACGATAAAGCTCAATCAAGCGATCGGTATCGGGTGATGCTGAGCGTAGATCAGCTTCAGACAAGGCTAGCTCGCAGTCCGTCTTAATGGTCGCAAGCACATAGGACAGCTCTGCCATTTCTCTGTTGGTGGATAATTTCTCCCCTAAAGACTTAGCGCCGCGAATAGGGAGCTCTGCCACACGATCGAGCTGGTCATAGATCTCCGAAATACCGCCAAGGCTCTGGAGTAGGGCAAGTGCCGTTTTTTCGCCCACGCCGGCAACGCCAGGAATGTTATCGATCGAGTCACCCATCAGGGCCAACAGATCTATAATGAGCTCGGGTGCCACGCCAAACTTTTCGACGACACCATCACGGTCCAAGACGACCTGAGTCATGGTATTTACCAACGTCACGTACTCGTTAACCAGCTGTGCCATGTCCTTGTCACCGGTGGAAATCAGCACAGGGCGCCTCTGCGCCGCGGCCATCTCGGACAAGGTGCCGATTACATCGTCAGCTTCAACACCCGAGACCGATATGAGGGGCAGACCCATCGCTCGAATAACGTTATGAATGGGTTCTATTTGTTCCCGGAGCTCCTCAGGCATCGGTGGCCGATTAGCTTTGTACTCCGAATAAATCTCGTTTCGGAAGGTCGGTCCTTTAGCATCAAAAATAACCACTAACTGGTCATTCGGATTGTCTGCCTGCAGACGCTTCAACATGCCTATCACACCTTTGGCTGCGCCCGTATTCAACCCTTTACTGTTGGTCAGTGGTGGCAGCGCGTGAAAAGCTCGAAACAGGTAAGACGAACCATCAACCAATATGAGGCGCGAAGCATCAGTCATATTGTTGGCTCCAGTAGTACTGGGCAGAGCGAAGGGTCACTTTCATTTTGGCTAAGTCCAGCGGAGCTCTGAAGAAGCCGTGAAAGTCACCCATGGGATTGATTAAAACTACGTTTGCACTGTGGTCCATTTGATAGCTGCTGTCTTCCATGGTGACCTTGCGGAAGGGCGCGTTAAAGCGACGCGCAAAACTGAGAATATCGAGGAAATCACCAGTGACACCCAAGAACTCAGGGTGAAAGTAGGGCACATACGTGGAGAGCTGCTCTACGGTGTCTCGCGCAGGATCGACCGAGACCATGACGACATTGGTCGACGCCGCCTCAGTGTCCTCCAAACTGCCTTTAAGCTCAGCTAAGAAAGACATAGTTGTCGGGCATACATCAGGGCAATGCGTGAAACCGAAAAATAGCAAGGTCCAGTCACCGTTGAGGCTTTGATTTGTAAATTTTTTGCCCTTATGGTCAGTAAGCACAAACTTACCTGGATCTCTTGGTGTGTCGAAGATAAACAGCCCGTTCGCCCGCATTTCCGAAACCGTCATTATGCGCGGCTGCTGAATGCGGTGTACAAAGCCCGTCACGATGATGGCGATACCCAGAAGAATGGCAATAACCGTCAGCGCAACACGATGCTGTTGAGTTAGGTTCATACTGGCGACCCTAGTACCCAGTGGTCACCAAGCATGGCAATAAATAAGACCGTTAGATAGGTAATCGAGAACTTGAATGTCGCCATCGGTGCGTCGGGGTTTTTCTCACGCAAAATCTCGATCGACCAGTACAAAAACCGGAGGCCCAACAGCGCGGCGGCTACGGCATAAATCCAACCACTCAGCAGAGTTATGTATGGCAGCAGGGTGATTAAAAACATCAATACGGTGTAGAGGAGAATATGCAACGCGGTAAAGCGGCTTCCGTGAGTGACAGGCAGCATAGGAATGCCAACGGCTGCATATTCCTCTTTTCGGTGAATAGCCAACGCCCAGAAATGGGGCGGCGTCCACGCAAAAATTATAAGGGCCAATAACAGACCGTGCGCATGAATTTCGCCGGTAACCGCGGTCCAACCCAGCAGGGGCGGTGCGGCGCCAGCTAAGCCGCCGATCACTATGTTTTGTGGCGTCGCACGCTTCAGAAACATTGTGTAAATGAAGGCATAGCCGACCAGGCTAGCCACCGTCAAAACAGCGGTCAGCACATTAACCGTGACAGCAAGCAGCGCGGTGCCTAGAATTGCGAGCAGTGCAGCAAAAACTATTGCTTCCGACTGGCTGACACGCCCTTGTGCAACAGGACGATTGGTGGTCCGGGACATTTTTTGATCAATACGCTCATCGACAACATGGTTAATTGCCGCCGCTGCACCCGCGCAAAAAGCAATACCAATATTGCCTAGAACCAGCGGCCGCCACGGAACAAAGCCTGGGACCGCCATACACATGCCAATGACCGCGGTTATGAGCATCAAAGCAACGACGCGAGGCTTTGTAAGCTCAAGAAAGTCAG
>CAJWEV010000070.1 GCA_913031575.1 uncultured Halieaceae bacterium | reverse complement strand
TTAACGCCTGCGGTGAGGGTAATTGGGTGGTTTTAAGTAATTACGATCGTGTGCTTGCAACCTCAGAATTGCTGCAGAGCGCGGTTTGGCTTGCTGCTACGGACTTCATAAATGCTACGGCGTGGATTCTTGTGGTTTTAGCACTTGAAGTAGAGGTTCGCGCGGTACTTGCCTCCGAGGGCGGGGGTACATCGGCTGGTGGCGCTATCTTTTTATTCAAGTTACTGCTGTATTTCATCTTGTTTGTGGCCGCGATTTATTGGGGTTTCGAAGGGGATTTTCTCGACTTCTGGGACGCCATCTTATGGTTATTCGCCTTCTTCGTTATCGAGCGCAATGTCGTTTCTTGGCGAGAGAAAACCGACACAATAGCGGATTAGTTGCGTAATCGAATCAGTCAAAATTAAAGTCATCATCACCTAGATCTTTATGAAAGCAAGGTTGCGCTGGCAGGTCTTCGGTGCGGTGGCGCCTCTGCGCTAATCGAGTGACATCGGACAGCATTAGTTTTCTTTTCTCTATCTCGTCGAGCGCTGCCTTGTCGAAGTCGCTTAGAATGTTTTTCGCAATGTAATCCGCTGAAGTTGTCCGTGCTTTTGTTCGGGTGTTAGTACGCTTCCGCTTGCAGCTTTTACTTGTCCAAAGCCGCAGCGATGTGTCCGGAAATAGTTTCCGGCGGTTCAATATCAACGTCGACAGTGATAGCTGCATAACGCTCGTATAAAGGGACGCGTTCATTGTAGACGTCCTGGAGCGTGTGACTGCCGGGTGAGGCGATACCGCGATCAGGTGCTAGAGAAATTCGATATTCAACCGTTGCTAGCTGTGATCGCAGATAGATCACAGAGGAGGCATTCGATAAGCGATTCATTATCGCCTCGCTATAGACAACGGATCCGCCGGTTGAAATGACAGAAGCCCCTATGTCCATATTCAACAACACATGCTCCTCGATAACGCGCAGCGCTTCGTGGCCATTGGCTGCGATGATCTCAGCTAGCGTCGCTTGCTCCTGCTCTTGAATTAATAAATCGGTGTCCACAAAGGCGAGCCCCAGCCGCTTTGCTAGCAAGACCCCTACTGTGCTTTTCCCGCTGCCTGGCATCCCAATTAGGCTCACTACTTGTATCGGGTGACGCGCCATATTGTTGTCCTTCATACTATGTTAGCCGGCTATTTAGGGAAGCTCGGTGAGATTAATCTGGAGTGCGTGTCGGTTTAGTTGGCCGTACCGATGTTTACGTTGGCACCTCGCGGGAGGCTCAGTTGTTACTCAAAACGCCATTGACAGAACTGCATCAGAGGCTCGGAGCAAAGCTCGTCCCCTTTGCTGGTTACAGCATGCCCATAAGTTATCGGGGCGGCATTATTGCAGAACACAAACACACGCGCTTGCGGGCTGGTCTATTTGATGTCTCTCACATGGGACAGATAACAGTCATGGGTGACGCCGTTGCTGAGCGGCTTGAGAGTGTTATGCCGAATGACTTTATCAGCCTTGCGCCAATGTCGAGCGTGTATGGACTCTTAATGAACGAGGCAGGAGGAGTTAGAGACGATCTTATCGCAACTAACCTTGGTGATGGGCGATTCAACTTGGTTGTAAACGCTAGCAATAAGCACGAGGACCTCGCCTACCTGAGAGCTTCGCTCCCTGATCTAACGTTTGAGCTCCGCGAAGACCGAGCGCTAATTGCACTTCAAGGGCCTGAGTCACGTGCCGTGATGGCGCGCTTAGCAAAAACAGCCAGTGGGCTTGGCTTCATGACAGCCACTAAAGATCAAATTGATGGGTTTGACGTCTGGATCACATGCTCAGGCTATACCGGCGAAGACGGTTTTGAGATTTCGGTATCCGCATCAGAGGCGGACAGACTTGCATACTGTCTACTAGCCGAGTCTGAGGTCGAGGCGATTGGATTGGGCGCGCGCGACTCACTCAGACTGGAGGCAGGCCTATGCTTGCATGGGCATGAACTCTCTCCGGGTATTACACCCATCGAGGCAGGGCTGAGTTGGGCGATTGCCAGAGAACGACGTGAAGGCGGCAGCCGTCCTGGCAGCTATCCTGGTGCAGAAATCGTTCATCAGCAACTTGCAGACGGTACGGCAAGGAAGCGAGTGGGTCTGCGCGTCGAGGACCGACGACCTGTTCGAGCAGGTGAAACTCTGTTCGATAGCGCAGGTCACGAGGTTGGCGTGATATGTTCCGACGCATTTGGAGCTTCAGTCGGTGGTCCCGTAGCGATGGGCTTTGTCCAATCTGGGTGCTCGCAGGTTGGCTCCGGCCTTCATGTAATGGTGCGTGGGAAGCGGGTTGATCTGACGGTCATGAAACTACCGATGGTACCTACTCGATACTACAGAGGTTAAGTAAGTTACTAAGTTGTTGCCCGCTCTGGGCCCTTAGTTAATGAGCCCAGTCGCGATCAGCTCTAAACTGAGTTGACAGGTACTCCATTTGGTCGGCCAGTACACGATCCTTTGCTAGGAAGTGCCATTCATAAGAATTGGGTTTGAAGGGAACGGCGAGAAGCGGCATGTTAGCTTCTTCGGGTGTTAGACAATCCTTAAGCCAGTTACAGCGTTTGCAAGCAGCGACAACGTTCTCCCACTTATCCGTGCCGCCTCTCGAAGTTGGCACAACGTGATCCCGAGTGAGCTCACTCTTCGAAAACTGATCCCCACAGTAAAGACATCGGTGATCATCACGCCTAAAAAGCGTTCGGTTACATAACGGCGGCGTAAAGTAATCAAACACCCTGCCATTGAGTGCAACGATGGGTTGAAGGATGAGCTTTGATCGCAGACCGGTAAGTCGCTGTGTGCCACCAAACACTGGAGGGAGGGGATCCCCGATGCCGTAAATGACATCGCCTCTAGCGTAGGCAGAGATGGCTTCCTGGAGGCTAAGCCAGCCTCTGGGTTGCCCCGCCAAATCCAATTTTAGGATCGTCTGCATGGCCGTCGCTTTCACCTTTCCTCAACGCTACCGTCTTTGCATTGTAAATACAACGGCGGGAGAAGATATGAACGAGGCATGGAATTTCATTACTTCGAACTTCTTAAATAATTGAAGACCAAACCAAATAATGTTGTACTGTTTTTCTCGATAATTCATAACAAAACAGCTTAGTAAAGCATTTCTAAAAAAAGGAGCGGTAATGAATCGTAAAACCTCAACGGCAGTGGGTGGTAAAGCCATACCATTTGCGCTGAGCTTGCTGACGGCTAACCTTCTGGTTGCCAATACAGCCTTTGCTCAGGATGACAACAGAAACCTCGAAGAAGTCGTTATTACAGGTTCGTATATTAAGGGCTCTGGCACTGACGAAGCGACACCTGTTGATGTTCTTGATAGCGATTACATTCAGAAGCAGGGCGCGCTCACTATTGGTGAATTGACCCAGAAGTTAGCGGTCAGTAGCGGTACTGAAAACAACCCGGACTCGTTCACCGCAGGGTCAACCCAGGGAACATCTAACGTTAACCTGCGAGGCCTTGGTCTTACGTCTACGCTAGTTCTTGTAAACGGCAAGCGTCAAACCATTGCAGCGGCGATAGCGAACGATGGTTCGGTGTTCGTCGATACTGCGACGATTCCCATGGCAGCCCTTGAGCGAGTGGAGATCTTGAAGGAAGGTGCGACAGCGACCTACGGCTCTGACGCAGTTGCGGGCGTAGTAAACTTCATCCTGCGCGACGATTTCGAGGGCCTTGAGGTATCTGTGGGCCATCAAAAGGTGGAGTCTAGCGACCAAACAACAGATGATGTCAGCGTTCTCGCTGGGTTTGGTATTGGTGACAAAACGAATGTTATTTTGTCTGGAAGTTTCATGCAGCAGGATCCAATGAGTTCTGCAGAGCGGTCTTATACAACCATAAACGCCGCTAGTACTTTGGGACGTAGTTTCCTTAATCTCGGCGGCCTTGCTCCTGGTCTCCCTGTCTTCATTCAGGGCACGGGCATATATGAAGGCACCTATGGTCCTGGTGAAACAATCCCTGATGCGAACTGTGAGGCAAACGGCGGTGTCTTGTCGGGTGGCTTTGTTCCATCGCTTGGTGGTCAGAAGTGTGGATTCCTCTACGGACCAAGATTCAACTTGGTTAACCAGGAGGAGCGTACCAATGTCTATGCAGCGGTTACTCACGAGATGGACAACGGTGTTACTGTTCGCGGTGAGCTAGGTTTTGCCAAGAACGAGGTACTGGACAACCCACAGTCTCCATCTTATCCGAACCTTTCCTTCCCAACGATTCTTCCAGGGCAGGCTGGGAGCCCTTTCAACGGTTTCGTTCGTTGGTATGGTCGCCCACTAGGTTCGGAGGCTCCTTCGCCTCTCGCTCCGCGTAATTCAGAGACGTTGAGAGCCTCACTTGATCTGTCTGGGTCACTGGACGACGGTGAATGGGATTGGAATGCTTCGGTAACCTACTCTGAGAACGATCGAGAAGGCTGGCAGCCAGATACTATTAACTCGCGTTTGAACGCAGCTCTGGCCGGTGCTGGTGGTGAGAGTGGCACTGAAACATTCAATATTTTTGACCCCAGTCAAAACTCCCAGAGCCTGATCGATTACATTAGTGCGGAGACTTACACCAATATGATCACCGACCTTACGGTTGCGGATTTGGTGGTTTCTGGTCCTTTGGAAATTTCCTCAGGCCGCTCGATCAATGTTGCTTACGGCGCTCAGTTCCGTAATGAGGGCTTTTCTATCGCAAGAAATGACATTTCGACACAGCAAAGGGACCCTCAGACAGGTGTGTTGCAGGACGTTGACTTGATCTTTTTGGGCGGTGGGACAGAGCCCTCGGCATCCAGAGACTCTTTCGCGGCTTTTGCCGAAGCGAACATTGTGGTTAGTGACTCGTTTGAAGTAAGTGTGGCAGCACGATACGAAGCACTCGAATCCGACAGCAGTCTTGACCCCAAACTAGCACTGCGGTGGCAGCTGACTGATGAACTTGTTGTTCGAGGTTCGATGTCTACTGCATTCCGCGAGGCTTCGCTGGTGCAGCAATATAACCGCGCTACATCGCTTCAAGGCCTCGTTGATCCCCTGGGTGGCGGTGGGGCCCTGTTCATACGTGTTTTGACTGAGGGTGATAGCGACCTTAAACCTGAGACATCGACTAACACTAATCTTGGTGTTGTTTGGACGCCCAGCGACAACTTTGATGTGCGTTTAGATTGGTGGCAGTTCGATTACGAGGACGTAATTACGATCGAGAACGCACAGGGCAAGTTGAGTGCAGATCCAAACGGCCCTGACATTCGTCGAAATGACTCAGGTCAGTTGCAAGGTGTATCAACGAACTTCATTAACGCAGCAACCGTAGAGACGGACGGCATTGACGTTTCCGCTGATTGGAACATTCCTGCGGGCGATAAAGGCGACTTCGGTGTACAGCTGGCATATAGCCATTTTTTAAGCTACGAAATCCCTGACGGAAATGGCGGAATGAGGGACGTGGTTGGCTCATTCAACCACGACAACTTTGTTCGCTCGATGCCTGAGAAAAAGTGGAACTTGACTGCTGATTGGGAGAAAGGTAACCACAGTGCGGCTATGGTAATTTACTACGTAGATTCGTATAAGACTGGACGTGCCGTTCCTGCTTCAGCTCAGGCACTTGGTTTCAACAGTGGCATTAGCAACTGGCGAACGATGGACCTAAGCTACAACTACAACTTTAACCTCGGTAATACCCAAGCGGTGTTTACTCTAGGCGGAAAGAACGTATTTGACAAAGAGGCGCCCCGTGTCTACGACGCAGCTAATTTCAGCTACGATCCTAAGCACCATGATCCTCGTGGTCGTATGCTCTTCGCGCGCGTCAAGTTTGCTCTCTGAGCAATTCGAGTATGATAAAAGCCGCCGCACGGCGGCTTTTTTTTTGTCTTAAGAAAACGTTATGCCAGCAAACCTTGGTTCTGATAACTCGTCGGGTGTGCACCCTTTGATCATTGAAGCTCTCGCGAAGGCATCAATGGGTTCTGCGCCTGCCTACGGTGCCGATACGCTTACCACAAAGGTGGAATCGCGACTGGCATCTTTGTTTGAGTGTGAGGTACTGGTTTTATTGGTAAGCACTGGCACGGCTGCCAATTGTGTTGGCCTCGCAACACTGTCATCCGCACTATCTGGCATCTATGCGCATGCCGAGGCACATATTGCGAATGATGAGTCGACCGCGCCCGAGCTATATACGGGCGGTGCTCGTCAGTTCACAGTCGGTGGTAATGATGCAAAACCTGACCTTGAGGAGTTGGAACAAAAAATTGACGTTTCAGCTGCCAGGGGAGTTCACTCTATTCAACCTGCGGTGATTGCAATTTCTAATTTAACGGAGTTGGGCGCCCGATTTTCTCCCAATGAAATCGCCGCTTACTCTGAACTTGCAAAGGCTCGGGGTATGAAGCTCTTCATGGATGGCGCTCGATTTGCAAATGCCGTCGCTGGTACAAACGAGAGCCCGGCTGATCTTACCTGGCGTGCCGGTGTCGATGCGCTCAGTTTCGGCGCAACAAAGAACGGCGCAATGGCGGCTGAGGCACTGGTATTTTTCAATCCCGATGAAGCGATGTTGGCCGAATTCCATCGCAAGCGCGGTGGCCACCTTTGGTCGAAGCATCGATATCTGGCAGCACAGTTTGACGCCTACCTTGAAGGTGATCTGTGGCTTGAGCTAGCTACAGCCTCAAATACAAACATGGCTAGACTTC
>CAJWEV010000069.1 GCA_913031575.1 uncultured Halieaceae bacterium | reverse complement strand
TCGATGGGCCACGATGATAGCTTTGACCGTCAGGTGTTGGGGTGGATCAATCAGATTAGAGCTAAGGTGCGAACGGGTGCAAAGCCGCCTGGGGATATTTCAGATTTAGCTGTACTACTCCATGAGCATCGACTGATAAAGTCTGAGGCTGAGGTGCGCGTCATGCAGCGGGCGGCCGATATCAGTGCAGAGGCTCATTGTCGCGCTATGCGCGAGTGTCGCCCAGGTCGTTATGAATACCATTTGGAGTCGTCTATTCAGCATAGTTTCGCCGAGCACGGTGCGCGATTCCCTGCCTACAATTCCATTGTCGGTAGTGGGAGGAACGCCTGTTGTCTTCACTACACGGAAAACGATACGAAGATGCAGGATGGAGACCTAGTCCTTATCGACGCTGGCTGTGAATTCCAGGGCTATGCGGCAGACATTACACGGACATTTCCCGTGAATGGGCGCTTTAGTTATGAGCAGCGCGCTATTTACGATCTTGTTTTGAAATCACAACTCGCGGCGATTGCGGCCACCAAGCCGGGGAAGAAGTGGAATTATCCGCACGATGTCACGGTTAGGGTGATCACCGAGGGCCTGGTAGAGCTGGACTTACTCTCGGGCGATGTTGATGAGCTTATTGAGTCTGGTGCTTATACAGATTTTTACATGCACCGGGCCGGCCATTGGCTAGGGCTTGATGTCCACGATGTCGGTGAATATCGCATCGACGGAGAGTGGCGGCCGCTTGAACCTGGTATGGCGCTCACCATTGAGCCTGGTATTTATGTGGCAACGGACAACATGCGTGTCGACGCAAAATGGCGTGGCATTGGTGTCCGTATTGAGGATGATGTTGTGGTGACGGAGTCGGGTTGTGTCGTCTTAACAGCAGGCGTTCCAAAGCTGGCAGATGACATAGAAGCGCTAATGGCGGCGGCATAATGGCCAAATGTCCAGAGCTCATCGTAGTTGGTGGGGGCCTTGCAGGCCTGCTGTTGGCGGCTCATGCGGGTGAGCGTTTTCGCGATCTTCTCAATATCACTGTCATTGAGCGCGCGCTTCCCAAAGCGCCTGAGGCCTCGCTTGACACCCGGGCAACGGCGCTCAGTAGGGGCTCGAAAGAGCTTCTCGAGTCATGGGGATTCTGGGCCGAGTTATCGGCAGCCGCGAAGGCGATTGAAAACATCCACGTATCGCGTAAGTCGCGTTTCGGTAGTGCTTTGTTGCAGGATGATGCAACTCAAAATAAACCGATGGGCTGGGTTGTTGAAAACGCATTGCTGCAGGCAGCATTGCTCACGCGCTGTGAAGCGACGGGTGTAGATGTCATTGAGGGGCACGAAGTCGTCGATTTCACTGCAACATCCGATCGGCCGGCGCTGACGTTGGACGACGGAAGACACTTAGTGGCCGACCTGGTCATCATTTCAGATGGCGCGGAGTCTCTGCTAAGAACCCAACTGGGAATTGGCGCAGAACGCCATGCGCCCTCACAGTTTGCCATTGCCTTTAATTGCGAAACTGACGGTGCCGATACCGGCATCGCCTATGAGCGTTTTACTAATGAAGGCCCCGTCGCCTTTTTACCGCTCCCGGGCTCAGACGATAACAAGCTGCGCTACAACGTCATCTGGTGTGCACACCAAGCGACGCAATCGCGTCTTCTTGCTTTAGATGATCAGTGCTTCATCGATGAACTTCAGGCCATGGTGGGGTGGCGAGCGGGGCGTATAACCAAGATAGGCAGGCGTGCCGGTTGGCCGCTCAGCGTTGTAGTGAGTCGTGAGTTGGTTCGATCCCGCTGCTTGCTACTAGGCAATTCGGCGCATACGCTTCATCCCGTGGCCGGCCAGGGCTTTAATCTATCAGTGCGCGACGTTGACAGGCTCATTGCGCTATTAGCCGACGAGTTGCAGACCGAAAGTCCATTTGACTCAGTGGCGCGACTTTCGAATTTTGAGCGTGCCAGTGTGTCGGATCATGAGCAGACAATCGCTGTCACCACCTTGCTCTCTGCCCTATTTGATACGCCTCAATCATTGATTGACTCGATGAGCAGCGCGGCGCTTGCTGCTATAGATATTTTTGCGCCCATACGAAGAGGCGTGGCGAACTTTGGGATGGGTCGGAGGTAACCGTGCAGGAGCGTCAGGTTGACATCGCAATCATAGGTGCTGGTGTCGTGGGTCTCGCGACTGCCTTATCGCTGGCGCCCACTGGCCTTCAGGTTGCTCTTTTCGACGCTCAGCCCAAACCCAGCACAGGTCCTCAGGGAGCGGCGCTCAATGAGTGGGACCGGCGGGTAACAGCGCTGACACCCCAGTCGATCCGATTTTTGAAGTCCCTAGATGCTTGGCTATTGATCCAGGAGAGCAAACGTATTGGTCCCTATACGGAAATGTTTGTCTGGGATTCAGAGGGAACAGGACACCTTCATTTCACGGCCACCGATCTCAAAATCGAGTCACTAGGGACCATTGTCGAGTCGTCCTTGACGACCAAGGCCTTGATAAGTGCCATCGAGGCTGCGCCCAATATCTCGATCCATTGGGGTACGCGTCTGGAGTCGATGGATATTGAGGCAAAGGGTGTCCGTTTCACCACGTCCGCGGGTGACGCTGTCATTGCGGATATGACCATTGGGGCCGACGGCGGTCTTTCTAAGAGCCGAGAGTTGGCGGGGATGCGTACCCGTGAGTGGCGATATGGTCAGAATGCTATCGTGGCGACTGTCAAGGTCGAGCCACATCATGGCTGCGCCTGTTGGCAGGCATTTCTTCCTACTGGCCCATTGGCACTACTTCCACTGGCCAATAATGATTTGTGTTCTATTGTCTGGTCGCTCGATGATGCGATCAGCGATCAGTGGATTGAGGCCGATGATGACGCGTTTGTCGCGGGTCTGAACCGAGCGCTTTCTGGTCGAGGGCCTCAGGTCCTAGAGGTGAGCGAGCGACAGATGTTTCCACTCGTTCAGTGTCATGCAGTTGATTACTTCAAAGGGCGATTTGTACTGGTCGGCGATGCTGCACATTCAATTCACCCCTTGGCAGGTCAGGGTATCAATTTGGGCTTGTCTGATGCGCAGACCCTGGGAAACGAGATTATCATGGCCCATCAACGTGGTGCTGATTGGTGCTCGCCTCAGGTGTTTAGTCGGTATGAGCGGCAGCGGAAGGGAGACAACCTGGGCATGATGGCTACCATGCAGGCATTTAAGTGGGGATTCGGTTCAAAAAATCCGACAGTCACACTCATGCGCAATATTGGCCTGAATTCGGTTGATGCGCTTCCCATGGCCAAACGTTGGTTTGTTCGGCAGGCGGTTGGTGCGAAGTGACCTCAGCCTCTCAATTTACCCCGCAAGTTGCAGAGAATTTTTCGCATTGAGCTTATAATTCGTTGCCAGCCTGAAATGCCGGTATTACTCTTTTCTTGACACCGACAGAGGACCGTCTCATGAGCCAAAACCCATCTGAACTATATTATGCGAAGACCCATGAATGGGTTCGTTGTGAAGAGGACGGGACGGTAACGGTTGGTATCACCGAGCATGCGCAAGATGCGTTAGGCGATGTTGTCTTCGTTGAAACCCCGGAGGTGGGCGACACCATCGCGGCTGGTGATCAGGCAGGTGTTGTAGAGTCCGTGAAAGCGGCGTCGGACATTTATGCGCCGGTGGGAGGCGAGGTTACAGCGACCAACGAAGCGCTTGAGGACGCTCCTGAGGTGGTCAATTCCGATGCGTTTAACGATGGCTGGTTTTTCAAGATGCACCCTGATGATCTCGGTGAGTTAGAAGCGTTGATGTCCGCTGATGAATATGCCGCCTTCTGTGACGAGGAAGATTAGGGCCTCAGGGAAATAATCTCCCAGCCACATTGTTGAGCCTCCACCCGGAGTAGGTCATCAGGGTCGACCGCGATTGCCTGCGCTACCTCACGCAGTAGCGGTAGGTCGTTGTGTGAATCGCTGTAAAAAACGGCGCCCTCAAGTGAGGTTTGATGCTCGGTACACCACGCCTTGATTCGCTGCACTTTTCCTTCGCCAAAAGACGGTATGCCCTCTGGCTTGCCGGTGTACTTACCGTCTTTGAGCTCGGCCTCGCAGCCAATCAGGTGTTCAACACCCAAGCGGTTGGCAATAGGCTGCGTTACCAAAGTATTTGTTGCCGTGATGATAATCAGGCTGTCTCCCTTTACACGGTGGGCCTGCAGTAGATCAAACGCGGCGTCGAGTAAAATAGGTTCGACGTGTTCCTTGAGAAACTTGTCTTGAAGAGCCGAGAGTTTATCCGTTGTCATCCCCGCCATTGGCCCCAACGCAAAAGACAGATATTCCTCAATATCCAGCTGGCCTTGCTGGTACTGTTGATAATAGTGCATGTTCAGCGCTTTATGTTTGTCAGGATCAACGAGGCCCTCTGCAACCAAGAAGTCGCCCCATAAGTGATCTGAGTCTCCTGCGATAAGGGTATTGTCGAGGTCAAACAGTGCCAAACCCATGATGCCGCCTTTCATTGAAGTTTCGTGTGATAGTTACAGGTGCGATCGATAAACGATAGCAAGCATAGAGACCTGCGATGTGGGACACTACGAGCTATTGAGCAGTTAGTACAGATGCTCGGATGCGTAATGTCGAAGGATTTTTGTGAGCACAGCAGAGAAAGACCGCGTCATTGATGATGCGGGTTTTAGACCTAACGTTGGCATTGTGGTGACAAATACTGAGGGGCAGGTGCTTTGGGGCAAGCGCGTCAAAGGGAAGGACTCTTGGCAGTTCCCTCAGGGTGGGATCAACGCTGACGAGGCGCCGGAAGAGGCAATGTATCGGGAGTTGAGAGAGGAGATTGGCCTCTTGCCCGAGCATGTCACGCTTTTGGGGGTAACCAAAGGTTGGCATCGCTACCGGTTGCCCGCCAAATTTATTCGAAAGAACGAAACACCTGTCTGCATCGGTCAGAAGCAAAAGTGGTTCTTACTTCGTCTAGATGCGACCGACGATGCAGTGCGCCTCGACATTGACACCACGCCCGAATTCAAAGATTGGAAATGGGTGAGCTACTGGTATCCGATATCCTCAGTGGTTGATTTTAAGCAGCAAGTCTATCGATCGGCGCTGACAGAGTTGATGGCGTTTAATTTGCCAAAATCCAAATCTCGGCGTCGACGCAGGAAGCGGTGAAGCCAATGAGCGCTCTCCCGTGGCAGCGCGGGCAAGAGAGGAAATAATGATCCAGTACCCCCAGATTGATCCTGTAGCACTGTCGATAGGTCCCATCTCAATTTATTGGTACGGCCTCACCTATGTGGGTGGGTTGATGTTTGCCTGGTGGCTAGGAAGGCAGCGCTCAAGTGTTGCTGGCTCGCCCATCTCGGAGGCTCAGGTTGATGACCTCATTTTCTACGCCGCTTTGGGCATTATCATAGGTGGACGGATTGGCTATGCGTTGTTTTATGGTTCGGGGTCACCGCTTGATGATCCACTAAGACTGTTCCGTCTATGGGAGGGGGGCATGTCTTTTCATGGGGGCTTCCTCGGCGTGGTGATTGCCGTTGGGTTTTTGTGCCGCCACAAAAATTTAGAGTTCTCCGCTCTCGTCGATTTCATTGCGCCCTTGGCGCCCATCGGTCTGGCGCTGGGGCGATTAGGTAATTTCATTAATCAGGAGCTTTGGGGGCGGCCGGCTGACGTGCCGTGGGCGATGGTGTTCCCCTACGACCCCTTGGGATTGGCGCGGCATCCGTCTCAACTGTACCAATTTGCGATGGAAGGCCTGCTGCTGTTTTTCATTTTATATTGGTACACGCAAACACCACGACCACGCTGGTCATCTGCGGGATTATTTCTCTTGGGTTATGGTGTGTTCCGATCGATCGCTGAGTTCTTCCGTGAGCCCGATGCCCACATAGGATTCGATGCGTTGGGCTGGTTAACACGTGGACAATTGTTGTCAATGCCGATGATTGTTGCTGGCTCGGCTATTATTATTTGGGCGTACAGACGCGACGTCAGAACGTAGGACGACTTTCATGCAACAGTATTTGGATCTCCTTAGAGACATTCGTGATAACGGCGTTGATCGAGGTGATCGCACTGGCACTGGCACACGCTCTGTGTTTGGCCGCCAGCTGCGCTTTCATTTGAATGAAGGGTTTCCCATTCTTACCACTAAGAAAGTTCACTTTAAGAGCGTCGTTAATGAGCTCATTTGGTTCTTGAGTGGGGACACCAATACTCAGTGGCTGCGAGAAAACGGCGTATCGATTTGGGACGAGTGGGCTACTGAAGAGGGCAATCTTGGACCCCTTTACGGGGCGCAATGGGTGAAGTGGCCTACACGTGATGGTGGTGAGATAAATCAAATCGATTACGTGATCGACTGTCTGAAAAACCGCCCCGAGAGTCGCCGCATTCTCTTTCATGCATGGAATGTGGAGTACTTGCCGGACGAGACACTGTCGCCTCAGGAAAACGTGAAGGCGGGGCGCATGGCGCTACCACCCTGCCACCTCCTCTACCAGTTTTATGTGGCCAACGGAAAGCTGTCGGCCATGCTCTACATTCGCTCCAGCGATGCCTTCTTAGGGCTGCCTTTCAATATTGCTTCTGTGTCTTTGCTGGTACACATGCTTTGTCAGCAAGTGGGTTTGGAGCCGGGTGAAGTTGTGGTCACCATGGGAGACTGTCACTTGTACAGCAATCACGCAGAACAGGTTGAAACGCAGTTGGCTAGGCAGCCTAAATCGAGACCGAGCTTGCAAATAAACCGAGTGCCAGACTCGCTATACGACTATCGGTTCGAAGACTTCGAGTTG
>CAJWEV010000068.1 GCA_913031575.1 uncultured Halieaceae bacterium | reverse complement strand
TGGTACCTGCATCTTTCGGTTGAATGAACACACTGATCGACTCTTCCGATCCGCAAAAATTTTGCAGATGGATATGCCTTACAACGAGGACACCCTGAACGAGGCGCAGCGCGAGGTGGTTCGCGTCAATGGTCTAGACGAGGCGTATGTCAGGCCCATGTGCTTTCTAGGTTCAGAAGGCATGGGACTTCGTGCGGATAACCTAAACACCCACGTTATGGTCGCCGCCTGGTCTTGGCCTTCTTACATGGATCCGGAGGCCCGAGATCGTGGCATTCGCGTGCGTACCTCGAGCTATACCCGACATCACGTGAACATCACAATGTGTAAGGCAAAGGCGAACGGAAACTATATCAACTCTATTTTGGCCCTACGCGAGGCGCTTGACGCAGGCTGTGAAGAGGCCCTTCTTCTGGACAATGAGGGCTATGTCGCTGAAGGAAGTGGCGAGAATGTCTTCATTATCAGAGACGGAACAATTTACACACCTGAGCTGACCTCTTGTCTGGAGGGCATTACGCGAGACAGTATTTTCAAAATTGCGGCGGATATTGGCTATCAGATTAAGGAACGCCGAATTACTCGTGACGAGGTCTATGTAGCCGACGAGGCCTTTTTCACAGGCACTGCTGCAGAGGTAGTGCCCATCCGCGAGCTCGATGGCCGGGCAATTGGCTCGGGAAGTCGTGGTCCACTGACTGAACAACTGCAATCAATTTACTTCGATACGGTTCGCGGTCGCGAGTCTCGGTATGGGGCGTGGCTAACACCGGTGAGTTAACAGCAACATAAAAGGGAGTCGTGATGGGAGCATCTACGTGCAAACTGGCGAGCGAGCGGTTCTTTCGTTCATGGTCCTCTAAAGATATTGGGAAAGGCGTTGTTCTTATTAGCCATGGGCTGGGCGAGCACTCTGGGCGCTACGATCACGTGGCGGAAGCGTTTACGGCCAACCACCTCCACGTTTATGCCCTGGATCATATTGGGCATGGACAGTCCCCCGGGAAGCGTGCGTTTGTTGCGTCATTCAGTGAGCTTACCGATGGGGTGGCGGAGCTTAGATCCCATATTGCGTCGGAGCACCCCGATCTACCGGTTGTTCTGATTGGCCACAGCATGGGCGGTCTTATCGCGGCACGAGCCGTGCTCGATGCATCGACCGACTATCAAGCCCTTATCCTGACAGGGCCGCTACTAGGCGTGCCTACGCCTCCTCCAACATGGCAGACCTGGTTGCTGAGGACGCTGAGCGCCCTATTCCCTGCCGCTAAAGCGCTGTCGATTGATGCAAGCGCCGTCTCTCGTGATCAGGCGGTGGTCGATAATTATGTCGCTGATCCACTGGTTTATCATGAGAACATTCCCGCCCGGACTGTGGTTTCTTTATTCGACGAGGCGAGCGCCGTTCTCGGACGAGCGAGTGAGATTTCGCTGCCAACATTATTGCTGCACGGTGAGGAGGATGAACTGACATCAGTTCCAGCATCACGCCAGTTTATGGCTGACTTAAGTTCGACTGACAAGCACATCACGGTCTATCCGGGCATGTATCACGAGTTGTTCAACGAGCCTGAGAAAGAAGACATTATTGGTACTTGTCTGGATTGGATAGCCGCTCGCTTGTAGGTGGGGTCATCCACTTGATGTTTGTGTTGATGCCAATCGGCGGTTGTCCTTGTCACACCCTATCGGCATACTTCGTACCAACTTTTGGGTGCCCACAGTGAATTCGCAAGCTTCTCCAACATTGATGTCGCAGACGTCTGTGGCGTCTGACGCGCCACTTAACATTGCACTTCTAGGCTATCGGTCCGCCCCGCATTCGGGTGGCCAGGGCATCTACCTGAAATACCTTTCCCGCTCATTGACTCGAAGGGGTCACAGCGTGACCGTGATCTCGGGCCCCCCCTACCCTAAGCTCGATCCGGAAGTCACGTTGGTTCGTTTGCCCAGTCTAGACTTGTATGAGCATGGCCTAAGATCCATTCGCCCGATACAGCTGTTGTCCCGGCTTGAGCGCATCGAATGGTTTAGTAAGCTGACCGGCGGTTTTGCCGAGCCTTACACCTTTGGTGAGCGTGTAAAGCGCTGGTTCATAGGACGTGAGTCTGAGTTCGATATCATTCACGACAACCAGACGATTGCTGACGGAATTCTGACCTTGCAGCATCGTGGATTACCGCTGGTTACCACGATTCATCATCCAATCACCAAAGATTACCGGGCAGCCCTTGCCGCTGAGTCACGATGGTATATGCGGCTTCTGATTCATCGCTGGCATAGCTTTTTGCGCATGCAAAAACGTGTAGCACCCCAGTTGCAATCGGTAGTCACGGTTTCTGGCGCATCGGCGACGGATATTAGCGACGATTTTAATATCGATCGGTCAGCGATTTCGGTGATGCATCTCGGCGTCGATACCGAGTTATTTAAGCCGCTTCCTGAAACGAAATGTGAGCCGCATCGATTGATGACTACAGCATCTGCTGACGCTCCGCTAAAAGGCTTATCGGTATTACTGAATGCCATCGCGTCCTTGCGGTCGAATTATCCGGAAATTCGGCTAACGCTGGTGGGCCGACTCAAGCCGGGCGGTGATACGGCGCAGCTGATCGCATCGCTAGGACTAGGGGATGTGGTGGATAGTTGCAAAGGCATCAGTCACGAGAAGATGGTCCAAAAATATGCAAGCGCCTCTGTTGCCGTGGTGCCTTCTATTTATGAAGGCTTTGGTTTGCCGGCGGTTGAGGCAATGGCATGCGGTGTGCCCCTAGTGTCCACGGATGGTGGTGCTCTCGCTGAAGTGGTTAAGGATGCGGGTCTGGTGGTTCCGGCGGGTGACAGCCAAGCGCTTGCCGCAGCGATTCGCCGACTGTTTGAGGATGATCAGTTGCGAGCTGACTATGCCTCGCGTGGCTTATCGCGTGTGCAGCAGCATTTCTGCTGGAATCGCTGTGCTGAGCGAATGGAAGCCTATTACCGGGAGCGCATAGCTGCATGCTGACTGTGGACTTCGATTATTTTGACTTGCAGCCGGGCAATGTTTTAGTGGATTTGGGATGTGGCGAGGGACGTCATTCTTTGACGGCCTATCTTCAGGACGATGTTATGGTGATTGGCCTCGACTTATCGTATCAGGACTTGAAAACAGCGCAGTCACGCATTGCTGATATGGCGAGTTCCAACCCAAAGGGCTCGGTGTGTTTTGGTCAGGCAAATGGCTTGTCTCTTCCCCTGGCAGATCACTCGGTCGATCGGCTCATTTGCTCGGAGGTCCTAGAGCATATCCCTAACTACATTGGTTTTCTGGAAGAGATTGATCGCGTGTTAAAGCCAGACGGACGACTGTGCATCAGCGTACCGCGAGGCTGGCCGGAGCGAGTGTGCTGGTCGCTTTGTGATGCATATCGTCGAACGCCCGGTGGCCATATTAGAATTTTCAATGTCTTGCACCTAAGTCGTGAAGTTCAGCGTTATAAACTAGCCGAGACGCGTCGCCATGGCGCACATGCGCTTCATGTACCTTATTGGTGGCTGAAGTGTCTGTTTTGGCATGCGGAAACCGAGCCCTTTATTCTCAAGTGGTATCACCGGCTTCTAGTCTGGGATCTGATAGAGCGCCCATGGCTAACCCGTGCGATTGAGGCTGTAACCAATCCTTGGATGGGGAAAAGCGTCGTGCTGTATTTTGATCGGTTACAAAAGGGTTAGGATTAGGACATGAGCCATAGCATCCCTGCTCATTTTGCTTACCCTGCTGAGGCCCTGCGTCCAACAGTCGACTACCTACGGTCATCGCAGCGAGAGACCGGAGAAATCCCATGGTTTGATGGTGGACACACCGACCCCTGGAATCACACAGAGGCCGCAATGGGTCTCAGCATTGCGGGCGAGTTCACCGCGGCCGAGCGTGCCTATGACTGGCTTGCTAACGAGCAGTTAGACGATGGCAGTTGGTGGGCGTCTTACGTTAATGGTGCGCCAGCCAATGTAACCCGGCGAGAGACTAATTATGTCGCCTACATTGCTACGGGCATATGGCACCACTATTTGATTAGCGAGGATCGAGTATTTTTAAAGCGACTGTTTCCAACTGTGGAGTGCGCGATAGACTTTGTTTTGTCCATGCAGTCGGAACAAGGTGAAGTAGCATGGGCTTGTGATACCTCGGGTGAAGCGATGGACGACGCGCTAGTGACAGGAAATAGCTCAGTCTATAAGTCACTTGAGTGCGCACTGCACATTGCAAGAACGCTCGGTGTTCTAAAACCAAGGTGGAGTGAAGCAAGACGAAAGCTCGGCACAGCGCTACGGCACAGGCCCGAGAGGTTCGACCGAAACTGGGATAGTAAAGCGCGCTATGCAATGGACTGGTTCTATCCTGTTCTTGCGGGTGTTTTTCAGGGTGAGCAGGGCCTCGAACGCATCAATGCGCGCTGGTATGAATTCGTGGAGCCGGGTTTGGGTTGTCGGTGTGAGAATCATCAGCCCTGGGTCACGGTGGCCGAGTCTTGTGAATTGACTATGGCGCTTCTCAGCGTGGGTGACGTAGAGAGAGCTGAGGCGCTCTTTGACTGTATATGGCAGTGGCGCGACGAGGCTGGTGTTTTCTGGACAGGGTACCAGTTTGAAGAAGACGTCTTGTGGCCGTTAGAGAAACCTACCTGGACTTCGGGAGCCGTATTGCTGGCAGCTGATGCCTTGAGCCAGTACACGACGGCCAGCCACTTGTTTACCGAGGTTGATAGCAGAGAGCAGCCCAGGCTTGAGCGACGTCATCTTCAGGCATAGTGTCTTTCAGTTAGAGTCGTCTCAAGGCGCGTAGACTCTGAAACGAGCTCACCTCTTCAAATAGCCCTGACTGCTTCGCGAGTAGCCATATCGCATGGGGTGCCTGGCCTCCTTTTGCCGCATTAGTGAAAACATCATGGATGACCAGCAACCCGTCGCGTAGCAGATGCGATGACCAGCCGCGGTAGTCGGCGAGTGCCGCATCTAAACTGTGGCTTCCATCGATAAACAAAAATCCGAGCGGCGTTGTCCAATGGCGAGCGACCGTCATCGATGGTGCAACGATGGGAATAACGACATCTTCAGCCTTGTAGTGTTTGAGGTTGCGCCTAAATTCGGGCAGTGAATCGAAGTTGCCCTGATCATCTGTCAGTGCATCGTCGTGAAAAAACTCCCCGACCTGGTGTTCTTCACTCCCTCTATGGTGGTCTACAGCAAAGACGACCGTATTTGCCTCGCGCGCGACGTCTGCCAGGTGCAGCGTAGACAGCCCACAATAACTGCCAATTTCTAACAGCGCACCCACTTGTGCACCGAGTGTGGCCCACTGGCGGAGTTTTTCGGCTTCCTCAATTGGAAGGAAGCCCTTCACACCCTCAAACTCGGTCGCTGCCATGGTAGGCTCCACCTAAAAGCGTCAGTATATGACGTATCATACGAATCCTCGTAGCATCGACGATATGGCGCGCCCTCTCTACAACTTACTTATTACGATTTTGACGCCTTTATTCGTGCTACGCCTCTTTTATAAAAGCCTGCGCGAGCCGCACTACCGACGTCAATGGTGGCGGCGCTTTGCTCTTAACCTACCAGCACGAACGTGCCCGGGTGATGGGCTTATCTGGGTACACGCAGTTTCCGTCGGCGAGCTACTCGCCATTGCGCCCTTAATCGAGCGTTTGCTGACTGAGTGGCCTGACAAGGCCGTGCTGGTGACCAACACAACCCCTACGGGTTCAGCACAAACGCAAAAGTTATTTGGTGACCGTATCGAACACACATGGTTTCCCTTCGATGTGCGGTTAGTCACCGGCGCTTTCATACGGCATTGGGACCCGCAACTCATTGTTATGGTTGAGACTGAGATTTGGCCGAATCTACTCACGTCCGCAAAGGATCACTCGGTGCCGGTCGCTCTGGTCAACGCGCGGCTTTCAGCGCGCTCTGCACGAGGCTATGCTCGCCTCGGAAGCCTTACCAGTCAGGCACTGAACGACTTGGATCTGATTGCTTGTCAGTCAAAATCAGATTTCAGACGGTTCAGGAAGATTGGTGCTGACCCCTCGAAGATGCAGGTAGTAGGGAGTATTAAATTCGACATTGATCTTGCCGCGCGTCGTATTCAGCTTGAGGAGATTTGTGACGAGCTGGGTGGGGCTATTCGCTCTCGCCCGCTTTGGGCGGCGGCCAGTACGCACCCTGGCGAGGAGCAGCTGGTGATTAAAGCCTACCTTATACTGCGCGATAGAGGCTTTAAAACGCGCCTATTACTCGCGCCCCGACACCCCAACCGAGCGCCTGAAATAACAAAGCTCCTTCACAGTCATGGTTTGCATTATCAAAAGCGCAGCGAGCATTTGCCGCTTGCGGACAGTGCGGATGTTCTGCTAGTTGATACGCTGGGTGAGCTTAGTGCTTTTCTAGGTTTGGCGGATGCGGCATTCATTGGGGGTAGTTTGGTTCCTAGGGGTGGGCACAACCCCATCGAGGCTGCTGCCTGGGGGTGCGCTGTTATTACTGGCCCACATGTCATTAACTTTGCCACGATTGTTCGCGACATGGAGCGTGGCGGCGCCATTCGTGTGGTAGACGATGAAGACGGGCTTGCTAGTCGACTGGCTAGCGTTTGGAGTGAGTCAGCGGATAGCGATGATGCGCAGGTTGCGCAACGATTTATCGAGACACGGCGGGGAGCGACCCGCCGTCAGCTCGAGTTACTGAAGACATTGGTGGTTTAATTTTCCTCAGAGGCGGTGGCTGCCGCGGGCTCAGTCAGGAAAGACTCAAGCGCTGCAATGTCCTCGGGTGACAAGGTGCCTGCATTCTCTTTAAGTCGCATGCTGTTAAGCACATAGTCGTAGCGACTGTTTG
>CAJWEV010000067.1 GCA_913031575.1 uncultured Halieaceae bacterium | reverse complement strand
TAAATGCGGTCCGGAGAGCGTGACCTCTAGAACCGGCGTGGAGAGCGCATTGCCTACTAAATGATTCGCGTACCGCATGGCACTTCTATCGAGCCCACCTCCGATGGGTACGCCCATATGCGTATGGCCGGGCCTCCCCAAATCTTGAGTAGTCGTTCTAAAGCCACTCGCGACGAACTGAAGTTTCACTGACTGTTAGCCTTCTTTATTAGTGACGCGATGGGTCGCTGTTCCATCGCTTCGAAGACCTCAGGAGTGACAGATTCAAAGCGGATTCGATCGTTGGCTTGAAATAGGGCTGGCTGGTCAGACTGAGCGTGGAAGACAGTGAAGGGTAGCCGACCTATGATCCGCCATCCGCCCGGCGAGTCGAAGGGATAAATACCAGCTTGAGTACCGGCAATGGCAATCGACGACGCAGGCACACTTACTCGCGGATCCCGCAGGCGGTTGCAGTACAGTTTTTCCGAAAGATTCCCCAGATATGTAAAGCCCGGAAGAAAACCAACCGCATGGACGCGATATTCAGCAGCGCAAAAGCAATCAACGATGGACTGCCAGTCTTTCGATAGCTCCGTCTCTAATGCGGCGCAGTCGAGCGCGTAGGGCGCGCAGAAGCATGCCGGCAAAGACCAATGATTCCCCTTCGGTATGTCTTTGACGTTGATGGTATCCGCGATGGCATGAATCTCGGTCTGCAGAATGGAGAGTTGCACGCGCTTGGGCTCAAAACAGATAAGTAGGCTGTTGTAGCTTGGCGTCGTTTGGATAATACCGCCTGTACGCTGCTGCGAGAGTTGAGCATTTAGGGCCATAACGATGTCGCTTGACGCATCGGTACTCCCGGCATCGATATCGACGAGTAGGGCTGAATCACCAAAGGGTCGAATCGCCATCTTAAATGCGAGAGATAGGGTCATGTTGCGCCGATGGTTAGACCGCGGGAGATCAGGTGTTTGCTGATGAGCTTTAGGTGTTCTAACGCACCCGGTGTGTCGCTGTGGACGCAAATACTTTGAGCTTGCAACGGTAGCCATTTACGGTTGATGGATTCGACTCGCTTATGTTCAACGATCGAAATGATCTGCTCTACCGCTGTCTCGGGCTGGGTAATCACAGCACCAATCTGAGATCGGGGACTCAGCTGGCCGTCATCGGTATAACGTCGATCGGCAAATGCCTCGCCAAGAAACGGCATATCCAAATCTTCACAGATCGCGCGGCAATGACTTCCAGCTAGCCCCATAATTTTTAGCGTCGGATCAATGTTTTTAATGGTCCTGACAACGAGTGATGTCAGCTCAGCATCTCGCGCCATGTCGTTGTAGAGCGCGCCGTGAGGCTTTACGAAGCTCAATGTGCCACCAAGCTCATCAACAACGGCCTCAAGTGCGGCGGTCTGCTCGATTATCGCTGCGGAGAGTGCGTTTCCCGAAATCAGCATTGACTGGCGACCAAAGTTTTCCTGATCTGGGTAGGATGGGTGTGCGCCAATTCGCAGTCCGGCATCCAGTGCAGATGCCACTGTTTGTCTCATGGTGTGCTCAGATCCAGCATGCCCGCCACAAGCGATTGAGCAGCTACTGATGAAGCGCATTAATTTGCGATCGAGCGCCGCACTGGCCTCTGTTTCACCCTCACCCATGTCGCAGTTCAAATCGATGTATCGTGACATCTTAGAGCCATCCTACTGCCAGCAAAATGCTGCGTGAGCCGAGCACGAGGGTAATGCCCACCACTAGGCATCCCAGAAGGTTGTGCGCTGAGTTATTTGAGTGTTCTCCAAGCAGCGTTTTGTCGTTTGAAACCCATAGTATGAAGATTGCGATAATCGGGAGAAGCGCACCATTGGCTATTTGCGCCAGTAGAATGAGTTGCAGCGGTTTTACGCTTAGACTGGCAAATAGAATCCCGATGACAACGACACACTTCCAGGTCCAGCTAAAAATGCGATCTTTCCATTCGGAGCGGAGTTCGACTATCTCAGTGACGGCATAGCCTGCCGCAAGCGGTGCGGTGATAGCGGATGAAAAGCCGGCCGCCAAGAAACCAGCGGCGAGAAAGACGCTGGATGAGTCACCCAGTAATGGCGCCAGCGTGGGTGCTAGGTCCTTTAGTGATGTCACAGGGGTCCCCGCACCATGAAGTGTGGCAGCTGCCGTTATCACAATGCATAGAGTGATCAGGCCTCCACCAATGACCGAGATAGTGATGTCACGTCGCGCGTCGGTTAACGTGACGCCCTGTGTGACATGCCGCTTCAGCGTCGAGGCATGTAAGAACAGGTTGTAGGGTACTACTGTCGTCCCGATAAGACCGACAACAACCAGCGCGCCATTTTTGGGGATGCTCGGTGTGATCAGTCCTTTAAGGATGTCGGTGATTGGGGGTGCGACCATAAAGGCAGTGCTAGCGAAAACCAGCGCCATGCAGATGACCAAGCCAATCAGCACGCGCTCGATTAAGTAAAACTTCTCAGACGCCAAAAGTACGAAGGCGAACAAGCCAATAAATACCCCCCAGAGATTGATGCCCATGAAGCTGACAGCGGGTAGTCCAACGGCAGCGCCTGTGATGTTGCCGGCTTCATAGGCGGCACTGCCTATAAATATGGCACAGATGACTAAGACAGCCACGGGGATATACAGGCCACTCTTCTGCGTCTTCTGCACGATGGCATCACCGAGTCCCAGTTTACCAATCACGCCCAAGCGGCAGGTCATCTCCTGAAGCACCAGGGTGGCTATGACGGAGAACACCACGGCCCACAGCAGCGTAAAACCGAAGTTACCGCCGGCCAGTGTGGCGGTGGTGACCGTACCGGGTCCAATAAAGGCCGCTGCGACCATGGCGCCGGGACCAAACTGTTGTCGCGAATGACTCATGATTATGCTGGGTGGATCTCCGTTCTATGCGCCGTCAGTCTAGCTCGAACCGACCGATGCTGAAAAACATCGATGCGGCGATGAATCACCCGCATTTTGCCGGGTTCTGGTTTAAACTAGCGCTTTACTGATCACGCAGGAGCTAGGCATGGGGCGCGCCTACCAAAACCGCAAAGAGTCGATGGCCAAAACTGCAGCTATGAAGACTGCTGTTTACTCGAGGTACAGCCGCGAAATTTACATGGCGGCAAAAGGCGGTGGTACCGACCCTTCAGCAAACCTAGCGCTTCGCTCCTTGATCGACAGAGCAAAGAAAGATCAGGTTCCGTCACACGTGATCGACAAGGCGATTGATAAGGCGAGCTCGGGTGTCGGTGAAGATTTCCAAATTGCGCGTTACGAGGGGTTTGGCCCCGGTGGCACCATGCTGCTGGTTGACTGCTTAACCGATAACGCTAACCGAACCATTGGTGAGGTGCGTCCCGCCTTTACCAAAGGCAAGGGGAAGATGGGTACACCCGGGACCGTTGCGCATATGTTCGAGCACGCGGCCGTGTTTGTCTTTCAAGGGGATGAAGAGGCCGTACTTGAGTGCCTCATAATGGCAGACGTTGACGTGTTGGAAGTTGAGAGTGAAGAGGACAGGGTCACAGTGATAGCGCCCAACATCGAGTTCGCAAAGGCGCGTAATGCCTTAACGGCCCAATACGCCGATATCGATTTCGATGTAGATGAAATCCAGTTTGTACCAAAAGGCGAGACTGTCATCACGGGTGAGGATGTTGAGCAATTCGAGAAGCTGCTCGACCTCCTCAACAACTGCGAAGACGTTCAAAACGTTTTCCACGACGCTAAGTACGACTAGCTAGCCCCCGCAATTAAGTTTCAAAGGCGGCGAATAGATCGGCATCGTTAGCGAAGCTTTTGAATTCTAAGGCGTAACCATTTGGGTCTTGAAAAAAGACGGTACGCTGTTCGCCAGGTGTTCCCTCGAACCTTACACTCGGCTCAATAATCATGGTTACCTTATCCTTGATACGCTCACACAGGTTACGATGGGCATCGGGTGTTACAACGACGCCGAAGTGGGGGATAGGAACGCTGTGGGCATCGACTGGATTGTGGGATTGCGGCAAGGAGCCAGCTCCTGTCACGTGGAATACGAGCTGATGACCAAAAAAATCGAGATCTATCCAGTCATCACTGGTTCGTCCTGTCTCACAACCCAAAATATCGCAATAAAAAAGACGGGTGAGCTCCAGGTCCTCGGTAGGCAGCGCTAGGTGGAAAGGGCGAACGTTCACTGAGTACTCCGTATTGTCTGTGTAGACGGTAAGGTCAGATCAACGATCTGGCATCACCTGTCGGGCGAGCCATAGTGTAAGTCCTGTTGCACATGCCTGACAGTGGCGTCGGGCGGCGTAACCAATAATCCGCCGGCGTACTCACGGATCGCACGATGACTTGAACCACTTCTGGGCGACCAGATTCAGGCTGTGGATTCAAAACATTCTTGTGAGTCAAAAAAACATACTGTATGTTCAAATCACATTTAGTGGCGCGGAAATAGGTGGTGAACCCTGCGTCCTTGAATCGTTCAAAGAGCCGAACATAACGTCAAAAAAGGGGTAGGTTATGGACTTAGGTGTCTCCGAAAAAGTTGCGCCCATTCTCGAAAGTGTCCGCAATTTCATAAACGACGAAGTACTTCCACTGGAAGAGGAATACAAAGCGCAAATCGAGATCGGATCTCCTTGGGAGTTTACCGATCGTCAGACTGAGATCCTCGACAGCTTAAAGTCAAAAGCGCGAGCTCATGGTCTTTGGAATTTTTTCTTGACCGATAAGAATGGCGCTGGCCTCAATACGGTCGAGTACGCTTACCTCGCAGAGGAAATGGGCCGTTCTTACATCGGCGCCGAGGTCTTCAACTGCAGTGCACCCGATACAGGCAACATGGAAGTCATCCACAAATACGGGACTGAGGCTCAGAAGAAACAGTGGCTTGAGCCACTAATGAACGGCGAGATTCGTTCCTGCTTCGGCATGACGGAGCCTGATGTTGCCTCGTCCGACGCTACCAATATTTGCACGCATGCCGTGCTCGAGGGTGATGAGTGGGTCATTAATGGAGAGAAACACTGGACCAGCGGTGCAGGTGACCCTCGGTGTAAGGTCATGATCTGCATGGTTAAGACTGACTTTGACGCGCCCAAACATCTTCAGCAGTCTCAGATTTTGGTGCCGATGGACACGCCCGGAGTGGAGATCGTTCGCCCATTGACGGTATTTAACAATGTCGATGCACCGCACGGTCACATGCGCGTCAAACTTAATGATGTTCGCGTTCCCAAGGACAACATTATCTTGGGCCCAGGTCGAGGCTTTGAGATTTCCCAGGGACGTTTGGGCCCGGGTCGAATCCACCACTGCATGCGTTCGATTGGTGCTGCAGAAAAGGCACTCGACTTGCTCTGTAAGCGCGCCACGACCCGAACTGCCTTTGGGCGCCCTCTAGCGAAACTAGGAGGTAACATCGATATTATCGCGGATGCGCGGATGAATATTGAGCAAGCGCGACTGCTAACGTTGAAGACAGCCTGGATGATGGACACGGTTGATCCAAAAGAGGCGCGTATCTGGATCTCAATGATCAAGACGGTTATTCCTAACATGGCCCTGAAAGTGATTGATGATGCCATTCAGATGCACGGCGGTATTGGCGTCTCCAATGACACGCCGCTCGCGAGTATGTGGGCAGGTCAGCGAACACTTCGGTTGGCAGACGGACCTGACGCCGTTCACCGCATGGTCGTCGGACGGCACGAGTTGAAGGGTTACACCATGGTCGAGGAGACCGGTGCGACCTTCCGCGATGGTTAAGCATAAAGGAGACATGAGAGATGCCTACACAATGGGTTGAACCCGATGATATGGCGAGTATGGCGGGTACCAAGTTGCCGCCTAGCGATTGGATGGTTGTCGAGCAGGAGAGGATCAATACCTTCGCTGACTGCACCGAAGACCATCAGTTCATCCACATCGACGAAGAGGCGGCAGCGAAGACGCCGTTTGGTGGAACGATCGCTCACGGATTTCTCACGCTGTCATTGTTGACAAAATTGAGTGCTGAAAACTCAATTGGTGTGAAGGGCGTGGTTATGGGGGTCAACTATGGCATTGACAAACTTCGATTCTTGGCGCCGGTGCGTGCGGGTAAGCGCATCCGCGCGCATACCGAGGTTTTAAAGGTGGATCGAAAGGACGCCAACCGATTTCTGGTGAAGACTGGGGTCACTGTCGAAATTGAGGGAGAAGAAACACCAGCGCTCTATGCTGAGTGGCTTGGGATGCAGTTCATCGCTTAATAGAAAGCGATTACGACGCAAGGAAGAGATAATGACAATTCGTTATGACGGTCAGGTAGCGATCGTTACAGGCGCTGGCAATGGCCTAGGTCGCAGCCACGCAATTCAGTTAGCAGCGCGCGGCGCAAAGGTTGTTGTGAATGATCTTGGTGGCACGGTCGATGGCAGCGGTGGTGGTAGCGCAGCCTCTCAGGCTGTGGTGGCTGAAATCGAGGCGGCTGGTGGCGAGGCAATGGCCCATGGTGCGAACGTCGCTGACGTCGAGCAGGTGCAGGACATGGTCGCTGCGACTACGAAGCGTTGGGGCCGCATTGATATCCTCATCAACAACGCCGGTATCTTGCGAGACAAGAGTTTTGGGAAAGGTAGTCTCGAAGATTTCAAACTGGTACTCGATGTCCACCTGATGGGCAGCGTTAACTGCACCAAGGCCGTCTGGGACATCATGCGAGAGCAGAATTATGGACGCGTTGTCGTGACGACTTCCTCTTCTGGTCTTTATGGTAATTTTGGTCAAACCAACTACGGCTCAGCCAAAATGGGTGTCATCGGAATGATGAACACACTCGCTCAGGAAGGTGCCAAGAATAACGTCAAAATAAACGCGCTGGCACCCACAGCGGGAACGCGAATGACAGAAGGACTTATCCCTGAAAAAG
>CAJWEV010000066.1 GCA_913031575.1 uncultured Halieaceae bacterium | reverse complement strand
GGATCGAACCGCCGACCCTCTGCTTGTAAGGCAGATGCTCTCCCAGCTGAGCTAACCACCCTGGCAACGAATCGGCGATTATAGAGGCGCCTGCATAGGTGTCAATTACCTTTCACAAATAAGACCGCATTTTTTCTGCTGTGCCTGACTACACACGACCAACTTGTGTAAACTTCGCGCTCGATTGATGGGCACGAGCAACAACCGTGGAACTGTATACAGACTTTCGCTTCGAAGCAGCGCACCGCCTGCCAATGGTTCCTGCTGGACATCCCTGCGAGCGCTTGCACGGTCATTCATACTTCGTGCGACTCACCATCGATGGTGAAGTTAATCCTGATACAGGTTGGGTAATGGATTTCGATGAAATCAATACAGCCTTTGCGCCCATACTCGCAAAGCTCGACCACTACTACCTTAATGAAGTCGAAGGACTTGAAAACCCGACCAGCGAGAATTTAGCGCGTTGGATATGGACCCGCCTAAAACCAAAACTTCCCATACTGCTAGCGGTAGAAATCAAGGAAACTTGTACTGTTGGCTGCATTTATCGTGGCGAGTAGGTCTTTAGTTCATCGTTGACCGGATCGCCCTTCCATGATTTTTTTTATTTTTTTTAAAAAAACCTATTGACTCATGGAAAAAGGTTATGCACACCACGAACGATCCGCCGACTTAAGGCGTACTTAGTTGCCACTGCCTTCAAACTACTTAATATTTTATTTATAACTCATTGTTTTTAATAAAAAAATAATCATTGGTTAAAATTTAACCAATTTGTTTGGATTCCCTTGTCTAAAGGGCTTCTTCATCGAACAAACAAATTACCCACTAAATTATCCACAGCTTTTGTGGACACTTTTGATGAATCTGCAGTGCACTTTTATGGTGCGATGAAACGCCTGATAATTGAGAGTACTTTTTCGGTCTGCTCCTGATGCAACCAATGCCCCGCGCCCTTAACGGTTACAACGTCAAGAGCACTAAATAAATGCGCAAAGTCATGTTTCGTGGTTTTTGTCACGTAGCCGGAGTCAGCCCCCCGTATCACTAAAGAGGGTATTTGACATGGTAACCCCCGGGCTTCTTGCACTTCGATGCCAGACAACATTTGCAGGTAGTCTATTTCCAATTGCGCCAGGTTGAACCGCCAATCGATCAACCCGAAGTCATCTGTGTAAGCACTGGTCAATAAGAAGTCGGCAACCGAGGACTCATCCATATGCTCCAACAAGACCTCGCGGGCTTCGAACCGGGTTTTAACGCCAGCTGCTTTCACCGCGTTGAGACCTGAAAATATGTGATCGTGTCGCCGTATGCTATACGACGTGGGTGAAATATCGAGAATGACAAGTCGCTGGATCAATTCTGGACGATTAACCGCTAGCTGCATTGCCACCTTCCCACCCAATGAGTGACCGATAACACTAAATTTCGCCAGTTGCTGATCGGTCATCCACGCTGCCACGCAACGCGCATAGTCCTGAATTGATGCCTGGGGCAGCCAGTCGGATCCGCCGTGATCTGGCAAATCGACGCTGTGTACTCGGTGGTCTTCCTTCAGGCCGCGTGCGATTTGGCCTAAGTTCTTGCCTGACCCAAAAAGTCCATGAAGCAAAACGACGTTTGAATCGCCCTCCCCCGAGGTTTTCACATGTAATTGCTCTGCCACTCACAGTGCTCCTTTGTTACGATCCCGACATTGCCACATTCGATGTCGTTCTGGGGGACGCATGTTTAAAACAAATAATCGACCAATTGCTGTCTATATTACCGCTGTGCTTGTTTGTCTTACACTGGTGAATGGCTGTGCATCGGGAACCGTTAGCGGCTCGGGTTACAACCCAACAACCGTGACTAACCAGATCGATCAACAGGGGCTCGACGCGGCCAATATCAAACGCGTGGTTATTGCGGACGTCAACTTAGGGTCTCCCTCACGGAAGTACCTGCAAAAGCGGGAAAAAGACGTAGATCTTTTGGTGGCCGCAGCACTTAAGAGCCATGGCTGGGAGGTCGTCTCTTCGCGCGAATTCTCACAGCGCTGGCGTAACGCTGTCTCTATGTTCGGTAACCCAGTCGACCCCACTACGGGTCGGGTGAACAGCCGAACGTTCTCCCGCATCGTCCAGACAGTGCGTGATCAGATTACGGAGAGCTCCAACATTGATGCGTTGGTGTTCACTGACCTTCTCGAGAAGGACGCTTACTTTGCTCAGGGCGTTAACCGCGTTGCGCGATGGGATGGCGTTAGCCGCAAGCCACCAACGCAGGGCGCAGGCGATGGCGTGTCGGTGAACTTCAACTGGGGCGCGCCGGTAGCAGCAACTACCATACGCATCTCGGTCTTCAATACCGATCTCAAATTATTGTTCAGCGGCGAAGGCGGCATGGCGCTCAATGAGGCCGTCGATGTACGTAGTGGCTCAGGTTTTGTAAGAAGGCGCGAGATTCTTGGCAATGAGGAACACGTCAGGGAAGGCATCGCGCTAGCGCTTCACCCTATGGTGCCCATGACTAAATGGCCTGGAAGTCCCGACTGATTCTAGCCATCTGGCTCGCGACAGTTACTCAAAGAGAGTTACCCAAAAAGCGAGCCGGTTCTGTCCAATACCCAAAACGTGGAAACAGCGCCCATTAAATACACGGGCGCAATTTGCAGCCACGGTGCCCTACTGATTTTTGAGATCATAGAACCGGCTAGGGTCAGCGATGCAATGAACGCTAGCTGACCCACCTCGACACCCACGTTGAAAAATAAGAGCGCCGTCGGTAGATGCATTTGCGGCAAGCCCGTCTCCGCCAGGGCCCCGGCAAAGCCCATACCGTGTAGCAACCCAAATCCGCCGGCTAGATACCAGGGTTTGTCCCACAGTCGACTTTTATGCTCGGGCCTAGACAACTCTATTGCCAGCACCCAAATTGATACGGCAATCAGCCACTCGATAAGTGCTTCGGGATTGGTCGCGAACCCCAGAGATACCAGCACAAGCGTAATACTATGACCAATTGTGAAGGCTGTTACCGTATAAACCAGCCTTGCGCCCCAACCCACCAACAACAATAAACCTGCCACAAAGAACAGGTGATCAGTGCCAATCGCGATGTGCTCAGCGCCCAACCACAGATAATGCAGTGCTGTAGCCAGGCCCGAGCGTTGTGCGGGCACAGTGAAGCTTGGGTTATCGGCCGTGAGCACTTCCTGAAAGAAGATATCCGGGTGAGGTCTTACGGACACCACCGCTGACGACTGATTTGCAGCCAATCCGGAAACACCTAGGGTAAACCCTTCGAGCGACTCACCAGCACAGGCCCATTGCTGTCGCAACACCTTACCGGTCCCTTCAGGGAACCAGGGTGTCTCAGCTAGCACTTCGCACCCGTCTGGCTTGACCGGGAGTATAGGCACATTAGACGTCGCTTGCGCGGGGGTTTTCCAGACCACTGATACTTCCCCGTTGGCGAGCGCCCTGACATCGAGGGCCGAAGGAGCAAACCGGTGCGCCTCCGCGACAAGCGGGGCTATCAGCAGAAGCAAAAGGCTGATGACTCTCATCACAGTCGCACCTCATACTGCTGGAGTGTCTCGTCGACCCAATCTTGAATGACCTGATCATCCAAATCCCGACGCAGATCACGACGCAGATCTTGCGCTACTTCGGCGAAGCTTTTGACTCGGCTTTCTGCAATGTCATGGACCCATACCCAGTGGCTACCAAAGATAGATTTAATAGGCCCCACCCATTCGCCGAGTGACTCGGCTTGCGATGCAAAGCCGTAAGCAAAGTCATCGCCAAACTGACGAGAAATCTCGAGGAGGCTACGCTCCTCAAACTGATAGCCAGCGAGGAAAACATCGCCCACCTTACGGGCTTGCTCAGGGCTTGCACGATCACCGAGCAGCGCAAGTAGGTTCGATCGCTTTTCGTCGGTCGCGTCGTCGCGCAGAAAAACATGGGTAAAGCTGTAGCGCACAGGCACCTGGAAATTGTCCCGTTTCGCCTCGTACTCAAGCTGAAGATCCTGCTCGGTAATTGTCGCATTTCCGAGGCTGGCCACAATTAGTGTCTCCATCACCTGTACCGAGCGTCTGCGAATCACCTCATCTGAAAGATGCAGCCGTAGTTCGAACGCTTCAGTCAGTAGCGTTTCATCGTCGACATCCCGCTCAGGGTCCATAAAACGCATATTGCGTATGAGACGGCGCTGAACCACTTGGTCCTGCTCAACAAAACCTCGGTCCAGTGCCTCAATAAAAAGAAGCTCGTTGCGTATTTCATGGTCTTTGATGGCAACCACTTGCGACTCATTAAGCTCAGCTCCCTGAAGCTGGGACAAGGCGTCAGCTTGAAGCGCTACACGCTCAGCATTAGGTGGCCCAATGACAGGCTTAGGTTCTGGAAAAAAAGTTCGGTCTAGAAGAAAGAGACCTAACCCAATGATGACAAACTGACCCCAGACAGATCGAAACAACCGCATTACTACACTCTCTACCATGGGCCCTAAAAGTGGGTGATGTAATCCTCGGGGTCAAGCTCTGGAGTCAGTTTTGAAGGGCCTTCACGCGTGCCTATGTAGAGAAAGCCCGTCACCTCATCCTCGTCACCACCACCAAGCGCGGAGATCACGTGCGGATCGGTGGCATACAGACCCGTTCGCCAAATTGAGCCAAATCCCAGCGCATTTGCAGCAAGCGACACGGCATACGTGGCAGCAGCTGCGGATCCAATTTGCTCATTACGCTCAACCTTTGGGTGATCCTTGAAATTGAGCAGCACCGAAATAACGACAGGAGCGCGCAGTGGCGCCTCCAGCGCCTTGTTAAGCCGTGCGCCGTCGGTTACACCTCTGAGTCTCAGGCTTTCTTTAAATACCTCGCCGAGGGCGTCCCGACGTTCACCTTCCACGACAACAAAGCGCCAAGGCCGCAGCATGGCATGATCGGGCGCCCTCATACCGGCGCGCATAATGGTGTCGAGCTCATCCTGCGAGGGCCCTGGTAAACCGAGCCTCGCATGCGATACGCGCTCTGTGAGCAACTGAATGGGGGATGAGTTGTTATCATTCATACTGTAAGTCTAACAGGAGTCAGCTTCCTATGTCTCGAGAAGCCAATCGGGCGGCATAAGTCTATTGTTGGTCGAAATTTCAATATCACCCATCCTTAGCTTACCCACCTCTGCCACGATATCGTTATCATCGAGTACACCGTCGTTAAACCGATAGAGTGGCTGCCAATCGCCAGAGAGGCGTGAATCTTCGATATCTTGTCGCCGCTTCTGAGTCGCCTCAAAACGCGCCTGCCACGCATCGAGTGCCCGCCCTCCGTGCAAACCTTTTAGCAAAGAATGCGACACCGCTGGACTCATTACTGTTGCTGTTGCGTTGTTGCCACCAAAGCCTTTGCTATTAATTAATGAATAAGCGCATTGGTCAGTCGGTGCATTGTCGAGCAAAAAGCTCAGTCTGTCGGTCTCAACGTCCTCAGCAACTTCCTCAATAGTGCCGATACCGGGTATCCAGCCGGAGTCCCATACGCCCAATAGTGCGGAGAACTGATCGCCACCGGCGGCGCCCAAGGAGTGCCCAGTGTGACTCTTAATTGCCGAGACGCGCCAGTTCGAAACTGCCATGGCCTTTGCAACCGTACTCATAATAGCTGACTCAGTGGTTCTGTTCTGCGGTGTACCGGTGCCGTGCGCCATGACCAAGCCCTGTGATCGAAAAACGGTATCACCTATAATGTCTCGCGCTGCCTGCGCAGCGCGGGCCATAGTGAGATAATTGCCCGGGCCGGGGCCAGGGATAGATTTCTTGGCGCCATCCGCATGTACAGACACAAAAGGCACTGCACCTAGAACAGGCGCGCCCTGTTCTAACGCCAACTCGTCATCCATCAATACGAGAATCTGCGCTGACTCCGCCATAACAAACCCACAGTTGTTACCGAAGGGCCGACAGGCTGAGCGATAATCAACTGATCCGTCTGCGTCGATACCTTGCAAAGCTCTCAATTCTTTATCCGTCGCTAGGGCGCCCATGGCCACATAGCCATCCATTAAAGATGGTAGTATCGGAGCCTCAGAGGCACCTACGACGGCAATACGCGCTCGCCCAGACCGAATATCGTCGACACCCCGCTGAAGGTTGTAGAGGAACGTAGCGCAGGCACCGAGCGCAGGACCCGTCTGGCCAAACGACTTGAGTACATAGGCATTCAAAAAGTCGCCCGGCATTCCAGCAAAGCCCAAGGGACAATTCTTCGCTAATACACGCTCACCACGCAGTGCGGCTGTGAGCATACCGCCCGTTGCAGCCTCATCCAGCTGGCCCATTGAGCTCGACACATAAACACTGATTGCATCGGGCGATACGTCCGCCGTCAACTGATCCCAATCCAGCCCCAAATCTGCTAATGCGTCCGACATGGCATAGATCGACATCTGCAGCCCACGAGGATGATTACGGGAGGTGTAAAGTGCGCCCGGATCAAAGCCCGATGGCAACTGACCCGCTACGCTAACATCAAATTCGCGCTCGGACGCGACATAAATCATGTCGCCCGAAGACAAACCTCGCAGTGCGTCAGTAGCGCGTGATGTAGCAAAACCATCAGGCGTGAGATTGACAACGCCGTGAACATCTTCAACTCGGAACCTGTGATTTGCAGGGATAGCAAGGGGATCAAAGTGGGTACCCTCTATTTTTCGGATAAGCGTGCCATCCAGCACTTCGTCGACGTCTTCAGCATCCATCATTACCTTCAATGCGCGCGCTGTTTCCTTACGCTTAGTCTGATCTAGCGAATCGAACACAAGTCGGTTGTGCGCATGCCGATGGGAGGTCCTTCCGGCCGTATTGATCCCCCCGGACGCAACAATGATGGGCAGCTTTGCCATATTTTATTACCACGAACACACTGCAATGCTCTGGATTGTAAATAGCGACGTCGATATGATTTGTCTTTTACAGACAAGAATCATGAAAAAACCGACGGAAAAATTTCGCAGAACGAGACAAAAATCCAGACGA
>CAJWEV010000065.1 GCA_913031575.1 uncultured Halieaceae bacterium | reverse complement strand
TACGTCCATCAAATAAACGGATTGCCTCTCAAAGTTTTCGCACCAAAATGGTCAAGTACCCGTAAATACTCTCGGCTACACCATCAGGCAAAGGAGCGAGACTAGGGTAGGAACCATTTCAAAGGCCTAATATACTCTCAATCCGCTGTGGCGCGGCGGTTTTAACGCGACAGCACCGGCTCAATAATTCTCGGGTAACCGCCCTCTCATGGAAATTTTTTAATGGAAATGCTTACAGCTCGCTCGCGAATACATCGGTTCTTTAAGCGGGGATTTAGCATCCTTCGAGCCTTGCAAGGCCCGAGACGAAATTCGTGACAGATTCAACAGACACAATTGATTGGTTTCGGCACACCGCGCCGTACATCAATTCGCACCGAGGTACCACGGTTGTCGTGGGGCTTCGCAGCAGCGCTGCCAGCGACGAGAATTTTATAAATGTGGTTCACGACATCGCGCTGATGCATTCACTGGGTGTGCGGCTGGTAGTGGTTCACGAGCAAAGCACCTTTAACTCCGATCCATTAACGCCCATCGCCGTTAATAAGGCGGTGGCTGACGTCTTGGCGGAGCGCACCCGTATTGAGCAGATGTTTTCGATGGGGCTGCCTAACTCACCCCTACACCATGCGCGACTCAGAGTAATCTCTGGTAACTTCATCACAGCCCGCCCCTTAGGCGTCATCAATGGTGTGGATCGATCGGGTCGTGGTTTGGTTCGACATGTTGATGTTGCTGGAATAACACACGCTTTAGATGGCACCGCCATCTGCCTGGTCTCAACACTGGGTCATTCCGCTGCTGGTGAAGTGTTCACGCTAGATGCACTGGATGTCATGGGGGCGGTAAGCCGTAGCCTCGGCGCAGACAAGTTGATCATCATGTCAGACTTCGATGGTGTCGAAGACACGGACGGAATACTGCAGCGACAACTGACGGTTGAGGCTGCTCGCCAATCACTCGAAACCGCTGGCGGCGGGCAAAAAGAGGCACTCATGCTGGCTTGCGATGCCTGTGACTCGGGTGTACCTCGATCCCACCTCATTAACTACACACTCGACGGTGGTCTGCTGAAAGAGCTGTATACACACGACGGCATTGGAACACTGATATCGCCCGACGAATACGAGCAGATTAGAGTTGCCGAGGCACATGATTTGGCAGGCATACTCGAGCTCGTCCGACCGATACAGCAAGCAGGTGTGCTTGCAAATAGGTCCAATGAAGAAATCGAGCGTAGCCTCGACAAATTCACTGTCATCACCAAAGACAGCCGGGTTATCGCCTGTGCTGCCTTACTGGATAATCCTGCAGACAACATTGCAGAAATCGCAAGTGTTGCCACGCACCCAAATTACAGAGATTCGGGGCACGGTGAACGACTCGTCGCAGGGCTCATAGATAGAGCAAAACAAGCTGAGCTAGGGCGTGTTTATGTGCGCACGACACAAACCGGGCATTGGTTCCAGGAGCTTGGCTTCACGAGAGCATCACCGAATACGCTGCCAGAATCCGAAAAGCAGAAGGCGAAAATAAACCGAAATTCAAATATCCTTGTTCGCGCGCTGTAGTCTATAGCACATGATCTACTGGAGATAGCTGATGCCTGAGTATCGCTCAAGAACATCCACCGCCGGCCGTAACATGGCGGGGGCCCGCGCCTTATGGCGTGCAACCGGGATGAAAGACGGCGACTTTGAAAAACCCATTATTGCCGTCGTTAACTCTTTCACGCAGTTCGTGCCAGGGCATGTGCACCTCAAAGATCTGGGACAGCTAGTCGCACGTGAAATTGAAAGCGCGGGCGGTGTCGCTAAAGAGTTCAACACCATCGCGGTCGATGACGGCATTGCAATGGGGCACGATGGTATGCTCTACAGCCTGCCTTCCAGGGATATTATTGCAGACTCGGTTGAATACATGGTGAACGCGCACTGCGCCGACGCTATGGTTTGCATCTCTAACTGCGACAAGATCACACCCGGCATGCTTAACGCGGCCATGCGCCTTAACATACCCGTGGTGTTTGTCTCGGGTGGCCCCATGGAGGCAGGTAAAACGGCCCTCTCGGAGCACAAGCTGGACCTGGTTGACGCTATGGTGATTGCCGCGGACAGTAATGCCGAAGACGCCAAAGTAGAAGCTTACGAGCGATCGGCCTGCCCGACCTGTGGTTCATGTTCTGGCATGTTCACTGCCAACTCTATGAATTGCCTCACGGAGGCCCTTGGACTGAGCCTGCCGGGCAATGGCTCCTTATTGGCCACTCACGCCGATCGAAAAGCGCTGTTCCTCGAAGCAGGGCGACTCGTTGTGGAACTCACTCGGCGCTACTACGTTCAGGACGATGACCGTGTCCTCCCCAGGAACATCGCCAATCGAGCCGCCTTTGAAAATGCAATGAGTCTCGACATTGCCATGGGCGGCTCAACCAACACTATTTTGCACTTACTCGCAGCTGCGCAGGAAGCCAAGCTCGATTTCACTATGGCTGATATCGATACGCTTTCTCGCAATGTGCCTCAGTTATGCAAAGTTGCTCCAAGCACTCCGCTATATCACATGGAAGACGTTCACCGAGCGGGAGGAGTGCTGGCCATTTTGGGCGAGCTCGCAAGGTCAGACCAACTGCATACTGATTGCCACACTGTGCACAGCCCTAGTATTGGCGACGCAATAGCGCAGTGGGATATTGCCACTACTGACAATGCAATGGCGCTCGAGCGTTTTAAAGCGGGCCCTGCGGGCATCCCGACTCAGACAGCATTTAGCCAAGCGACTCGTTGGCCAACGCTCGATCTCGACCGAGAGGGAGGCTGCATTCGCTCAGCTGACAATGCCTACTCTCAAGAAGGTGGCTTAGCGGTGCTCTTTGGAAACATTGCCGAGGATGGTTGTGTTGTGAAAACTGCCGGTGTCGAGGATGAGCTCCTGGTATTTGAGGGGAGAGCCCATGTATGCGAGAGTCAGGAAGACGCCGTCGCCGATATTCTTGAGGACCGTGTGCGAGCAGGTGATGTAGTCATTGTCCGCTACGAGGGACCTCGTGGCGGTCCGGGTATGCAGGAAATGCTCTACCCAACGAGTTACATCAAGTCCAAAGGCTTGGGTAAAGCCTGTGCACTAATCACTGACGGTCGCTTCTCTGGCGGTACTTCGGGGCTGTCAATTGGTCATATTTCTCCGGAAGCGGCGGCTGGTGGTGCTGTTGCGCTTGTTGAGAACGGCGACAGAATCCTCATCGACATTCCAAAGCGTGCCATTAATGTGTTGGTTGATGAGGCCGTGCTCAACGAGCGACGCACCGCTCAAGCAGCCCTTGGCTTTAAGCCCGCAAAAACGCGCCCAAGGAAAGTGAGTCCAGCGCTCAAGTTCTATGCAAAAACAGTCACAAGCGCAGATCGCGGTGCGGTCCGCGATTTATCGTTACTTGACGACTAAGGCCTCAGCCACGTTTGCTGCGGTTAACGCGTCGATATCTGCAATTAAGTCAGCGAGGAAACGGCGCATGCGCCTGTCCTGACGCTCCGTTCGACCGTTGATAACCTCTACCAAGAGGCCAAGAATGACATCGCCGTTGTGCTCTATACCGGCAACGTACGCCGGCGTTCTTGCCTCAGAGCGCGTGTCCCCCAGCACACGGATTTCGGTCTGCCACCCGGGCAAGCGGTTCCCAAGTATGGCTCTTAGCTTTACCCCCCACACAGAACGGTCCTCGTGCCACAAGCGGTCAAGTCGCACAAGTTCCCTAGCACGCAACTGGATGAGTGTCTTTTGATCTTTATTTAATCTGCCTAGCAACCGCTTAGCCAACCGCTGCAGCGAGTCAGCCGCATCGTCCGCATATGTGATGTCGTCGCGCACCAGGCGCTCCTGCGCATATTCCTCTTGTTGACGATCGAGCTCGTCCAGAAAATTCTGTAGCTGGCTATCTGTAAGGCCTTCTGCACTCCCAAGCAGCAGATCAACCAGCTTTACTTGAAGCCGACTGGCTGCCTCATCAATGGCATTCGAAATCAGAACGGCTTCATCGATGGTCACTCCGCCCTCGAGTGCGTCCAACGATGACACTATAAACTCCCGATAGTGCGGTAATTCGTCGCGCCGGTGCCAATCGAGAAACCCATCAAGGTCCGCATCAAACTGCCTTTGTTGCTCACTTGTCAGATCAACATAATCATCGATCGCCCAGCGCACGAACGTGTCCGCGCGGTTGTATAGAAATCGATTCGCAGAGCAGCCGGCTAGGACAAAGGCAAAAACGAGCAAGGCTGCCAGCAAACGGGAAAATGAAGCTCGACGCTCCGGCATTCAGATAGCCATCCTCGCAAGTGGGTTCTGCCCTCGCTGGAGCATATAACTCAGCGACTCCTTTTATAACTAAACACTGCGTCTCAGTCAGCAAATACCCGTTTTATGCAGCGCTCAAGTAACTGCTCGAGTGCCGGCCCAGTCCTGACAAAATAGCGCTCATTGTTGCGTGAACAATATCCGTACTGCGACCCACACCGCAGATACGGGTGCCATCTATGGCCAATTGGACATAACAAATGGCTTCAGCATCAGCATCCGAACCCAAGGTATGCTCACTGTACTCCACCACGATAATTTTGTGGCCCGTGTGTCTGGACACGGCATCCGTAAAGGCACCTACCACGCCTGCACCTTTGCCCGATAGTGTTGGAGAACCCTCGAGCCCTTCAATCTTAACGCTGAGGTGGTCAACGGCCTCATCTCGTGCCAGTTGGTAATTGCCGACCGATAGTTGTGGGCGATCTAGCAGATACGTTTCCAGGAACAGTTGATGAATATCATCCGATTGCACTTCTGTTTCCGATCGTTCAGCGAGTGCTTGAACCGAAGCGCTGAAGTCGACCTGCAACCATCGAGGAAGATCGAGCCCGTAGTCACGGTTGAGCACATAGGCAACGCCACCTTTCCCTGACTGGCTATTTATACGAATCACTTCCTGGTAACTACGACCAATATCCGCGGGGTCGATAGGCAGGTATGCAACTTCCCACAGACTGTCACCCTCTCGCCGCCCTAAACACTTGTTAATCGCATCCTGATGGCTGCCTGAAAACGCAGTAAATACAAGCTCACCAGCGTAGGGGTGTCGAGGATGTAACGGCAATTGCGTGCACTCTTTACAAACGGCGATCATTTCATCCATTTGCGAAAAATCGAGTTGAGGGTCAATGCCTTGGCTGTACAGATTCATCGCCATGGTCACGATGTCCATATTGCCGGTCCGCTCACCGTTCCCTAGCAAAGTGCCTTCAATCCGATCGGCGCCAGCCAACAGCCCCAGCTCACTCGCGGCGACAGCACCACCGCGATCGTTGTGCGTATGGAGCGAAATCAATAACGAATCTCGTTGATTCACGTTATCACAAAACCACTCAATCTGATCGGCGTAAACGTTGGGCGTACTCACTTCAACGGTCGCAGGTAAGTTAATTATCATCTTGTTTTCAGGTGACGGCGAGATAACATCAATTACGGCGTTACAAACGTGAACGGCAAAATCCATTTCTGTACCGGTAAAGCTTTCAGGACTGTACTCAAACACCCACTCGGTTTCCGGATACTCGGCCGCTGCAGATTTCACGAGCTCTGCGCCTTTTACTGCGATATCAGTGATGCCTTCCCGGTCTAAGCCAAACACGAAATCACGCTGAACCGTGGAAGTACTGTTATAGAAATGAAGCACCGCGCGTTTGCACCCCTTCAGCGCCTCAAACGTCTTCACGATGAGCTCCTCACGCGCCTGGGTAAGCACCTGCACCGTCACATCATCAGGAATACGGTTCTCATTAATGAGCTTTCTCAGAAAATCAAAATCGTGTGAAGAAGCGGAGGGGAAGCCGACTTCGATCTGCTTAAAGCCGAGATCAAGCAACAACTCCCACATCCGCAATTTCTTATCGGATGTCATGGGTTCGATCAAGGCCTGATTACCGTCTCGCAAATCGACACTGCACCACTCTGGCGCCTTGGTTAACAGAGCATCCGGCCACCTTCGATCGGACTTCTTTAGTGGTTGATATCTCGGGTACTTCCGATAATCAAAAGCTCCAAACTCTGGATGAATCATAGCTAACTCAACTCATTGAACTTCAACTTCTAAATTATACGTGGCGGCCCGTAGCGAATTTGATCAAAATCACCGCTATAAGCGCATATATATAGTCAAAAAAATATAAATTTATTTTTTTTTAGCGGAATACGCTAATATATGTATCATGCTTGATATTAATGATTTAGATCGAACCGACCTTCGCTTGCTGGCTGAACTGCAGAAAGACGCTAGCCTGAGCAACCTTGAGCTGGCCGAAAAAGTCGGATTGTCACCTACACCTTGCGCACGTCGGGTTAAACGACTCCTCACCGAGGGCTTTATTGAGCGCCAAGTTGCCATCCTCAACCCTGAGAAGTTGGGCTTCGATCTTACTGCGCACGTCAGTATCTCCATGGATCGCCACACGCCTGATCGCTTCGAGAACTTCGAGACAGAAATAGCTACTTACGACGAAGTCGTCGACTGCTCCGTGGTGACCGGACAAAGCGCAGACTATTTATTACGCGTGGTTGTGAAGGACATGAAGCATTTTGAAGCCGTTCTTTTAGGCAAGCTGACCCGTATCCCCGGTGTCACGGGTGTGCACTCAAGCTTCGTATTGAGAAAGGTGATAAACCGAACGGAGATACCGCTTAGTTAGCGTAAGCAAGTCGCCAGTGAATGCCTCAATCAGCCGCGTTTACATCACGCTCTAATCGCGCAAGCTCTTTATCAGCAAGAAAGGCGGCTATTTTCAACATGTTAGCCTGGCTGCCCGCCTGTCGTGTGTCGATTCGGTACTTTCCATTTACCATGAGGGAGGGTGTACCTTCTACGCGAGCGCCCTCGGTACGTGCTGCTGCCTGACGAACCATACTGTCGATGCCAAACGAGCCAAAAGCGCGGTCAAAATCTTTAGCGTCAACACCACTTTCTACAAACACTGCGCGTACGGCTTCAGGACTTGATAAACGCTTACGCTGGCGGTGAATGGTATTGAAAACAGCGCCATGGACGGGCT
>CAJWEV010000064.1 GCA_913031575.1 uncultured Halieaceae bacterium | reverse complement strand
CCCGCGGAAGCGCCAGAGTTGGCTGTGAGTCTCGCAAATGAGGGTGCAGATGATGGGCGTCTAGACGATGGCTTTGATGACGTGCAAGCACTCTACGCCGAGTCCGGTTTTGAGGGTGACGACGACTTTTGGGAAGACGACTCCTTCGGTGAAGATGTGTCGTTCGCCGACGAGAACTCTGCAGAGATTGGCTATTGGTTCTCGCTTGAGGGCCGTGACTTAATCGATCAGATTCACCGTATTGTTGAGTCCCGTGAAGAGTCAGGGAAGGTGCTGTCCTTGTCGACAGGCTTCTCGGTCATGGATCGCCTTTACGACGACAAGTTGGGAAGTGTTGAACTTGCGCTCGTTGAGAGAAGTTTGCCTGAGGATGTTGCCGAGGTGCTTATCGCGCCTTACTACGACCCAGTTAAGCAGCAGGCACGCATCACCGTTAGAGCGATGGAGACGAGTAAAACGCTCCGCAGGGCTGAGTATCTGGAATCGCTCTACGCACAAATAATAGCTGACACCGGTCTCGATGAAACGCGAGTTAAATTTACGGGGTTGTTGTTGCTTTATAACAACGTGCTACAAAGCCTTTACGTCTCCCAAATTCTCACGCTGGGTGCTGTTTTTTTCGCCATCGGTCTCATGTTCCTGGCGCTTTTCCGATCAGTATCGCTTGCTGTGTTAGGGCTTGCACCGAATATCCTCGCCGCCGGCTTAGTGTTGGGTATCATGGGCCTAGCAGGTATTCCGCTAGACATTATGACTATCACGATCGCCGCGATTGTGGTCGGTATGGGTGTTGATAACTGCATTCACTACATACACAGATTTCGCAAGGAATTTGCAGTCGATAAGAACTACAGCGAGGCAATGTATCGAAGCCACGGCAGCATCGGACGGGCAATGTATTACACAACACTGACTGTCGTTGTTGGCTTTTCTATGCTGACGTTATCCAATTTTACACCGAGTATTTACTTTGGCGTCCTGACCGTTATGGCAATGCTTGCGGCTGTAATGGGTGCCTTACTGCTGCTCCCCAAGCTAATTCTTACCTTCGAGCCGCTTGGGCCCGAGGCAGACTAATGGAATGTCGACCTGGGTGTGGTGCCTGCTGCATCGCACCCACAATACATACGCCCTTTGATGGCATGCCTAATGGCAAGGGCCCGGGGGAGCGGTGCGTACATCTCGATGACACGTCGCTCTGTGGATTGTTCGGTGACGCTCGACGTCCAGCCTGCTGTAGCCAATTTCAGGCGGCGGTCGCCTTTTGCGGTAGCTCGAAAGAAGAAGCGCTAGAGTTGCTAACCGAGCTAGAAGCATTGAGTGACCCAAAAGGAGACTAAATTGACCAATATCCCTTTATTTCCCCTTGGAACTGTTCTTTTCCCCGCGGGTCGCTTACCAATGCAGATTTTCGAGCGGCGTTACGTGGATATGATTTCCAAGTGCATGCGTGAGGGAACCGGCTTCGGTGTTGTGTGGATCAGGCGTGGCTCGGAGGTTGCCGAGGCATCGGTGACAAACCTTGATCTTGGTGATTATGGGACCATGGCAACCATTGTTGATTGGGACCAGCTTCCCAATGGTCTGCTTGGGATTACGATTGAGGGCGCAGAGCGCTTCCATATCGAGGAGATTTGGCGAGACGCCTCGGGTCTCAATATGGCGCGCGTTGATATTGAGCCTCCACCTGATCCGGTTGATATCCCAGAAGAGGGTCGGTCTATGATTGACGTGCTCGCTGGTTTGCAGCGTCACCCTGAGGTGAGACGACTGGGTCTCAAGGCTGATACGGGTAACGCGTGGAATATCTGCCACGTGCTGACACAAGTTCTGCCTATCGATAACTCAGTCAAATATGAACTGCTGGGTATTACCGATATCAACGTTTATGTAGATGAATTAGATGAACTGCTAAGCGAACTCGCGGGTTAGCTTAGTCTTCAGCAATGCTATCGGATTCAGGCCACGACCAACCACCAAGTGCCTGCCAGCGATTGACAATCTCCGCAAATAACTCCGCGGTCTTTTGCGCATCGTAGTCAGCAGAATGTGCTTCGCTGTTATTAAATTCTATGCCGGCTCTTTTACAGGCCTGCGCGAGTACCGTGTGTCCATAGGCCAGACCCGCGAGTGTTGATGTATCGAAGTAAGAAAAGGGGTGAAATGGATTTCGTTTGATTTGGCAGCGTTCAGTCGCCGCATTCAGAAAGCTCGCATCAAAATGTGCATTGTGCCCGACCAGAATCGCTCGATTACAACCCTTATCTTTCACTTCGCGCCTGACTTCGCCAAAGATATCTCCCAGCGCGATTTCCTCTGGCACTGCCTCGCGTAGCGGGTTTTCCGGATCTATCCCTGTGAACTCAAGCGCTGAAGGTTCAAGATTGGCACCTTCGAAGGGGTCTACATTCCTCGCGATAGTGTGACTGACGGACAGTTGTCCCGTATTGTCCAGTACGAAAAAGGTCGCTGCGATCTCCAGGATGCCATCGGTACTTGCGTTGAAACCACCAGTTTCAAGATCCACAACGACCGGAAGGAAACCGCGGAATCGGTGTTTAAAGAGAACTGAACACGTGTCGCTCATTGAGCCTATTCCAGTCGCCATTTCAGGAGTTCACCCGCACGAAGCGGAACGACGGTGCTGGGTCCAAACTGAAGGCTATCAGGGCTCAGATTGTCGATTTTGACGAGATCGACGGTCTGTTGATTTCGTGGTCTTCTGTAGAAGTCGGCACCGAAGTGACTAGTGAATGCCTCCAATTTATCGAGACTGCGCTCTTCCTCAAAGACCTCGGCGTAAAGCGGAATGGCTGCGTGTGCGCTGTAGCAACCCGCGCATCCACAGGATGATTCCTTTGTCTCTACTGTGTGGGGTGCCGAGTCTGTACCGATGAAGAACTTTGGATTGCCGGAGATTGCCGCGCGGCGGAGTGCTTCTTTATGTTGACGGCGCTTTAGTACAGGAAGGCAAAAAAGATGGGGTCTAATGCCGCCAACGAGCATGTCATTTCGGTCAAATAGCAAGTGCTGCGGGGTGATAGTTGCTGCTACGCCGGATCTCGCCTCAGCAACAAAATTGACTGAGTCTTCAGTAGTGATGTGCTCAAGAATGACTCGTAACTCAGGAAGTTCATCGGTTAAGGGAGCCAGAGTCCTTTCAATAAACTTCGCCTCTCGATCAAAGATATCAACGTCTGGATCGGTTACTTCTCCATGAACCAGAAGTGGTAAATCATGTGACTGCATTGCTTCTAGCGTTGGCTTTAAAGTCTCAAGTCCTGTTACGCCAGCGGCAGAGTTTGTAGTAGCTCCTGCGGGATAGAGTTTGACGCCACAAACGAGCTTCGATTCAGCAGCAGCTTTAATATCGTCAGGGGTCGTGCTATTGGTTAGGTACAATGTCATGAGTGGTTCAAACTGCGGATAACCCTCTAACGCTGCCATGATTCGGGCGTGGTACGCCATTGCATCATTCACGTTCTTGACCGGGGGTGTGAGATTGGGCATCACGACTGCACGATTTGCCCACGCCGCCACATCGTTAACACTGCGCTTAAGCATGTCGCCATCGCGTAAGTGAATGTGCCAGTCATCTGGCCTGGTGATCGTAATTCGATGCATGTTTCCACCTTTAATCGAGATCTGTCGCTAGTTTAACAGTGATCGACTGTCCATCGGGCGCCGCCCCGCGTAAACTTCTTGCCCGATTTACAGGAGTCGTAAATGAGCAGCGTTAATAAGGTGGTTCTGGCCTACTCGGGAGGCCTGGATACTTCGGTAATTGTTCGATGGTTGCAAGATACCTATGACTGCGACGTTGTGACTTTCACGGCTGACATTGGTCAGGGTGAAGAGGTCGAGCCGGCGCGCGTCAAAGCTGAAGTCTTGGGTGTAAAAGAGATTTTTATTGATGACTTGCGAGAAGAATTTGTCCGTGATTTTGTTTTTCCAATGTTTCGGGCTAATGCGATTTACGAGGGTGAGTATCTGCTTGGCACGGCGATTGCGCGGCCGCTAATAGCCAAGCGATTGGTGGAAATTGCCAATGAAACGGGTGCCGATGCGATATCGCACGGTGCTACGGGAAAAGGTAATGATCAAATTCGATTTGAATTGAGCGCCTATGCACTTAAGCCTGGTATTCAAGTAATCGCTCCATGGAGGGAGTGGGACTTGAACTCGCGTGAGTCCCTCATGACCTACTGTGCAGAACGCTCGATTCCCGTTGATTTCTCTGCTGCTTCGAAGAAGTCTCCGTACTCCATGGATGCTAATCTGCTGCACATTTCATACGAGGGTGGTGTGCTGGAAGATCCCTGGTGTCCACCAGATGAGTCTATGTGGCGTTGGTCGGTTTCTCCCGAGACTGCGCCTGAAAAAGCCATTGAACTAACGCTCACGTTTGAGGCGGGCGATGTTATTGCGATTGATGGTGAGTCCATGTCCCCTGCGACGGTGCTTGCTTACTTAAACAAAGTGGGTGGCGCGCATGGTGTGGGTCGCTTGGACATCGTTGAGAATCGTTACGTAGGAATGAAGTCTCGCGGTTGTTATGAGACACCCGGTGGGACCATTTTATTACGCGCGCACCGTGCTATGGAGTCTCTAACGCTCGATCGCGAGGTGGCTCATTTGAAGGACGAGTTAATGCCACGTTACGCAAAATTGATCTATAACGGCTATTGGTGGGCGCCCGAGCGCTTGATGCTGCAGGCGGCTATAGATGATTCGCAAACCTCAGTTAATGGTGACGTTCGCGTCATGTTGTATAAAGGAAACGTTATAGTGACTGGTCGGCGTTCAGCAGGTTCGTTATTCGATGATGCAATCGCAACGTTTGAGGACGACGCGGGTAAATATGATCAGGCAGATGCTGAAGGCTTTATTAAATTGAACGCGTTGCGCCTGCGGATTGCCGCTGAAAAAGGGCGGTCAGCACTGGGCAGCGACTGAGGCAACTTTCTTCTGATGTTTGAGAAAATAGCAAATGCTTTACTACGACCATCAGAATGCCCGAGTGTGAGTCTGCAGTAATTGAATTTATCTCCCTTCGGCACCACCGTTGGGCAATAATTGCGACTCTGATGTTGGTCCTGATTTAAAAAAAGGCACACGGTATGAACAATACGCCAGAAACAGCGATCCATACAGACGTGATTATTGTGGGAGCCGGACTTTCGGGAATTGGTTCTGCAGTCCATTTGCAAAAGAACTGCCCCAACCGCGATTACATAATCATTGAGCGACGCGATGCCATTGGTGGCACTTGGGATCTATTCAAATACCCAGGTATTCGCTCTGATTCAGACATGCATACTTTGGGGTACAACTTTAAACCGTGGCGTGCTGAAAAGGCGATTGCTGATGGACCTGCCATTTGGAACTATGTGAACGAAACCGCAGACGAATACGGTATCAGGGACCAGATTCGGTTTGGACATAAACTGATCGCCTCTTCGTGGTCGACAGAGTCTGCCTCGTGGGTACTGACGGTTGAGATTGCAAATGGCGAAACTCAGTATTTCAGTTGCAATTTCCTCTTGATGTGTTCCGGCTATTACAACTATGACGCAGGCCATCAACCTGAGTTTAAGGGTCGTGATGACTTTCAAGGTATTTGGGTACACCCCCAATTCTGGCCTGACGACCTCGACTACGCGGGTAAAAAGGTGGTGGTGATAGGTAGTGGCGCTACTGCAATGACCTTGGTTCCCAACATGTCGCAGTGTGCCGAAAAGGTCACCATGGTGCAGCGTTCGCCGACCTACGTTGTGTCGAGACCGTCGGTTGATCGAGTTGCTAATTTCTTGCGCGCGATCATGCCATCGAGTTGGGCTTACGGCTTGATTCGTCTCCGAAACACACTCTGGCAGCAGCTTATTTATAACCAGACACGAACTAACCCCGATCGCGTGGCACAAAAGTTACTCGAAGACGTTAAAAAGGCAGTGGGTGACATCGTAGACGTTAAAAAACACTTTACACCGACCTATAACCCGTGGGATCAGCGCTTGTGTCTGGTACCTGATGATGATCTATTTACTGCATTGCGTACCGGTAAAGCCGAGGTAGTGACCGATACCATCTCCCATATTGATGCGACAGGGCTGGTAACAGGCTCGGGCGACCACATTGACGCCGATATCATTGTCTCTGCAACTGGCATCGAGCTTCTCAACTTGGGTGGTGCTGATTTCAAGGTTGATGGTAAGCCCGTTAATTTCGCGGAAGAATGGACCTACAAGGGGGTCATGTGTTCCAACGTTCCTAACATGGTTCAAACCTTTGGTTATATCAATGCATCATGGACCTTGCGAGCAGACCTTACCGCAGAGTGGGTTTGTCGCGTGCTTGACCACATGGAAGAGTTTGGGTTTAAGCAGGCAACTCCCCGTATCCCCGAGTTGCTGGCTAGGAGCATGGAGAAGCGTTATTGGATCCATGATTTTTCCGCCGGTTATATGCAGCGCATGATGCCCAAGCTGCCTCGTCAGGGAACTCAGATGCCGTGGGTTAATCCGCAAAACTATCGTAAGGATAAGAAGATGTTTCGCGGTAGCGCCATCTCTGACGGCGCTTTGATTTTTACATCGTGTCACGCTGAGGCAGAGCCGCTGAAAAAAGCGAGCTAAGCGTCATGGATAGGGTACTCCAAGAGTCATACATTGACTGTCCTTATTGCTGGGAGTCGATATCCGTCTTGCTGAACCCTGAGGACTTGGGGGAGCAGTACATTGAAGATTGTCAGGTCTGTTGTCGGCCCATCGAGTTCCTGATTACGCAGGGAGGCATGGGTGAGCTCATGGCTGTGGTATCGGCTGACTCGGAATAATAGGGGTACCTGTTGCTTTGCACGTATCTGACTTATTTTCACGAGTAGGTTTAATTGATGCCCCTTCATGATGATGCAAACGACTCGGGTGACTCTTCCAAAGATATTTGGCTTTCGCGTCATGACGCTGATGGTATTGCTTCCCAATAGCTCCCTTACCGCTGAGCGGAAAATTGAAACCACTGTCTTGGCGATGTTGACGCGAGATTGGGGTGGTTCGACACTTGAGCACTGCGCTGAAGGTTAACCCGAAGTCACCGTGGCTCGAGTGACAATTCCTGCAGGTATGGCAATTCC
>CAJWEV010000063.1 GCA_913031575.1 uncultured Halieaceae bacterium | reverse complement strand
TTTTAACGGAGCCATCGTACTTATTACACACGACCGGAGATTCCTTCAGGCGATCGCCAATAGGATCGGGGAATTGGATCGAGGTCTGCTGACGCTGTGGGAAGGTAGCTACCGAGACTTTTTGAAGCATCGAGCAGAGCAGCTAGCTGCGGAGGCCACTGCAAACGCCCTTTTCGACAAAAAACTGGCCCAAGAGGAAGCGTGGATACGTCAAGGCATTAAAGCACGAAGGACGCGTAATGAGGGGCGCGTTCGCCGGCTAAAAGCCATGCGCGAGGACCGAGCAGCTCGCCGAAGCCAGGTAGGAAAAGCAAGCATTTCACTGGAAAATGCGACCCTTTCGGGGAAATTAGTCGCTGAGGTCAAAGACGCCTCTGTCGCCTACGATGAGCAGCCCATCATTGTCGGGGTCAATACCATTATCCAACGCGGTGATCGCGTCGGTATTGTCGGTCGAAACGGCGCAGGTAAAACAACTCTCATCAAGATGTTACTAGGTGATATTAAGCCATCGACAGGACAGGTGAAGACAGGCACAAAGTTAGAGGTCGCGTATTCTGATCAGCTTAGGGGCCACTTGGATCCAAATGGAACACTGATCGACAACATTTGTGGCGGTCAGGAATTCATCGAAATTGATGGCAAAAAGCGTCATTCGATTGGCTATCTTGGCGACTTCCTATTTTCACCAGACCGCGCGAGAGCACCGACGAAAGTCCTCTCCGGAGGGGAGCGGAACAGAGCAATTTTGGCAAAACTCTTTAGTCAGCCCGCAAACTTATTGGTGCTTGATGAGCCTACAAACGACCTTGATATCGAGACGCTTGAACTGCTAGAAGAGGTACTCCTGGAGTTCTCTGGGACCGTCGTCCTGGTAAGTCACGACCGGGACTTTATGGATCGTGTCGTGACAAGCCTTCTGGTCATTGATGAGCAGGGTAACGTTGAGGAGCAAGCAGGCAGTTTTTCTGATTGGGAGACACGTGGTGGTACCTTACTCAGTACCGTCGATGAAGCCCGAAGCACCGCGAAAGTTGCTAAGCAAAGGCATCTGTCGAAAGAACAGCCGGCAGCAAAGCCATCACCAAAACGCAAGCTCAGTTACAAAGAGCAGCGCGAACTGGATGAGCTTCCTGCACTCATTGCGTCATTAGAGGGGCAGCAAGCCGAGCTCGAAAGGAAGACTGGTAGCGCCAGCTTTTTTAATGGCGACCCTACCGAGGTCCGCATAACCCTCGAGCAACTCACACAAGCCATTGAGTCGCTTGATGCCGCACTGCAAAGGTTAATCGAACTCGAAGACTGAAGTTATAAAACGGACGCTACAGTGTCGACGACGCGATCCATATTACGATCGTTCAACGCCGCGACGTTGATACGTGAAGAATCCAGCATATACAGGCCATGCACTTTGCGCAGACCTTGTGCTTGCTCAATCGATAAACCGAGGAACGAGAACATGCCGTTTTCCTCGGCAATGAAGGAAAAATCCTGATCGGTCTTCGCCGACAACTTGTCGGACAACTGTGTCCGCAGTGAGATCATACGGCGGCAGATTTGACTGAGCTCCGCTTCCCACGACGAGCGCAGTTCGGGTGTGCTTAAAACGCGCCCGGCGAGCAAGGCGCCATGAGCAGGTGGCATGGAATAGACCCGACGAGCCGCTCCCAGACCGTGGCTTTGCGTAGCCGCTGCTGTTTGTGTGTCTCTACCATAAAACAGGGCAACTCCTGTTCTCTCGCGATAGAGTCCAAGGTTCTTTGAGCACGAGGCAGCAACAATCAACTCGCCCAACCGACTCGCTAGCAATCGCAAACCTGCTACATCTTCGGTGAGGCCTTGCCCCATCCCCTGGTAAGCCAGATCCACTAGCACAGTAAAGCCCTGCTCCATGGCCATATCAGAAATCACTGACCACTGCTCGAGGGTCAAATCAGCGCCAGACGGGTTGTGGCAGCATCCGTGCAGAAGAACCACATCGCCCGCCTTGGCACCCTTCAAATCATCAACCATGGCCAGGAAGTTAACACCGTGCGAGGCCGGGTCGTAATAGCTATACGCAGCAAACTTCAAGCCCACCGACCCCATGAGCGGAACGTGAACTGGCCATGTTGGATTACTGATCCACACCGTGGCATCGGGTGACGCCGCAGCCAACACCTCTGATGCGATTCTGAGCGCACCACAGCCTCCGGGCGTCTGCACCGCCGTAATATGCGACCCGTCACCCGCGAGGTTATCACCAAACACCAGGGTCTTCATTTCTTTGAGGTAACTCAGATCTCCTGCTGCAGGAAGATAGGCTTTGGTGACCTCCTCCTCCACGAGCGCTGCTTGTGCTTTTTTCACTGCCTCAAATACCGGACAAATGCCGTCCTCGTTCATGTACACACCAACTGTTAAATCGATTTTTTCTGGATTTGGGTCGGCACGGCAGGCAGCGGCAAGTCCAAGAATCGGATCAGGAGGTAGCATAGAGAGTTGCTCTAACATCGGTGACTCTTTCAGTAAAAAAACGAGGACGGAGTATACGGTAAGGCCGAACTCCCTTAAATGCCTGATAGTATTCGTCTCAGGCTTAATTACCGATCACCTATGACAGATAACGTAAATCCCGCTCGTCGAGACAAACTATTCGCTGAACTGGTGGCGGAGCCCTCGACCTTTAGCTTCAATGACGCGGTAGTTGATGTCTTTCCGGACATGATTCAGCGCTCCGTTCCAGGCTACGGTACTGTGGTGCGAATGAGTGGGATCTTAGGTGAACAATACGCACAGGAAGGGACTCATATTTATGACTTAGGGTGCTCGCTGGGCGAATCCATTCGCTCTGTCGAGACCGCACTTCATGGCCGCGACTGTCATCTTGTCGGCGTCGATAACTCGCCGGCAATGATCAGCAGAGCGCAAAAGATTGACTCGGGTATTAAATGGCATCTCGCGGATGTTACTACTCTGCCGCTCGAGCGCAGTAGCGTCGTCATCCTGAACTTCACACTTCAGTTCATCCCCATAGAACAACGATTACCGCTGCTCGCGAAAATACGCGAGTCGATGGTGCCAGGCGGGCTCCTCATTCTATCCGAAAAGTTGACTCTACCCGACCCTGATATGGATTCACTGATGATCGATCTGCATCACGACTTCAAACGATCTCAGGGCTATACCGATCTCGAGATTGCTCAGAAACGAGATGCCATTGAAAACGTACTGATTCCAGAAACAGCTGAAATACACACACAGCGGCTGAAGGCGGCGAGCTTCTCGCGCTCGAGCGTTTGGTTCCAGTGCCTCAATTTCGCCTCTTTTATCGCCATCGCCTAACCACCCCGCCTGAAATGTTTGAGACACCGCCAGAACTCATCGCTGATATCAAGGCCTTCGACCATCGATGGAAGGAGAGCAATCTTCGTGATTGGCTTCGAGAGATGCCCGATCAATTCTCTCGAGGTATGTCGGAAAAACGATTCGGTGACCTACCGCGATGGCGAACCGCCATCGCCGCTCTACCACCACTTGAAGCGGCGGTCATCGACCTCAATACCAGTGCTATCACCGCGCATGGTGCGGCGGATGAAGCGGAAGTTATCAAACTCGACACCGCATTGCGTGGTTTGCACCCCTGGCGAAAAGGGCCTTATTCGCTCTTTGGCGTAAACATCGATGCCGAATGGCGATCAGACTTTAAGTGGGATCGACTCGCATACGCCATCGATTCCCTCGAGGACCGCCGCGTATTGGATGTGGGCTGCGGAAGTGGTTATCACTGCTGGCGGATGAAAGGTGCCGGGGCCGCGGAGGTAATTGGCATTGATCCAACGCCGTTATTCGTTCTGCAATTCAAAGCGATCCAGCGTTATCTGAACATCGATACGGTGCATGTGCTACCGCTAACCCTTGAGCAGTTGCCGCCGAAAATGAAAACCTTTGACACCACCTTCTCAATGGGCGTGCTTTACCATCGCCGGTCTCCGATTGAACACCTAACTGATCTGCGTGACACGTTGATCTCAGGCGGTCAGCTGGTTTTAGAGACTTTAGTGGTAGAGGGTGATCAGGACACTGTATTTGTCCCCACGGATCGCTACGCTCGCATGGGTAATGTATGGTTTTTGCCGAGCCCGGCGGCGCTAATGAACTTGATGAGCAAGGTAGGTTTTGTTGATGTGGCGCTGGTTGATGTGAACCAAACTACAGCAGCCGAGCAGCGCTCGACCGACTGGATGACGTTTCATTCTCTGTCGAACTTTCTCGATAGTGCTGATCAAAACAAGACCGTTGAAGGCCACCCGGCGCCAATGCGTGCCATTATCACCGCACGATTGCCCTAGCCTCAGTCCTCTGATGATGCGCTTGACGACATATTAGGCGACAGTGGGAAGTTCGCGATTTTGCCCGAGTCTGCGCCCTCACTAACCTTGGCGGCCCCCCGTTTGTCTACTTCATCAATGCGAATGATGGATTGCATCGGGATGTAACTTCGCTTCACCCCTGAAAACTCGGACTTAAGCTTCTCCTCACCTGGATCGACCAAAATTGTCGAGCGTTCGCCAAACATCATCTCCTCAATTTCCACGAACCCCCACATATCACTCTGATAAATGTGTTTAGCGTAGACCTCAAAGATCTGTTTACCGTTGTGAAAAATGATTTTATAAACCGGTTGATTCGACATAGTGCTCATGTAGTTCCGATGTAAGCGCGCGATGCTACCACTTTTGCCAAAATTCGAAAGGCTTATTGGTAGGCCAATTTTATTTGTACCACCGTATAATAGCGGGTTACTGATCTGTCGAGCACACGCAATTGAACACGAAAACGCTATCTAAAGTCTTCATCCAAACGCATGGCTGTCAGATGAATGAGTACGACTCGGCGCGCATGGGCGACTTACTAAAGGAAAGCCATGGCATGGAGCGAACTTATAACGCCGCGGAGGCTGACGTGCTTCTCTTGAACACATGCTCTATTCGGGAGAAGGCGCAAGAAAAAGTCTTTCATCAGCTGGGACGCTGGAAAGCGATAAAGGCCGAGCGCCCAGAGGTGGTGATCGGCGTGGGCGGCTGCGTTGCCAGCCAAGAGGGCGAGGCCATTAGCGACCGCGCACCCTATGTGGACCTAATCTTTGGTCCGCAAACACTCCATCGATTGCCCGAGATGCTCGAGACCCGCAACGAACGCGACAGTGCGGTCGTTGATATCTCCTTTCCCGAGATTGAGAAGTTCGATCGTCTTCCGCAACCGACCAGTGACAGCGCGACAGCCTTCGTCTCCATCATGGAAGGCTGCAGCAAGTACTGCACGTTCTGTGTTGTTCCCTACACTCGCGGTGAAGAGGTCTCACGACCTATCGATGATGTCATTGCCGAGATCGCTCATCTAGCGAATGAGGGCGTAAAAGAGGTCAATCTGCTGGGTCAGAATGTGAATGCTTATCGAGGCGAGAACCATTTGGGCGATATTGTTGATTTTGCCGAGCTACTGGGTTTCGTCAATTTAGTTCCCGGCATCGAGCGCATTCGGTACACCACATCACACCCTGTCGAGTTTAGCGATGCACTTATCGAGTGTTATCGCGACATCCCCGCGTTGGTAGACCATCTTCATCTGCCCGTACAGAGTGGCTCTGACCGAGTCTTGATGGCCATGAAACGCGGCCATACCGCGATTGAATACAAAGCGAAGATTCGAGCTTTGAGAGCCATTCGGCCAAACATATCGCTTTCTTCCGACTTCATTATTGGATTCCCGGGTGAAAGTGAACAAGACTTCCTCGCGACCATGAGGCTGATTGAAGACGTCGGTTTCGATACGTCCTTCAGCTTTATTTACTCAGCCCGGCCGGGCACACCGGCATCGGACCTCGCCGATGACATACCTGAGGATGTAAAGAAAAAGCGTCTACAGTTGCTACAGACACGCATTAATCAACAAGCCATGGCGATTAGTCGCCGTATGGTGGGGACGACGCAGCGAATCCTGATAACAGGCGTATCCAAAAAAGATCCGGGGCAATTGGCGGGTCGGACCGAGAACAACCGCGTTGTTAATTTTTCATGCTTAGATCATCACCTTATAGGCGAGTTCGCAACGGTCGAGATCCTTGAAGCGCTGCCAAACTCACTCAGAGGTGTGCTACTGAGTTGACATGGGCGGAAAGATAAGTATCTTCATTTGCCCACAACTACATGAGCGGCCAAACAGTCCTTGGACATTGACCCGACACCTCCCGAGCCTGATAGTCAGGAGGTCATCACATCCTCTTCATTTTCCCTAGAACCTGAAGACGCTAAGCACGTTGCACTGCTTTGCGGGCAATTGAACGCCCATTTCAAGCTGATTGAGGACAGATTGCGGGTATCGATCAGCAATCGAGGCAACACAATCCGCGTGTCAGGCCCCGATGCGGCGCGAAAGTCGAGTGAGCGGCTGCTCAAAAAGCTTTACCGCGACGTAACGCAGGGGATTCGATTGAGTCCGGAGGCCATTCACTTGCAACTTCAGCAAGCAGACCTTGAGCTTCTAAAGTCAGCACCGACCACCTCGGACACTGCGATCGTCAAAGGCATTAAGACCAAGCGCGGTACTATCAAGCCTCGCGGTCACAGTCAGATCAACTACGTTAAGGATATAGAACGGCACGATCTCAATTTCGGGATAGGTCCTGCAGGTACTGGAAAAACCTACCTTGCCGTAGCTTGTGCCGTCCACGCACTGTTAGACGAAGACGTTAAGCGCATACTTTTGGTCCGCCCCGCCGTCGAGGCGGGTGAGCGACTGGGCTTCTTGCCAGGGGATCTGACACAAAAAGTAGATCCCTATTTGCGGCCCTTGTATGACGCGCTTTACGAGATGTTGGGATTCGAAACGGTCGCCAAATACATCGAGCGCAATGTCATTGAGGTTGCACCGCTGGCGTTCATGCGTGGTCGTACGCTGAACAATGCTTTCATTATTTTGGATGAGGCGCAGAACACGACCCGCGAACAAATGAAGATGTTCCTGACTCGCTTGGGATTTGGATCGACTGCCGTCATTACCGGCGATGCGACGCAAATTGACCTCCCACGAGCCCAGCCCTCAGGACTTGTGCACGCGACCCAAGTGCTTGACGGTGTCGACGGGGTGTCCTTCACCTGGTTTGGAAAAGCAGATGTGGTTCGGCACCCCCTAGTCCAACGTGTGGTTAATGCATACGAGGAGCATGACGCGATCATGGCGAACTCGGAGGAGCGGAGATAATGGATGTTACTGTTCATGTCGATCGCAATCAGGCTAATGCGCCTGATGACGAGAGCTTCCGACTCTGGGTGATGTCTGCGCTGAGCGGGGATCACTCAAACATGCCGATCTATGACGGCGCGGAGCTGAGCATTCAGCTGGTTAACAGTGGCCAAATGACCGAGTTCAATGCGCGTTATCGTGACAAACACACCGATACCAACGTCCTATC
>CAJWEV010000062.1 GCA_913031575.1 uncultured Halieaceae bacterium | reverse complement strand
CTGGCTCAAGCAGCATGCGCAGACGGGTTGGCGTATTGGTTTTGACAGCGAGGTGGTGACGCCCGATTTGTACGATCGTCTACTCGAGGCATGCGAACAAAAAGGCGCGGTGATGCAGCCGACCGCGGGAGACCCGTTTGACCAATGCTGGCTCAATCGACCCGTTACTGTCCCCTCAAACATGAAACAGTTTTCCAGTGCTTGGGCAGGTGAGTCGGTTACCAGCAAGCTAGCGCGGGTTCGCGAGCAAATGCGATTGTCCGAAGTCGATTGGCTGATTGAGACACAACCCGATAATGTGAACTGGTTACTCAACATTCGGGGGCAGGACTTACCTTATTGTCCGGTGGTGCGGGCACGGTTACTAATTGGAGTGGAGGGAGAAGCCCATCTATTTGGCGACTTTATAAAAAGTGATATTGAAAGCCTCGCCACATCTGAGCTCGCAATTCACTGTCACACGCGCGATCAATTTGCGGCCATGCTCGACAAGAAAATGCAGACAGCAGAGCGGCTTTGGGTCGATCCCACACAAGGACCTCAGTGCGGTCGTGATGCGGTCCAGGCTCGGGGTGGCGAGGCATTGCTCAAGCGCAGCCCGGTCACGGATTTTAAGGCGATTAAAAATGGCACCGAGTTGAGTGCACTTCGCAGCGCCTGCTTGGCGGATAGCGCAGTTTGGGTGCAGCTACTGCGTTGGCTGGAGTCAGCCGTGCACCTGGAATCAATTACCGAGCTCGCGGTAGAGGAGCGTATTCATCAATTGAGGGCAGCGGTTGATGATTACACGGCGCCCAGTTTTAGAACGATTTCCGCGGGGGATGCCAATGCATCGTTAGCGCACTACTCGGCACCAGAAGATGGAGGCGCACGCTTGCACCCTTCATCGTTATTCTTACTGGATTCGGGCGGACAGTTCAGCCGAGGAGGTACAACCGACACCACCCGAACGTGGTGCTTTGAGCCGCCAACCCCTGAACGTCGCAGTCTAGCCACCAGTGTGTTGAAAGCGCATATCGCGGTGGCAAATCAAGTCTTTCCTGAAGGGACATTTGGGCATGCGCTAGATAGCGCTGCGCGACTGCCCATGTGGCAGGCGCAGCTGGATTACGATCACGGTACGGGACACGGGGTAGGTCACTACCTCAGTGTTCACGAATTTCCTCAGCGTATGCAGAAATCGGGCACCAGTGTGGGACTGCAGGCAGGGATGACCCTTACGGTTGAGCCCGGTTTTTATCGACCCGATGAGCTGGGCATTCGCCACGAGAATCTCTGTGAGGTGGTGTCGCGTGGTGATGGCTGGTTGGGGCTTGAGAGTATGGCGTTTGTACCTTTTAACCGTCAGTTGATCGATGTCGCTATGCTGACGTCGCGAGAACAAGTGTGGGTTGATGACTACCATCGGCAGGTCTGCGACAGGGTAAGCCCCATCTTGGACGATGATGGTGTAATCGCTTGGCTTGAGCTGGCAACAAAGCCGCTCACCGATCATTAAATGGACCCATCAATGAGTCACGATCACTGTCGTAATATGAATATGGCCAAAATTTGTTGGGCGGGGTCAGGCAATGTCGCGAGCTGATCCTATCCATATTGTGCAGTGTCATGCCTGCGGCGAAGTTGGTGATGTCATTGTCGACGGTGTTGCGCCGCCCCCCGGGGACACATTGTGGGAGCAGTCGCGATGGATAGCGCGTGACGAGACCTTGCGTAACTTTGTGCTCAATGAGCCGCGTGGGGGTGTCCAGAAGCATGTGAACTTATTGGTACCGCCCAAGCATCCTGAGGCTAATGCGGGCTTCATAATCATGGAGCCCGCTGATACGCCTCCCATGTCGGGCTCCAACGCTATGTGCGTTGCGACGGTGCTCCTCGAGACTGGACGAGTACCCATGGAGGAGGGAATGAACACCCTCGTCCTAGAAGCACCTGGAGGTCTTACTCGTGTCACCGCTACGTGCAGATCAGGGCGCGTTGAATCCATCACCGTGATCAATCATCCGAGTTTCGCGGACCATCTCGACGCCGTTATCGAGGTCGAAGGTGTGGGGAGCATAAGTGTAGATACAGCCTACGGTGGTGATAGTTTTGCAGTCGTCGATGCGCCCGCCTTGGGTTTCAGTCTCATGCCTGACGAGGCGAAGGATCTCGCTGACCTGGGCGTGAGGATTTCTAATGCAGCGACCGAGCAGTTAGGGTTTCACCACCCAACCAATCCTGATTGGCGGCATATTTCTTTTTGTTTATTTCGAACCCCCGTTATTGCGGGTGAGACGCGTCATGCAGTAGCGATTCGGCCTGGGAAGATTGATCGCTCGCCAACGGGTACTGGAGTATCGGCCCACCTAGCGTTAATGCAGGCGCGTGGGGAAGCCGGCGTCGGCGCTACACTGATTGCGCGTTCGATTATCGACTCTGAGTTTATTGGGCGTATCGAGGGATTAACTCAGGTGAGTAATGTGCCAGCGATTGTGCCCTCTTTGACGGGCAGGGCGTGGATTTACGGTCGATCGGAACTGCTACTTGCGCCGGATGATCCTTGGCCACAAGGCTACCGGTTGGCAGACACCTGGCCCCGTGCGTAGGCCTGTCGAAATAAGGGTATATAAAACGGCGCATGAGACAGTGAGTGAAAAGGGAGTGAATCGAAGTTTTGAGTGACACCGCCAAAAGTGCACTGCTCATGTTAGGCCCTGAGTTAACTGATCAGCTGAATTGGGCTGACGCTGTCGAAGTGCTTCGTAAGGGGCATAGATTTCCGAGAGCGGCCATTAGCGACATGTTGATACCGATGGCGGATGGCGAGTTGTTGACACGCTCCGCCGCCATTCCAGGGCTCGGTGCCGGAACCAAATCTGTAACGATACGTCCCGATAACCCGGCACTCTCACCGCCAGCACCCAGTGTCCAGGGGCTTTTCACACTCTTCGATGAAGATCTTGGCCATCCAGTGGGTCTGATAGACGGCGCACTACTGACGTTTTGGAAGACCGTGGCGGATTCGTTGTTGGGGGCGAGTTATTTAGCGCCTAATGATGCTAAAGCTCTAGCAGTCATTGGCACAGGACCCATTGCAAGAGGACTTTTGGAGGGCTATCTCACGCTCTTCCCTAAGTTGAAGGATATCCGTATTTGGGGGAGAACGCAGGAACGTGCTCAAGCAATTGCTAATGAAACCACGTTCACTGTGGCCGTTTGTGATTCGGCCGAAGACGCCGTTCGAGGCGCAGACATTGTCACCAGCGCCACGGCATCCAGCTCGCCGATCATCAAGGGTAACTGGGTTAAGCCAGGTGCACATATTGACCTCGTTGGTGCCCACGGCCCCAATATGAGAGAGGGGGATGACGGGCTGATGTCAAGTGCATCACTTTTTGTCGACTCGCGCGAAACGGTTCTCGAGCATATTGGCGAGCTGCGCATTCCCATCGCAAAGCACGTCATCTCGCCCGCTGATGTTAGAGGTGATCTTTACGACCTTGTCACGGCCGACAGCCACCAACGTGGTGAGGATGAAATCACCGTCTTCAAGAACGGTGGCGGTGCACATCTTGATCTGATGATGGCCTGGTATTGCCTGGAGCGAGCTAAGAAGCCGTAACGAACTGGAGTAAGTAAGGGGTTAGCTGCGGGCATAAAAAAAGCAGCGACACGAGCCACTGCTTTTTTGAAGATATGGTAGCTACGGGTGGACTTGAACCACCGACCCCAGCATTATGAATGCTGTGCTCTAACCAGCTGAGCTACGTAGCCACGAGGGCGCGTAGTGTGTCGATAAATGGTGCATAGGTCAATTACCTGAGGACTCATTACACCACTTTTTCTACTGACTCAGTGCTGGTATTCCGACGCATTCAGAATTGGCTCAGACATTGAATCGAAAGTGAATTACGTCGCCATCCGCGACGTTGTATTCCTTGCCTTCAAGGCGCCATTTACCGGCTTCTTTGGCGCCGGATTCCCCTTTGTAGGTAACGAAATCGTCATAAGCGACCACTTCGGCGCGAATGAAGCCTTTCTGAAAGTCTGTGTGGATGACGCCTGCCGCTTCCGGTGCCGTCGCTCCCACTTTGATCGTCCAAGCGCGCACTTCCTTCGGACCGGCCGTGAAGTAGGTCTGAAGATTTAGCAACGCATAGCCCGCGCGAATCGTTCGGTCAAGTCCAGACTCTGACATCCCCATATCAGTAAGGAACTCGAGCTTCTCATCATCTTCGAGCTCAGAAATCTCAGACTCCAGCTTGTTGCAGATAGCGACTACTCCTGCTCCCTCGCTCGCTGCGTACTCGCTGACAGCATCAAGATGAGGATTATCCTCGAATCCATCCTCAGCCAAATTGGCGATGTACATCGTTGGCTTTGTGGTCAACAAGTGCATGGTTTTCACGAGCGCCCGTTCGTTGTCATCGAGCTCCAACGCTCTCACGGGCAGCGCCTCATTGAGGTGGGGAAGCAACTTGTCTTCCAATAATGATTTGGTTGTCAGAGCCACTTTGTCGCCACTTTTGGCTGTCCGAACAACGCGCTGGAGTTGCTTTTCACAGCTTTCGAGATCAGCGAGCGCAAGTTCGGTGTTAATCGTTTCAATATCGGCCAGCGGATCGATCTGGTTAGCGACATGAATGACGTTCGGGTCCTCGAAGCAACGCACAACGTGTGCGATAGCGTCAGTCTCCCGAATATTGGCGAGAAATTGATTGCCAAGACCTTCGCCTTTCGATGCGCCAGCCACTAATCCTGCAATATCAACAAACTCCATCGTTGCGGGTATTGAGCGCTCAGGTTTAACGAGTCCCTCAATAGCGTCCTGCCGAGGGTCTGGGATAGAGACAACGCCCGCATTGGGTTCAATCGTACAGAAGGGAAAGTTTTCTGCATCGATACCTGCCTTTGTTAGCGCATTAAAGAGGGTCGATTTCCCGACATTAGGTAAACCGACAATGCCGCATTTGATGCCCATGCTGAGGCTCCTCACAAATCTTCTTTTGTCTTGTCGCTGCTATGAAGATGCGTCATCGCTTTGACGTCTTCACCGTCTAAAAGTAGAGGTAACGCGCGTAATGACTCATCGATTGAGAGATCAATGAGCTCTTGTTCAATCTTGGATGCTTTGCTCAAAACCCAGCCCGACACTTTGGTTGCCTGCCCAGGGTGACCGATACCCACCCTCAGTCGCCAGAAGGCCTTTGATCCCCCCATGGCCAGTATGACATCCCTAAGACCATTATGGCCCCCATGACCACCATCGAACTTGAACCGGCTAGCACCAGGTGGCATGTCCAGTTCGTCATGCGCGATAAGGACCTGCTCAGGCGCTATCTGAAAGTACTTGACCGCCAATCCCACGGCTCTACCGCTATGGTTCATGTACGTGTCAGGAATCATTAGACGTAGATCATGTCCCGCCACAGTGCCTCTGCCTAGCCGTCCAGCTAGCTTTTTTTCGGACTTGAGCTCGACACCGCTTTGTTTTGCGAGTGCTGAAACCAAATCGGCACCCGCATTGTGGCGAGTGCCGATATATTTTTCGCCAGGATTACCCAGACCGACAATCAGTCGAATGCTGGGCATGGCAATTAGCTCTCGTCGCCAGCGTCTTCGCTTGGTGCATCATCAGTTGACGCGGCTTCCTCCGCCTCGTCCTCTGTATCGCCAGCACCTTTGCCGCCTCGCGGTGCAAGCACACTTGCTACACCGATGTCTCTGTCATCGCCCAACGCCAGCGCTGTAGATGTAACACCCTCGGGCAGTTTCAAGTCAGAGAGGTGAATAATCTCGCCTACTTGCACTGCACCCATATCAACCTCGATAAACTCGGGAAGATCGCCTGGTAGCGCAAGTACCTCCACCTCATTTACCGTGTGCTGGATTCGACCACCGCCCAGCTTGACACCGACACAGGTCTCTTCGTTGATGAAGTGCAGAGGAATAGATACCTTGATGGTCTTATTTGCTTCGACTCGGAAGAAGTCAGCGTGCATTGGAAAATCCTTTGCAGGGTGACGCTGAAGCGCTTTCAGAATTGCTTTTTCCTTTTTGCCATCGTAAGCAACTTCAATAATCGCTGAGTAAAACGCCTCTTTTTCGAGGTGCTTTTCGAGATCCTTGCGGATCAGCGATAGGCTTACCGGGGCACTGTCGCCCCCGTAAATAATGGCGGGTATTTTTGCTTCGAGTCGGCGAAGGCGGCGGCTCGCACCTTTCCCTTCATCGCTGCGAAGCTCGGCTTCTACTACAAAAGTGTCAGACATGGTCTGTCTCCTTTGAAAAACACCCGCGAACTTGCGACCGGTTCAGGGGTGGGTGGGTTTACGCTGCTCAGGAATCGAACAGCGCGCTAATGGATTCCTCGTTACTGACGCGCCGGATAGACTCCGCGAGTAGATCAGCTATCGTTAATTGACGAATTTTCTTCACACTTTTTGCTTCGTCGCTCAGTGGAATAGTGTCTGTAACGACCAATTCGTCCAACTCAGAATTGCAAACATTATTGAGCGCGTTGCCGGATAATACGGCGTGGGTACAGTAAGCGACGACTTTTGTCGCGCCACGCTCTTTAAGAGCATTGGCTGCGGAGCAAAGCGTCCCTGCCGTGTCGACCATGTCGTCAACCATGATCGCGGTGCGGCCTCCAACATCACCAATAAGGTTCATGACTTCAGACTCGTTTGCTCTGGGACGGCGTTTATCTATGATGGCCAGATCGGCGTCATCCAATTGTTTTGCAATAGCTCGCGCGCGAACAACACCGCCGATGTCGGGGGATACCACAACCACATCTTTGAAGTTACTGGCGACAATGTCGTCATTCAAAATTGGTGAGCCGTAAACATTGTCTACGGGACAGGTGAAGAAGCCCTGAATTTGCTCAGCATGCAGGTCGACGGTTAGGACACGGTCTACGCCCACACTGACCATCATATCCGCGACAACTTTTGACGAGATAGGCACTCGCGCGGAGCGCACACGACGATCCTGGCGTGCGTAACCGAAATAGGGCACTACAGCAGTGATTCGGCTTGCCGATGCCCGCCGGAGCGCATCAATGATGAGCAGCAGCTCCATCAAGTTATCGTTCGTCGGTTCACAGGTGCTTTGCAGTACGAATACGTCTTTACCACGGACATTCTCGTTGAGCTCGACGGTTACTTCACCGTCGGAGAACTTATCAACCTTCGCGCTACCTAACTCAAGGTACAGTCGGCTTGCGACCTTCTTGGCGAGATCGCGGTTCGAATTGCCGGTAAAAACCATCATTTTCGAAGACATGTGAGGCGTCCTGCGATTAGAAAATGGCTGGGGCGGGAGGATTCGAACCTCCGAATGGCGGGATCAAAACCCGCTGCCTTGCCGCTTGGCGACGCCCCAATAATTGTTTGTGCTACACCACTGTGAAGCGATTAATTCCTTTGGCAACGAAAACGTTAAATTCGCCTTGTGCAGACTTGGCCACTCGCTGGGCTTCTGCTCGCGAATAGAAGCTCGCAAACACACAAGCGCCGCTCCCCGTCATCATTGCTGAACCGTGATCAGATAACCATTTTATAGCTGTACTCACCTGCTCGTATCTGCTCTCCACCACAGGCTGCAGATCGTTGCGAACCGGCCCTTCAAAAAAGGCCGACACTGTAATTGGCGGAGTATTGCGTGTCAATTC
>CAJWEV010000061.1 GCA_913031575.1 uncultured Halieaceae bacterium | reverse complement strand
TGCCCTTTTTTGAAGGTATGGAACTTGTCCCATATATGGAATGAGAGAGGCGTCACTTGATTAGGCTGCAATGGCTCAGGGTTAGCAAAACTATTGCGGTACTTGGCTCGCATCACCTCCACACCCAATAACATTTGGTAGCCGCCCATAGGCACCGAGGCTGTACTTGACGCTGGCGCAACGTAATCTCCCGGGTGGACATCGATCAACTTCACGAAAAAATCTGCATCTGTTCCGGTGCTGGATACAAATAAATTAGCCAATATGGGCCCAGCGATGGTGATGTCCTCGGTCAACACGTCAGACTCATAAACCAGAACATCAGTGCGTGTTGAGGTTAGTCGCTGATCTTCAATCATCCACGTATGACCCGGGAAACCAACAGAGATATCAGTTGTGAAGGGCACAGGCTTGTTGGGGTCGCTGACGTACTCGTCATGGCCCATCATTCGGCCGTCCGGCTCATCAAAAGACAGCCTCCCTCCCGAGTGAAAATAAAGATTTCTGGCCTCGACATCCGGCGGCGGCCACGCATCAAAGTTGCGCCACCGGTTTTGGCCAGTTTCGAAGACGATAGCCTCTGGAGGATTCCAGTCGCCCTCTCCCTTCAAGTGATACCTGAAAAATGGAGTCACAATATGTTTTTTAAAATAATCAGATGTCTCGCTGCCAAACTGAATGTCGCCAATTGACGAACCACGCTCCCTGTGCCATGCGCCGTGCTTCCAAGGCCCGGATACAAACGTGCTCTGATTGACGGGGTTTCTCCGCTCTATTTCTTGATAGATCGATACAGGGCCATAGAAATCTTCAGCATCGAACCAGCCAGCAACGTTTAAAACGGGGAGCTCGATGTTGTCCAAGTACTGCAAGACGTTCCGTCGCTGCCAGTACTCGTCATAGTTGGGGTGCTCGATAAAATCCTCCCAACCGGGAACCCCTCCGCCGAAAAACTTTTTATTCAGGTCAGAGGTCGGACCCGCATTGAGGAAGAATTCGTAGCCCCAAGGCGTACCGTAATCAAATGTCTCGGGCTGCGCTTGCGTTGGTTTGCTGCGTTCCTGTGCCGCATAGTTCATCCACGCAAAGGCATAAGTCAGCCTGAAAGCACCGTTGTGATGCCAATCATCTCCAATAAACATGTCGGAAGGCGATGCTTGCGGAGAGGACGCTTTAAGCGCCGGATGGGCGTTAATCATGCCCTGTACAGTCGTCCACCCTGAGTAAGAGACCCCCCATTGACCGACGCGCCCGTTATGGTCATCCAGGTTCTCGAGCAGCCAATCAATTGTGTCGTAGGCATCAGTGCTTTCATCCGTAGACATAACGCCTGAACCTTTCTGCCTATTGACTCGAAGCACCTCAAATTGGCCCTCTGACTTGTATGTGCCTCGGAGATCTTGGCTCACAAATATGTAGCCTTCAGCAAGCATCTCCAGAGATGGCGCCAATTTGGCTGGCGCCACATAGTCTTCGCCATATGCACCAATCGAGTAAGGGGTTCGATAAAGCAAAATTGGATAGCGCTGCGTGCGGTTCTTGGGCGTGTAGATCGCCGTAAATAGCTTGACGCCATCCCTCATCGGGATCATCACCTCGGTTTTGTCGTAGTGCTCCTTAACGTCAAATGACTCTGCGCTATTTTCGGCAGAAAGGAGCAGTGGCGAGGTCATCGCCAACGCCATTAAAACTATCTGGAAAACGAGTGATTTCATTTGCAACTATGGCACCAGCGTTATGATCAAACTCAGACAATGTGGCCGTAAATCTGTTAAGTGGCCGGCCGTTAAACTGTCGCCTTCAGCTGTTCACTGATCAGCAACGACTTACTCTGCTCCAGCTAGCGTCGACACATCACTAAATCGCTCAAACCAGGCAAGCACAGCGTTTACTTTTGCAATCAGTTGGCTTGGCCGGTTTTCAATCCAATGGCCAGCTCCAGGCACTCTCACCAACGCTGTTTCGACGCCCTGAATCTGGAGGGCATTAAAGTATTGTTCGGCCTCCCAGATGGGCGTTCGCCAGTCGTTCTCTCCAGTCATCAGCATAGTCGGCGTTGTGACATTGCCCACCAAAGACAAAGGTGAGTGCGACCAATACTTCATTGGATTTTCCCAGGGGAGTTCCTTAAACCAATAATTTGCCATCAGCTTATCGAGGTCCGCCGTCAGAACGATACTGAGCCAATTAATCGCGGGGTTGACTGCGACCGCAGCTCGGAATCGATTCGTCTTACCCACCATCCATGTCGTAAGCGTTCCGCCACCGCTCCCTCCCACAACATAAAGCCTCTGATCGTCAACAAAGCCTCTTGAAACCACACCATCAACAATATCCATAAGATCGTCATAGTCATGGCTTGGAAAGTTGTTATCGATTTCGTGTGCGAACTCAGCGTCGTAACCGGTCGAACCCCGAGGGTTGCCAAAGACAACAACGTATCCAGCGGCTGCATAGAGCTGATTGTTTGCTGCAAACTGCGGACCGTAAGATGCCCAAGGGCCCCCATGTATTTGCAAGATCATTGGGTAGGATCGAGCCGGATCAAAATTGGGTGGCACCATCATCCAATACTGTATATCTCGCTGATCAACGCTTGAGCTAGCCACGTGTTCTGTCGCCGGGACAAAATGCACCGAATCGAGCAAGGCGCGATTAAAATCTGTAATCGTTTTCACGAGTCCGTCGGGCCCAATCACACCCAGTTCGGTTGGTCTTGTTGCATCGCCAACCGTTACCGCCACCACACCAGCTCGCGTTGAAAACTGCCCAAGGACATAAGGTTGATCAAGCTCCCAACCGGCAAGCTGATCGGAGAGTTTTGAAACGGCCCCATCACCTGAAAGCAATGCCAAAACACTTCTGCCACGTTCCTCATATTGCACGTAATAACGCTTGCTATCCGGATGCCAGGCAAAGTCAACAACACCGTAATCGCTATTAAGCGGCACGGTTTCAACCTCTGATCCATCAACATTGGCGGTGTAGAGCTGGTACTCATGATAGATACTGGGCTTATCGGCATGACCCAGCCACGCTAACCGCTTGCCGTCAGGAGATATGCGGGGCATTTGATCGGGGCCCGTCTGCGAGGTTAGCGCGGTCAGCCGACCTGTGCGTATATCAAACCTGACAACATCGGTATCCCAAGGCTTATTGACGTTCGACTTAAGATTGGCGCTGAACAGTAACCCAGATGAATCAGGCAACCACTCTAGAGGGCTGTCGATAGCAAAAGTGCTTTGTGTCACCTGTTCTGCCTTCCCGCCAGCAGTGGGCAACAAAAATAGCTGCTGGCGAGCGGGAGGCAGATACCCGACTCCGTCGACCCTAAATTGGGAACGCGTTTCAACGATGATGGGCTCGGCCCACTGGGCACCGTCTGGCGGGGTGAGCGGCTCGCCCAGCGTTTCGCGATCATGACTAACTGGCATGGTGAATGCCAGCCACTTACCGTCCGGTGAGAAAGCAAGGTTGGCGGGCTCAATCAACGCCTCGCCCAACTCGATTCTCTCGCCTGAATCCAACTGCTGCAGATAAAGGTGCGACTTGTCTCCCTGATAAGCGACGAACGCAATCGCTTTATTCGATCGCGTAAAAGCCATCGCACCTACTGCATCGAATCCTTGGGATATTTGCCGCAGACTTTCTCCATCTGATTGAACGACCCACAGATCATTCCTGCGATGGTCAGTCATGATGTCCATAAAGTAGCGGTGGAAAGCGATGGTCTGCCCGTCTGGCGACAGGACAGGATTGGATGCATAGGCAATCTTAAATACGTCGTCTGCCGAGAAGACTTCCTTTGCCTGCGATAGAGACACCATTGCCATCTGAAAACAGATGGCAATGAAGGTGCTTCTGAAAATTCCGGTTCGCATTTTTTTGAGACGCTCCCCTGTTGGCCATGATTCAGCCAACCGCTCCATCACGAGGGAGAGTCTTATCTCGCTAAGCCCCAATAGCAACAGACATATAGGGTCATGCGAATAAAGCCCTTACTGGCCTAGCATAGCCCGTAGCTGTAACCCAATTGTCCGTGGACGAAGATAATTGGCACGGCCGTCGCCAAGTTCTGTTTCGATCCAAGTCAGCCCATCTTCGTTAGTGAGATTCCGAGCAAAGACGCTCAACGATATTTTTTCGGTCACGTTGATGCCGGCGCGCAAATTGATCGTTGTGTAGTCACCGGCCTCAAGCCCTGCCTCCTGCAAGTTATTGAAGTACTCGCCAATATGCGTGACGTCAGTTCGAAGGTAAGTTGGACGACCCATAAGATCAAAGTCAGCCTGTAGCCCTACCGACATCTGGAACTCTGGCGAGCCTGGAAGCCGATCACCTGACTCCCCCAACCCTGGCGCCTGATCAGTTAACTCGGCGCTCACATATGACAGACCGTAGTTCATACTCCAGATATCAGACATCAGCACTTGCCCCTCGATCTCGACGCCGCGACTTTCTGCCTCGCCGGCATTCAGAGTGAGCTCGAAACCACAGTCGGCCACCTGGGCAACGGGTATACCCTCCCACTCGACCTGATAGGCGGCCACATTGAGGGTCGCACGACCATTAGCCAGCACGAACTTCGCGCCGATCTCAAAGCTGTCCAGTTCATCGGAGGCGATCGTGTCAGGTATCGGCACACCCACTCCGTCAATCAGTCCATCACCATCGAAGTCGCAAACCTCAGGTGGAATCAAAGGGTGGGGCCCGCCAAGTCGGAAGCCCTGAGCGAACGTTCCATACACAGTGGTGTCGTCGCTGGGGGTATAAGTCAATCCGAGCTTATAGGTATTTCCAGAGTCATCGCTAGAAAGTGAATTGGAAGTGAAGCCTCCGTTAAAAACACCGTCATTCTGATCCTTGGCTGTCTGATCGAAATCGTAACGCCGGATACCAGCCACAGCCGATAGCGACTCAGTGAGGTCAAACGTCACTTCACCAAAAAATGCGATCTGCTCGACTGTCTCGACTAGCGTGCTCTCGAAAAGCAACAAACCACCAAACGGATCTAGATCAGGCTGCCCCTCAAAAACAAAATCCTGGCCTAACGTTCTTTCTAGATCCTGGTAGAACGCACCAACCAAAAACTGCCATCGCCCATCGAACTGAGTATTCAGCCGCAACTCTTGGGCAACACTGTCCACTCCACCAGAATCTGCCAAGTAGAGCGGGATATCGTCCACACCCAATAGCGGTCCAAAATACATTCCTACATCGCGATCCTGGAGCTCTTCTGTCTCAGCTACCGAGGTTGAAGATGTCACCACGAACGACCCTAAATCCCAATTTATCTCGAGATTCGTCAGATCAAGGTCCATCGTCAGCGCTTCGCCAGCCCCGGTTTGTCTTTGGAAAGGCGCGCGGCGAGTCTCTCCCAGCGCCAGTAACGACTCTGGAATACCCGATTGCTCAATATCTTGCTGTATATGGATTAAATTCGCTGTCAGATTATCGGTTGGCTGCCATAACACAGATATCCTGCCGCCTGTGTACTGGTCACTCCCAACATCCTGGCTGTCGGTGGTGACACCACCGAACGCACCTGCCCAGATCTGTTTATCCGGATTGCTGCCTGCAACATTCTCATAAAAGCCGCTGTTATCGTAATCGTAGGCAACAACACGAATTGCGAGCGTGTCTTTTATGACAGGCATATTGAGTACACCTTGCAGCATCGTATTGTCATCACCCTTGTTAGCAGTGGATGAGTACTCTCCAACGATCTCTGCAGAGAAGGCAGTCAAATCTGGCTTGTTAGTGATCGCGCGGACGGTACCAGCCATTGAGCCATCACCGTATAGCGTCCCCTGAGGGCCACGGAGCACCTCTACCCGTTGCATATCGATGTACTTCAGGTCCGGATTGCCACCAAAGTAGCTTCCCAACCCTGTCACAGTAGCTTCGTCTATGTAGACACCCGTCGTCACATCAGTCTGTGGCGATGCGGACACCCCTCGCACGACAAGGCCATTTCGACCCGCACCACGGTCCAAAAAGTTCACCGACGGCACCGTGCGTAGAAAATCGTCCATACCCACCATGCCGGATTTGACAATCAAATCGTCGGACGCCACAGAAATACTGAGCGCGGTTTCCTGCGCGCTTACATCGCCCCGTTTACTGGCGGTTACCACCACCTCCTCGAGAACCAACGCATCAGTCTGTGCAGAGACAACTTGGGCGCCGCCCCCAGCAGCACAAAGTCCTGCAATTGCGAATGCCAAGTTGAGTTTCTTACTAGGAATCATAGGTCTGCTCCAAAATGTCTCACTTCGCTTAGTGGGCTACCGCCACCGCTTTTTATGTATTGATATAAAGATTGTATTGAAGAAAAACGGGTATTTCCTTTCAAAAGTCAGTTTTTATAACGTTTTTTTAATGATTAATTGAGACTAGTGCAAGTTGTATTTGTAGTCAACTACAGTTATTTTCCCGCTGGGCAGTACTTTAGGTAGCGTAATTAGGTGGGATTGAGACAAACAAACAGAAACGCGCGACGACAGCACCTGATTACTACTGCCGCGCGGCTTTTCTCATCCATGGGTTATCGGAAAACCACTATCAAGTTAGTGGCAGAACGGGCTGACGTCTCGCCGGTGACCATCTATAACCATTTCGAGGATAAAACAGGGCTTCTGTTCGCTGTGCTAGCCGAAGAGGGTCAAGAGACGCTGCGTATTGGAGAAAGACTGATATCTGATAGACAGCCAAGAGATGCCACGGTGATTTATCAACTCTTGGAGCTCTACGTAGACCACCCCATGGAATTCATGAACAAATCCTGTTGGCGACAGGCCTTGGCAGCGTCACTTGCCAGTGCACACACAAATTTTGCGAGAGACTACCGACTGATAGAGGCGCAATTTTTGCAACAAGTCATTGGGTTAATGCACAGCCTCCACCAAGAGACGCTACTGAAGGCCAAAACTGACCCAGTGTCTATTGGAGAACTGATCTGGAATAACACCAATCAGATGTTTACTGAATTCATAGTTGATGAGCCCATGTCGCTGGCGGAACTCCACAACAAACTAGCCAGGCAAACCCACACCATTCTCGCTCTGTCACTGAATCCTAAGGATGTGGCAACAGGCTCGGGCGACCAAAACAAGCGCGGCCAATGAAAATCACTCGGCGCCCATCCCTGTCTGCATACGACTACATCATCATTGGGTCTGGCTCCGCCGGGAGTACACTTGCAGCTCGCCTTTCTGAGGATCCAGGCAACAATGTACTGCTGATCGAAGCAGGGCCTAGCGATAGAAGTCTCTTTATTCAGATGCCTGCGGCGCTGGGCATTCCTCTCATGAAGGACCGGTACAACTGGAAGTTTTTCGGCGCAAATGAAGATTTTCACGAGCCCGAGTCCGACACTGGTGTTTACACGCCGCGCGGTCGTGTACTGGGGGGGTCCTCCTCTATCAATGGCATGAACTGGGTCCGGGGAAACCGAGCAGATTATGACGGTTGGTGTCACCGTGGCCTCGACGACTGGAGCTATGCACACTGCCTGCCCTACTTTAAGCGGAGCGAGCACTACCCGCAGGGTGATGCTGCATACAGAGGAACGGGTGGGGCAACAGAGGTAGTAAAGACCGAGATCAAAAATCCCTTATTTCAGGGCTTTCTGAGCGCCTGTTCTGAATATGGCGCCGCCTTAAACCCCGACCACAATGGCGCCCATCAGGGCGGCGTACATGAAACACAGAGAAACGTTTCAAACGGCGTCAGGCACAGCGCATCTCAAGCCTATCT
>CAJWEV010000060.1 GCA_913031575.1 uncultured Halieaceae bacterium | reverse complement strand
TTATCTGTGAGGTTGTGTAATTGCATCTGCTACGCTAACTCAGAATCGGGTGCCGCCATAGAGGAATGTGTGCAGCGAAGAATGCTTGGTGACCCCGTAAAAGCAGAGAAAAAGTCTAGCAAAAATCTAATTCCACACACAACAAACATGCAAAATTTCTGTGTATCACAACACTTCAATATTTTTTCGCCACTCACCGACCAGGACAGCAAACGTAACTATAGCCGTATAGGCAAACATCCCAGCGACCGCACCAATGAACACGCCCATCATTCCCATATCCATGGGGCCTAGCAGTAGCACGGCAGAGCCTATCGCGACAATCGGACGTGCAATGAGTGCTGCCACGGGGCCACGCATGGCACCAGCGCCCTGAGATGCGAAGTAAAGTGCCCAGCCAACCCCGTGTATGGCAAGGCAGGGACCGACAATTTGAATGAACCCTTTCGCGGTCTCATAGACCATCGGATCATCAGTAAAGACAGGGATCCAGATATGAGGGAAGACAGCGAGCAGCGTGCCAATTACACCCCCTAAAACAAATGACATGCCTGCCCCGGTCCATCCAATTTCTTCAGCGCGATCCGCATTCCGAGCGCCAATGCTCATGCCGACCAATGATGTCATGGTCGCGCCGATGCCGAAGATTAGCGATGACATTAAGAATTCGATACGCGAGCCAATCCCATACCCAGCCAAAGCCTCCTCACCGAATTGGCCAACTAGACCTGTCAGTACCAGAATTGTGGTGACGGTTGATATGGGTGATAGCGAGGCTGGAAGTGCAACGCGACCGATATCTTGAAAGTGATGCGTTCGCAGCTGGAAGCGCGAAAGCCGCAAATTAGCAGGTAGTGCAGCTTTCGTTAGGCGCAGGAGGATGACCACCGCCATCACGGCGCTGGTCGCAATGACGGAAACCGCCGCACCGAATAAGCCCAGCTTGGGTGCGCCAAAATATCCCAGCACTAAAGCGCCCGACAGCGGAACTTGTATGAGTGAGCCTATAATCATCATTCGAGCGGGGTAGCGCATGTCGCCAAGGCCACGGAAAACCGAGCTCGCTACACCCATGATCCAAATGGTGACGCTGCCACCAAACAGCATGGCGCTGTAGGCAAATGCCAGCTCAAGAATTTCACCGGTTCCGCCCAAAAGGGACAGGAAAAATCGTCCAGAGATCAAAAATGCAATGAGTAGGACAATGGGTCCAAGTACAGCCAAAATAAGGCCGTGCCACATCAGTTCTTCTGCGCGAGGCTGATCTCCCGCACCTAATGCGCGGGCAATGGCTGACGATACAGCATTCCCTAAAGCGCCAACCGACAACATTTGCATCAGCATCAGCATTGGGAAGACTAGGGCCATCGCAGCTAATGGTGTGCTTCCAAGCTGTCCGACAAACCAGACCTCGGTCAGGCTGACGGTCGACTGCACAATAAACGCCACACTGCTGGGTATCGACAATTGCGTTAGCAGGGGAAGTGCAGGCGCGTTGAGAAGGTATTGGGTGCGTTGATCCATAACGGACCATTACGGCGCATGTGGCGCGCCGGCACAAGTTTTTTCTGACGCCGATAGCGCATATTCCAATGGGCATAAGCGCGATCGCCGTATGCGCCGATATCATCCACTTTAGTAAACATCCCCGCAGATAAAAAACATACTCAAAGTTCAATTTTTTAATCAGATTGCATCGATTTTTAACGGCTTATTTGGCAATGTATCGATCGCTTAGCAGATACGCGCCGGATGAACCGGTACATGGAGATCGCTCATGCCTCACGCCGCCTACATATACGATGCAATTAGGACCCCACGCAGCAAGGGTAAAAAAGATGGGAGCCTTCATGAAGTAAAGCCTGTTGATTTGGGTGCGGGGTTGTTGCGTGCCTTACAGGCAAGACACGATCTGGATACCAGTTATGTTGATGATGTTGTGATGGGTTGTGTTACACCTATCGGCGAGCAGGGTTCTGACATCACAAAAATGATTGTTCAAAACGCTGACTGGGATGAGTCAGTGCCAGGTGTGCAGCTCGATCGTTTCTGTGCGTCGGGACTTGAGGCTGTGAACACTGCGGCGCAAAAAGTAGCATCGGGATGGGATGACCTGGTTGTAGCCGGTGGCATTGAGTGCATGTCACGCGTACCCATGGGTTCAAACGGTGGTGCCATGGCGAGTGACCCGGCATTTGCGCTCAAGACAGGCTTTGTGCCTCAGGGTATTGGTGCCGACATGATAGCCACTATTGATGGTTATACCCGTGAAGATGTGGACGCTTATGCCATGGAATCGCAGCGTCGAGCGGCCCATGCGCGTGATAGCGGATGGTTCGACGGGTCTGTGATTCCGGTAAAGGATGCCTCAGATATCACCATTTTGGAGCGCGATGACTTCATTAAAGGCGACACTACGATGGAAGATCTCGCCCGCTTAAAGCCCTCATTCGAAATGCCAGGTCAAATGGGTTTTGATGACGTCATCCTTGCCAAGTACAACGAATACAGCAAGGTAGAACACGTTCATACTCCCGGAAACTCATCGGGCATCGTTGACGGTTCCAGTGTCGTTCTCATTGGTAGTGAAAAGGCTGGAAACGACCTCGGGTTGACGCCTAGAGCTCGCGTTGTGTCAACGACCGTCTTGTCCACAGACCCGATTATCATGCTGACTGGCCCTGGTCCTGCGGCAAAAAAGTGTCTTGAAAAGGCGAGGCTTACGCCCGATGACATCGATCTCTGGGAGATCAATGAGGCCTTTGCCTCAGTTGCACTTCGTTACATGAAAGACCTTGATATTAGTCATGAAATTACCAATGTGGTGGGTGGTGCGATTGCTATGGGCCATCCTCTGGGCGCTACCGGTGGCTGTTTGGTGAGTGCCATGATCGACGAACTCGAGCGACGCGATCTAAAGCGCGCCATGCTGTCGTTATGTGTGGGCGGTGGGATGGGCATTTCTACTATTGTCGAGCGCGTATAAGCACTATCAGGAGTTAGAAACAATGAGTTTTCATTATGAAACAGACGAGAACCAGATTGTAACCGTCACCATGGATATGGATGGCCCCGTTAACTCGATGAGTGATGCTTTCCTGCCGTTGTTTGAATCGACGCTCGATAGGCTCGAAGCAGAGACAGACCTTGCCGGCGTTGTGCTTACATCAGGCAAGTCCACATTCTTTGCAGGCGGTGACTTGAATATGCTTTGTCAGGTGACCGAGGACACGGTTGAAGATTTTTTTCAGGGAATGTGTGCGACAAAAGCGGCAATGCGTCGTCTCGAAAAGCTTCAGGCGCCCGTTTGCGCCGCCATTAATGGCGCGGCGCTTGGCGGCGGCCTCGAGCTCGCTCTGTCATGTCACTACCGCATTGCTTGGAATCACCGCAGTGTCCAGCTTGGCTTCCCAGAGGTGACCTTGGGTTTACTGCCTGGAGGCGGCGGTAACGTTAAAGCGGTCTATCTCATGGGGCTCATGGCAGCCAACGAGTACATTGTCGAGGGCAAGCGTGTGGCCCCCGAAAAGGCCTTGGGCTCTGGACTGATTGATGCGGTCGTCGATAGCAAAGATGAGTTGGTTTCTAAGGCCAAGCAGTGGGTGTTGGCCAATAAGAGCAACGAAGCCGCGCGCACTCAGCCCTGGGACACAAAGGGATATAAAATCCCCGGCGGCAATATTCGTAACCCACAGGTGACGCAAATGGTCACTATGGGTGCGCCTATGATTCGCAAAAATACGCGCGGCTTGCTGCCTGCCCCCGAAAAGATTTTTGATGTGGCAGTACAGGCGCTGACAGTGGATTTTGAGACGGCGATGCGTATTGAGAGTCGTGGTCTGGCCGAACTGGCGCTAACGCCCCAAGCTAAAAATATGATCAATACCTTCTTTTTCCAGATGAATAAGATCAATGGTGGTGCTTCTCGACCGAAAGATGTACCTCCACAGACAACGGAAAAGGTGGGTGTGCTCGGCGCTGGCATGATGGGGCAGGGGATCGCCTATTCATCCGCCATGGTGGGTATCAAGGTCGTATTGAAAGACATCAGTATTGAGGCCGCCCAACAGGGCAAGGCGTATACCGAGGTTTTGTTACAGCAGCGTGTCGACAAGGGTCGAATGACGGCTGAAAAGATGGCCGAGGTGCTCTCGCTGATTCATCCCACGGCCTCAAACGAGGATCTGGATGGCTGCGATCTGATTATCGAAGCTGTGTTTGAGAATATGAACCTGAAACATCAAATGACGCGTGATCTCGAGCCAAGAATGGCCGAGGGCGGCGTCTGGGGTTCAAACACCTCGACGCTCCCCATTACCCAGCTGGCTGAAGCGAGTCAGGATGCTGAAAATTTCATTGGTATTCACTTTTTCTCCCCGGTCGACAAGATGCCGCTTGTTGAAATCATTATGGGCGAGAAGACGGGTGATGTCGCACTAGCCAAGGCCTTTGATTACACGAAGCAAATCAAGAAAACCCCGATTGTCGTCAACGATTCATTGGGTTTTTTCACTTCACGTACCTTCGGTACCTATCTTGATGAGGGCGTACGAATGCTCGTCGAGGGGGTGAAGCCAGTGCGTATCGACAATCTTGGTAAGGCTGTGGGAATGCCGGTGGGGCCGCTGACCGTTTACGACGAGGTGAGTCTGGAGTTGTCACGAAAGGCGCAAGAGACCTGGAAGGAAATGGGCCTGACTATTGACGGCGATGATCGCTCGATCACTGCTGAGGTTGTAGAGACCATGATCGTTGGTCACGGTCGTGGTGGTCGATATCACGGTGGTGGTTTCTACGAGTATGGTGCGGACGGTTCTAAAGAAATTTGGTCTGGTCTATCCGATCTTTATGGCGGTGACGGCGTTGACATATCGGATCAGGACATCAAGGAACGCTTGCTTTTCCGTCAGGTCATCGAGGCGCTAAAGTGTCTTGAGACCGGTGTTCTTCGCACTGTGGCAGATGGTAATGTCGGCTCGATTATGGGTATCGGTGCACCTGCTTGGACCGGCGGACTACTGCAGTTTGTAAACACTTATGGTTTGCAGAACTTCATCGACCGCTGCGGTGAGCTCAGCGGTGCTTACGGCGACCGCTTTGCTGCGCCCGCGATCGTTGCTGAGAGGCTCGCTGCGGGAGAAATCTTTGTCTAATCACGATTAGTTTAACGAGGGACCGCTCAGCAGCTTTTTTTTAGCTAAATGTTTTGTGACCTGGTGGTTGGTGCTTTTGGCGAGTAAAGCGATGCTTAATGTAGACTAATGTACAGGTTCTGGAGGTCATAATGACATTTGCAGTAACGCTGGGTCGCTTTCTACTTGGGCTGTATTTCTTCCTACCCGGAATTTCAAAAGTCACAGGTTATACTGAGACGCTAAGTTATATGGCACTTCACAATATACCGCTTCCAGAAGTCTTGCTGCCGATTACCATCGCCCTCCAAGTGGGAGGAGGTGTGATGTTGCTACTGGGTCTTCGCGTAGGGCAGGTTGCTCTTACTTTGGCCGCGCTGACACTCGTTATAAATCTTGGTATGCACGATTTTTGGAGCGTTTATGAGGGTGTTAGTCAGGCACACGAGACGCAAAACTTCGTCAAAAATCTAGCTATTTTCGCAGGCTTATTGGTACTTAGCGGTGCCGAGGATCTGCCCCAACACCGCTTATTTGCCGGTCGTTAGATAGGGCTTTTTAGCCGCCTAAATGGAAGGTTAGACCGGCGTTCGCAACAAGTCGCTCGATCAGCTTCTCACCCATGGCTGGCGCGGGTGTGTAAATGCCTCCCGGTAGATTAGGAGAGTCGTGAACGATGCACAGCGCACTCTCGGCAATCATTTTAGATGTAGACCCATAGCCCGGGTCCATGTCACCAATGACGGTCGCCTCTATACGGTCTCCATCGTCGTTTGTGCCGACGAATAGCACGTCATAGTGACCTGCCTCGCGGCTTTCCTTGGAGGGGCCTTCGCCCGGCTTTGGGACGTCATCGCCTTCTAAGGGGTTGCTGCTCGCTACCATCTTTGCCACCGCTGCTCCCTCGTCACCCGGTCCCGTCACCATCATTTCATCGTATTGAAAATCTTCACCATAGAGGTGATTCAGCATGGCGTTTGAGCGGTGAACGTTCTTGGTGTTAATAGGTGCCATGATGAAAGGGGCGACCCATGAGCCGACAACTTCATCTTCATACGGTTTAGCATCGGATGGCTGTTCGGGACCTTGGAAGCCATTAGCTAGTGAGAAGGGATTAGCCAGAATTTTGATAAGGTCTGGATTGGTTTTAAGTGCAGCCATCGTAGCGCCTAAGGACGCTGCGGTGCCGCCAGAGAACTCACCGTTCATAGCGCGAACCCGACCGCGCACACGGGGCATGGGTTTGCCCGTTTGAGCGATGGCTGCCTTCTGGAGAAAGTAGACGCCCAGATCAAAGGGGATGGAGTCAAATCCGCAGCTATGAACAATGCGTGCGCCAGACGCCTCGGCAGTGGCCTGATGAGATGAAATCATCTCGTGCATCCAGCCGGGCTCTCCCGACAGGTCTACGTAGTGTGTACCCTCTTCAGCACAGAGCTTAACGAGTTCGGATCCGTAAAGTTGGTAGGGTCCGACGGTTGTGCAAATGCACTGCGCTCGCTTGACCATTGCACGAAGTGATTCAGGATCACTGGCATCGGCAGTGAAGAGTGGCGTTGTACTGGGCGCGCCAACCAAGTCTCTTACTTCTGCCAGCTTCGCTTTATTCCTGCCTGCTATGGCCCAGTTGGCGCTCGCGCCATAGGTTTTTCCCATGTACTCAGCCACAAGGCGGCCAGTAAAGCCGCTTGCTCCGTAAATAATGACATCAAATTCTCTGCTCATACTGATTCCATTTCTGAAGTATTGGTTTGGCTTGGGCAGGGTGCTGCACCGAACCCTTTATTGCGTACGTTATTGTAAGATGAAAAGCTGCATTTTCGGCTTGTTTGTTTTGGCTTATCAAGCCATCCTCCCAGGTTTTTTTCGTTGGCAATTTAGCTAGTTACGGGCAGTTATTAGCCAGAAGTTGGCCTCGAAACGCACCCCCTCACCGAGTGAATAGAACTCCCTGAGTGTCTTATAGACCTCTGTTTTGGCTTGCTCCCCTGCAACAGGGTCGCTTTCTGCAATCAATGCGGCGGCGGGTCCAATCTGTATCAGCTCCTGAAACAGATCGTCGAAGGTGCGTTCAGCGCCAGCTGACAGTTCTAGCTGCAGCGGCCGAATAGTGACCTCGCCAAAACCCGCCTCGCTGAGAACGCGGTGGGTGCGCTCCTTGTCCGCTAAACCAAAGGGACCGGGCGCTCCGGGCTTCGCCGGTGGCGGGGGTGGAAGGACGGTAAGCGCCGCTTGCATCGGGGCGGTAAAAAAAGGGTTGAGTGCAGGGCTTTGCCAACATACAAATCCCAGCTGACCGTTCTGTTTTAAGGCGCGACGTAGTTGGGCGAAGGCTGCTCTGGGATCTGCAAAAAACATGACCCCAAATCGGGAATAGATCGCGTCGAACGAGGCTTCGGGAAACAGCGCTTCGCTGGCATCGCCCAACAGGAAAGACACACTAGCTTGTGGCGACGATTGATTGGCTGACTTTAAATTCTCGGCCAGCGCCAACATGGGCTCCGAAATATCAACCCCTGTAATGTTGCAGGATGGGTCGAGTCGAGAAGCCCATTCGAGTGTCTGATTGCCGCAGCCACAGCCGACATCAAGCACTTGCGCACTCGATGGCAGGTCAAATAACTCCATACACCGGCGACCCGGTTCCGAGAGCAGCTCCTCCAGTAACGAGTTGTGCCTAACCCAGCTGGCTCCCGCGCGGCCGTTCCACATGTCTTTTTGTAATTGATTATTCATGGGATTATCCCTAAGCCTGATCATGACTGTCGACGATGTTTCCGAGTGTGAGTGTTACAGAGAAAGCACCTCAATTTCCAAAAATATAGCTACTGACATCATTAAGTCGCTCTAAATCATCCCTCGAATCAATATCCCACTCTGCGGATTTCATGGGAACAATTGTCACCAGCTTTGAGGAGGCGATCAGAAGCTTCTTTGCC
>CAJWEV010000059.1 GCA_913031575.1 uncultured Halieaceae bacterium | reverse complement strand
CGGTTACTGCCATCTTCTACTTTTTCAGTAATGTGATAGAGCCCGTCATGCTGGCCGTTGATAAAGACTTCTGCGAAATGACCGCTGGGTGTCCAAGTCAGTGTCGTGCGCTCGCCGAGCGAAAAGGCAAGATGGTTTCGCACCAACGTTTTGTCGGAATACTCGGCAAGGAAGAGCCATTTTTTATCTTCAAGCATGCCAAACAAATCTCGTTTGGACTCAAGCTTCATTTGGTAGGGCTTTTTGGGGTGAAGGAACCAGGTTGAGTTACCTCGACCCCGAATCTCCATCGCCATCTCATCCACAGAGTCGAAGTCCCTGCCACCCTCTAGCCGGAAAGTGCCATTGATATAATCCTCTTTTGACACCACGGGTAATTCGGTCGTCAGATAAATGATGGGGAGTCCCGTGAATCGTGTTAAGTCGACTTGATAGGTTTTCGTTATTCCCGATTCATTGGAAACCGTGTAATTCAAAATAGGGGTGAAGTCCTGACTCGACTCGCCGGAGGCTTGCTCCGCACCTTTTACAGACACCTCAGTACCGGTGAATGAGAACGTTGGCGTCAACGAGGCCACGGACAGATTTGTCGGTGACCTAGCGGAGAAGGTGTCTCCTTCCAAGACAAATTCGATGTCACCCTCCAGTTCAGGATTATTCTCCTTCAGGAGTGAGAACGTCTCTAAGACAGGGGCTGCGGGCGGCGGAGTTGGAGGAACTACTATACCAGGCTCGGAAGCACCTCCTGATCCGCCCCCACAGGCGCCCAGTCCGATTAACCCTGCACAGATTAGCAACGAGCCCAATAATCTCATGTTTGTCACGATTTCCCCCATTAAATCGTTAAAGGCGCCTTATAGGATCCGCGCTTGTTCTTAATGCTTTCGTACTAAAGTCTGACGGGATTAGTGGTCCCCTCAAGCCCCCAGCCACTGTTTCCCAGTCTAGGACTGACCGGCTCCTTCGCCAGCCATATTGTGCTGCACGGCCGATTTTCCCGGTATTGCGGCCAAGAGTTGCTGGGTATAGTCGGTTTGAGGTGAATTGAATACGTCACTCGTATTACCCACTTCCTCGAGTTTGCCTCGATACAGCACGGCTACACGGTCGGCAATTTGCCGAATGACAGCAAGATCGTGCGAAACGAACAGCATGGTGAGTCCGTACTCGTCCTTCAGGTCTTTCAGCAAGTCCAGGATCTGTGCCTGAATGGTTACATCGAGTGCCGAGACCGGCTCGTCCGCGACAATAAATTCGGGTTTGGTTGCCAGTGCTCGACCAATGGCAATACGCTGTCGTTGACCACCAGAGAATTCGTGAGGATATTTTTTGGTAAATCCTCGCGCCAGGCCCACGTTGTCCATGAGTTCTCTAATGGCCACATCAAGACCCGTACGATCGACAATGTTGTGGAGCAGTAATGGCTCAGCTAGCGTGTCGTGGACGGTCATACGCGGATTTAGCGATGCATAGGGATCCTGGAAAATCATCTGCATGCGTCGTCTAAGTGCTTTGAGATTATTGCGATCGAGTTTGCCGACGTCAGTACCATCAAAGCTCACATGACCATCGGTAATGGGTGTCAATCGTAGCAGCGATCGACCGAAGGTCGACTTGCCACTGCCTGACTCACCAACCAGTCCCAACACTTCGCCCCGTTGTATCGATAGCGACACGTCATCAACGGCCTTAATGGGCTCATCGCTATTTTCAGACATGAAGTAGGTTTTCAGGTTGGTAGTTGTAATCAGCGTCTCTCGCCCGCTGTCGGGCTCGGGCGGTGCGCCGCTCGGAATAGCGGCCAACAATTTTTGCGTGTAGGGGTGTTGTGCATTGGTGAAGATGTCAGCGGGCGCGCCTTGCTCAACGACCAGCCCCTTTTCCATGACGACAATACGATCAGCAATATCGGATACCACTGCAAGATCGTGACTGATGAACAAAACGCCAATGTCGCGCTTTTCCTGTAGCGACTTAACCAAGCGAAGAATCTGAGCCTGAATGGTGACGTCCAAAGCTGTGGTCGGCTCATCGGCAATCAGGAGTTTAGGCTCAGTGATGAGGGCCATGGCAATCATGACGCGCTGTCGCATGCCGCCCGAGAACTCGAATGGATAGGCCTTCATGGCCGATTCAGGGTTATGAATACCCACTTCATCGAGCAGCTCTATGGCTCTGCGCGTCGCGGTCTCCTTGTCCGCCACACCGTGCACGAGAAGAGGCTCAATCAGTTGCTCGCCAATTCGCATGTAAGGGTTGAGGCATGTCATCGGATCCTGAAAGATCATGGCAATGTCAGAGCCCCGAATGCCCCTCAGATCTCGCTCGGACAGTGCGAGCAAATCTTGGCCGTTAAATTCGGCAGTCCCAGAGTCAATCCGTCCTGGGGGCTGCGGAATCAGGCCCAAGAGTGCGTAACAGGAGACGGATTTACCCGAACCACTCTCGCCGATAACGGCTGTGATGGACTTGGCTTCAACTGAGAAACTGACGTTTTTGACGGCTTCCGTTGTTCCGTTGCGGGTAACGAAGCTGACGCTTAAATCATTAACGTTGAGCAGACTCATGGATTAATCCTTTGAACCGCGAACATCGAGCGCGTCACGAAGACCATCACCCAGGAAGTTTAGAGAGAACAGCGTAATCGTCAGTGCCAAACCTGGGAAAATAAGGAGCCAAGGGTACTCCTCCATGGTCTCTGCGCCGTAGCTGATGAGCAGTCCCCAGCTGGTTTGTGGTGGCTGAATGCCCAGGCCCAAGAAGCTGAGGAAGGCCTCGAGCAACATCACGCTCGGAATCGTCAGTGTTGTGTAGACAATGATTGGACCGAGGGCGTTGGGGATGATGTGCTTGAAAATGATGGCTGAGGGTGGCAGTCCCAACGATACGGCCGCCTCGACAAATTCCTGCTGACGCAAGGATTGCACCTGAGTTCGCATGATTCTGGCCATGGTAAGCCATTCAACTGCACCAATCGCTAGGAAGAGGAGCAGAATATTTCGACCGAAGACCACCATCAGCAGGATGATAAAGATCATGAAGGGCAGGGCGTAGAGGATGTCAACAAATCGCATCATCACTGAGTCGATACGGCCACCGACATAGCCGGCAACGGCTCCCCAAGTCACACCGATAACCAACGCCACGGCTGTAGCGATGAAACCAACCGCCAGTGAAATCCGGCCACCGTAGAGAATCTGAGTGAGCAGGTCTCTCCCAAAAATGTCAGTACCCAGCCAGTGCGCTGCCGAGGGCGGAGTCGCGCCAAGGTCCAGATTTTGAGCCTCGTAACCGTAAGGCGCGATCCAGGGCGTCAAAACTGCCAGGACGACCATAATGGCAAGCACCACTCCGCCGGTCACAGCGGCTCGGTTCTTCTTGAGTCGGAGCCAGGCATCGTGCCAAAGTGATGCGCCGTCCTCTGCTTCCATGAGAAGTGCCGTCTCTTCAGTACTCATCAGGCACTTCCTTTGAACTGCGCTCGCAGACGCGGGTTTAGCCACGCAGCAATCACGTCACTGATCAGGTTGAAAAACACGATCAATGTCGACAAGAACACCGTTGTACCCAGGATCATCGTGTAGTCGCGGTTAAACGCAGCCTGAACGTAGAAACGCCCCAGTCCCGGTATTTGGAAGATGGTCTCGACAACGAACGAGCCGGCAAGTAAGCCCGCAAAGGCTGGCCCTAAAAAAGCGATGACAGGTATGAGGCCTCCGCGCAGGGCGTGCTGAATCACCACGCGCCACTCGGGAAGTCCTTTGGCTCTGGCTGTCCTTATGTAGTCCTGCGACAAGATTTCGAGCATTCCAGCTCGGCTGAGTCGCGCGATATAGGCCGCGTAGGCGCTACCCAGCGTAACCGATGGCAGTATCTTGTCTCCCGGAAGGTCTCCCCATCCAGCAATAGGTAGCCAATCGAGATAGATACCAAAAATGAGGACCAGTAACGGCCCTAATAGGAAGGACGGCATACAAATGCCGATCATCGCCATACCCATCGGTATGTAGTCTTGTCGCGTGTTGGGCCTTAGTGCGGCGAACACGCCGGCTAGAACGCCAATAAGAAGCGCAAAGCTCAGGGCGTACAGGCCCAGCTCAGCCGTAACCGGAAGCCCGCTACCTAAAATTTCGTTAACGCTGCGGCCCGGATACTTAAACGAGGGACCCAGATCGCCATTGGTCAGATCGCCTAAATAGGCGAGGTATTGCTCGTGGAGCGGCAAATCGAGTTTGTATTGCGCCTCGAGCGCGCGCTTGACTTCGGGTAGCACCGCTTTCTCACTGTCGAATGGACCGCCGGGTGCGGAGCGGACGAGAAAAAATGTCGCCGTGATTACGACGAAGATCACCGGGATTGCTTGAAGAAGTCGCCAAAAGATAAATTTCAGCACCTTAGTTTGCCTCCCCATAGAGACTGCGGCCGGCGTGCAGTTTCACGTATTTCAAATTGAGTGAGTCCATGAGGTTTGGGTGGATGCCTTCGACACTTGGGTGCACTAAGTGCTTACTGGTATAGGTATAGATTGGGATGATGGGCATCTCGTTCATCATCATGGTTTCAGCTTTATAGAACAGACCATAACGCTCATCACGCGTCTTAGCCCTTGGCGCTAAGTTAAGGATGATGTCGTCAAACTCGTCACTAGCGTAGCCTGTGTTGTTGTTGCCCCCATCAGTAATGAAGAGGTCCAAAAAGTTATTGGCGTCGACGTAGTCGCCAATCCAGCCGCGCCGTGCGACTTGGAAGTCTCGTTGCGATACCGAGTTGAGATATACCTTCCATTCTTGGTTGGAGATGGTGATATCGATGTTGAGCTCTTTTTTCCACATTTGCTGAACAGCCACTGCAATTTTTCGATGCGCTTCCTGCGTGTTGTAGATTATTTCCAGCCCGGGCCATCCCTCGCCATTGGGGTACCCTGCCTCTGCCAGTAGCTCGCGGGCTTTCGCAGGGTCGTAATCAAAAAGCTTGGGTGGGTTATAACCCAAGGTGTTGGGCGGTGTGATGCTGTAGGCCGGAATAGCGGTTTCTTGCAGTACGGTTCGTGTCAGCGTGTCTCGATCCAGCGCATATGAGAGGGCTCGGCGGACCATTACATTGTCCACTGGCGGTCTATCTGTGTTTATTAGGTAGTAGTAGGTTCCAAGATAGGCGGCCTGGACATAGGACGTATTACCTTGCTTTCGGTACTCGGGAATTTTATCCAGAGGCACCACCTGGGTGTAATGGAGTTGCTCCGCGCGGAACATGCGCTCTTCGCTCACTACATTCTCGGTCGGATAAAAATAGACGCCGTTTAGCGCGACGTTGTCACGATCCCAGTAATGCTCGCTTTTCTTAATGATGATCCGTCGATTGAGTGACCATTCATCGAGGGTGAACGCGCCGTTGCTGACAATGTTGCCGACGCGGGTCCACGGTGTGAACCGTTCGGTCATTTTGCCGTGCTTGAGCAATGTTTCAGGATGCACCGCGAAGCTACTGTAGTGATCCATCAACTGTAAAAAATAGGGTGTGGGCGCGTTCAAGGTGACCTGCAGCGTCAGATCGTCGAGTGCCTTGACACCCACTTGATCAAAGTCGGTGATTTCACGCTTGGAATACGCCTCCGAATTAACTATCGGATAGAGCATGTAGGCATAGAGAGAACCCGTATCGGGATGGAGCGCTCGGTTCCAGGACCAGACGTAATCCGATGCGGTCATCGGTTCTCCATTACTCCATTTTGCTTCTGGGTTGATGTAGAAGGTGTAGACCCTTCCGTCCTCGGAAATATCCCATCGTTCAGCAACACCGGGCTCAGGCTCAAGGGTTATAGGATTTTTGACCGCTAAACCCTCAAATAACGCGCGGATAATGTGGTTTTCGGGAACGCCCGTTACCACATGAGGGTCGAGACCCTGCGGCTCGGCTCCGTTACCGTAATGAAGGAAGCCGTCGCGGTTTCCCGACTCCACGTTGCTCTCGCCACCGGCACAGGCAGTCAGCATCCCTGCGATAACGCAGGCAGGTAAAATGAAACGAAACAAACGCATGATTCTTCTTGCTCTTGGCTTTGTCGCATCCTATCCAATTTTCGTTGCGCGGTGTACGCAAAGTACCGAATAGTGACGTTTAAAAGCCAAGTTTCTGCCTCTGTCTCAATCCGTCTTCTGATAAACTCGAGTTCTCAGCAGAGTTTGCATACAAGAGCATCCAATGACCGTAAGAACCCGCGTCGCACCATCACCCACTGGTGATCCTCACGTTGGAACCGCCTATATGGCGCTGTTCAATCGGTGTTTTGCTCACGCGCATGGTGGCCAGTTCATTTTACGTATCGAAGATACGGATCAAGCGCGAAGCACAGCTGTAGCGGAGCAGATGATACTCGATTCGCTGCGATGGCTGGGTCTTGATTGGGATGAAGGCCCTGATATCGGTGGCGAGCATGGGCCATACCGTCAAAGTGAACGTCGTGATATTTACGGTCATTACGCTTGGCAGCTAGTAGAGCAGGGCAATGCCTTCGTTTGTTACCGAACGCCTAAGGAGCTCGATGCGTTGCGTGAGGCACGGCGCGAGGCGGGGAAGTCGACGGCCCTCAAGCCTAAGGATTTGGAGTTATCTGTCGAGGAGCAGGCTACTCGTAAAAGTGCTGATGCACCTTTTGTTATTCGTATGCAGGTCCCCGATGAGGCAGGAGTCTGTCTTGTGAAGGATCGTTTAAGGGGCGCTATCGAGTTGGATTGGGGCATGGTTGATGCACAGATTCTCCTGAAATCAGACGGTATGCCGACCTATCACCTGGCCAATGTGGTGGACGACCACCTGATGGGCATTACGCATGTCATACGTGGTGAGGAGTGGCTCAACTCAGCGCCTAAGCACCAGCTCCTGTATCAGTACTTTGGTTGGGACATGCCAGAGCTCTGCCACATGCCGCTTTTGAGAAATCCCGACAAATCAAAGCTCAGTAAGCGGAAGAACCCTACGAGTATATTGTACTACGAGCGTATGGGCTTCCTGCCCGAGGCTTTGGTGAATTACTTGGGTCGAATGGGTTGGTCTATGCCGGATGAGCGGGAAAAGTTTTCGCTCGATGCTATGCAGGCGGCATTTGATATCGATCGTATATCGCTTGGCGGTCCCATCTTCGATGTAGAAAAGCTCAAGTGGTTAAACGGACTCTGGCTGCGCGAAAATTTTGATAGCGAGCAGCTGAAAGAGCGTTTGAAATCATGGCTTTGGAATGATGCAACATTAGACAAATTATTGCCCCACGCGCAAGGTCGCATGGAGGTGCTTTCTGACTTTGTACCCATGTCATCGTATCTCTTGTCAGGGGAGGTCGCTGTCGATCCTGAGGCTTTTGAAGGTGCTGCGGAAACAAGAGAAGAAGTCGTTAGACGTTTGCAGTTCGTTCTATGGTGCCTCGAAGCTCAGGAGGACTGGGCGCGTGGTGCGCTGTTTGAAAGTCTGAAGCAGCTCGCTGAGTCGCTCGAACTAAAGCCTAAGGCCTTGTTTGCGCCGCTGTTTGTCGCTATTTCGGGGAAGAGCAGTGCGTATTCGATTCCCGATTCCATGTCGATTCTGGGACCTGACTTGACTCGCGCGCGCTTGCGCAACGCTATTGATGTTTTGGGTGGTGTGTCCAAGAAAGCGGCGAAAAGACTCGAGAAAGAGTACGCTGCACTGAGCTGAGGCTCAGCGAGGGCGGTTAAGAAGTGCAATCAGCGCCAGCACCGAGACAGCGACTTCAAAGCCCAAGACACCCCATGTGTAGCCTGTAAAGCTCGAGGTCATCTCGATATCCACCTGGCTACCAGCCACCTGAAATTTTGAGTCGAGTTCACGAAACACAGTGAAGGCACGGGCCGCGCCGATGTAGCTGATGATGACGAACAGGAGCCAGAGTCCTGCCTTGAGATATTCCTTGATAAAGGCTGAGGCGAGGAGAATGGAGCCAATAGCGATCTCTAGACCACCATACATTGCCGCGATCTCCGCGTAGGCATCTTGAGAGGCAATGAAAATACCGGACCAGCCGGCGGGTATTTCAGGGTCATAGACACTAACAACTCCCAGCGCAAAGAAAATTGCACCTGTGAAACCTAGTAGCAGTTGTCCAAACACAAACACCCCTCCCTAACCGACACGAA
>CAJWEV010000058.1 GCA_913031575.1 uncultured Halieaceae bacterium | reverse complement strand
CGCCACTCGCACGATCAAATGTCAGCCCCGGATCAAACAGCTGATTCACATTCGCTCGCTGAACAAGGCCTGCCAAATTAAACACCCCTATGAAGCGAAGTGGATCCGTGGCCTGCGATGGCACAGGTAGAAACGAACCCGATGTAAGTTGAAGCTCAACGTCCCCAGTAACCTGATCCGCTTGAAAATCGGTTGGTGCTCCTGGCCACTCAATATCGCCAACAACCCGACCCGATGAGAAATCAACGACCGATTTTGCATCAAGGAGTGTTAAGGCATCGCCAGCACTGGGCAGAGTCAAGTCAAGCGTGGCACGTGTAGTCGAACCTTCGCCTCTTACCCAACTAAATTGACTCTCAGGGCCGAAGGACACGCCATCTAAACTCCCATCGAATTGGGCCAAATCGATGCTCGATTCCGAGATCGAGGCGTCGAAAGCGAGCGAACCTAGGTCTTGCCCTTTGAACATCAGAGAATCAACAGTAATCTGCGTCGCCGGCCAGGAAGCGACAGACGGGTTATCCCATTCGATGTCGAGCGCCGCGGCATTGATGGATGGCATTGAATCGATGGAGAGCGAGTCAACGTGGATATCCAGCTGCTCCTCAGGGCCATCGAGGTCAATTTGCGCCTTGATAAAATTGCTGACAAGACCCAGTGATGTCAGTCCATCCTCATACTGCCCCGTGAACGAGAACGGACCGAGTTCTGTCTCACCCAGCGTGACCCTATTCACGGAAAAATCGCGCCAAACGATCGCCGGGAGGTCTGAATTACCGCCACTCAGGAAGCGGGCCTGTGTGTCTGCCCATGCACTTACATCAAGCTCTTCAACACGACCTGAAATAACGACCGTGCCTGCTTCGACCTCGTCTAGTGAAAGCTCTTGATTCACCTCCCTGATCGAGGCCAATGCCCGCCACGCATTTTCAGCGTCCTGCGCAATTGAGAGAGATAGAGCATTTGAATAAGCGGCATCGATGAACACTGAATCTGAAATTCTTAGATCGATCTCCAGCAATTTGCTCTGTTCAGGCGGTTTACTGAATGGGGCGGGAAGACCGATTGCCAGGCCTTCGAGGTTAGAGGTAACGTTAAGCGCCACCCCCTCTCCGGCTTGAAACACAATATCGAAGGCCGAACTGCCGTCAAGCAGACCATCGGGAACCCTGACACCTAATAACCGGCTAACATCAGAAGCCCCCAAGCGCGCGGACGTAGCGACAGAAAAACCTTTTTGAGAGAGACCTAAATCAGCATTATCGAGGTTCAAATCGAGGCTGACGTCTTGATTTTCAAAGCGAGCCATTAGGGAGCCATCCACAATGCCTCGAGGATACTCATATACAAACTGTCCGTTTACATGCTGAAGCTTTATGGGGAGGCCAGAAACGGATACGGTGGCCTCGCTGACTTCAACCCGCGTGGCGATGGTAGGTATTTTCGCAGCACCCCTTATGGGTATCGAGAGATCAAAAAAACCGCGAACTCGGCCGTCAACCGTGAGATCCCGTAACTCCCTAGTCACTCGCTTTGGTACGTAAGGAATACCAGCCACCTCATCAACTGCCACGGGTAATCTGCCATCGATCGCGGCCTGCGCGGTCAGTATACGAATGGTGTCGCGTTTACCTATTTGGAGAAGCCCTTCGCCAATATCCAGACCACCGACCAGCGCCGAATCCACATCGAACGTTACAAGACCGTTATCAATCCCGACATGTCCGATTAGCGACTTGGCGAGAGGAAGTCCCGGCATCATGGTAACGGCATCAAGGTTGGCTAACGCTGACAGCTGAATGGATCGTAGCGGAAAGTCGACTTTGCGAACTGCCCCCCTCAGGACAAACCCGATCTGGGTTGCCTCACCAGTGCCAAGCGATGTTTGCATCCATCGATAGGCATCAGGGTCGATAGTCATCGGTGTAAAGGCCAATGCTCGCGATGCAGGAGCCCGATCAGAGCCAAGGACGACGTTAAGCATGGGCGAGTGACCGGATGCCGGTGAAAGCGGAATCTCACCTGAGAGCAAGGCCAATGCCGTAAAATCCTCTGCTCGGGCTGCGGCTCGTCCATTTCTGATCGCAATATGATCATCGGTGAGATCAAAATCGATGACCGCATTTACATTGCCCAGCTGCATGGTGTCAGCGAATTGCGTGGGAATCACCAACGTTAAATCACTGCTATTGACCTGTAGCTGACCGCGAGTGCTGGATAGCATCAGCGAGCCTGAAAGTCCGCTGACCCCCGGCAAAGGTGTGTCTTGCTGAACTGAAATATCATCAAAATCTACCGCCACACGTTGAATGGATTCACCAGACAGAGAACCACCAAGACTAAGGGCATTGATGGTCCCTGAGATCGATGCAGCTTCTAAAGCCCCCCTTATAGAGTCTGGAATCAGACCAGCCTCCAGTAAGAGCTGTGCACTTGAGGCCAAATTCAGATCATTGACCAGCAGTTCCCAGTCCGTGGTCGTCAAACCAACGTTAATATCATTGAACTCGATGGGTCCTTGCTCAAGGGTCACCGATGCCTGAGCGATGTTGACCCAGGACTCATTTCTGTCCAGCGTCGCCGTGCCGCTGACTGAGAAAGCATTACCGGACAGCCGTGCATCCGAACCAGGGAACAGAGCGTCGCCCGTGACTTTGAAAACAGTACTTGCCTGTCCCGCTGACGCGTCGGTCCAGAAGAGAAGATCGCTAGTTCCCGACATATCGGCGCCGAAAAACTCCGATATTGAACCCAGGTTGTCGGACGATACACGCCCACGCAATGACCCAGCAAATCGAGACAAATCCAGTGGATTACCTACTCCTGCACCGACGATACTGACCGTTAATCCACCATCACCTGTCGCCAGTAGCTGAAGTTTTCGATTACTACCCTCTCGCCGCAGGTCAAGGTCGACAGCAAGCTCCAAGGCTCGCTCAGTGTCAGACAGCTCACGGACCAGTGATACCTGCATATTTTCGAGCGCCAAACGCTCTATCTCAGTCGCAAATACGCTAGGGTCAATGGGTACAACAATACCGGTAGCTTCGCTAGACAAGCTCGCGGGGATAGCCACATCACTTGCGCGCATCTCAGCTAGGATCAACTGACGTTGTAACAGCGAACGCCAGGGGTTGAGCGTGACCTGTAGACGCCCTGCTCTAAATACACTCGTCGCAGTCTTCTTGTTGCGAATATTCAGGTCCTCAAGCGCCAGCTTAGGTCGAAAGCCCACCATTTCAGCGGTGATCCCACCGACCTGTGCATCAAAGCCAGTGCGAGACTCAATCTCCGCAACCAGTGAGGTGTTGACGGCGGGTAGCTGCGGAACCAAGGCTGTGGCAAGACTGACCAACACAGCAACCAAGATAAGAACCACAATCGACGTGCGCCAAATCAAGCTCCTTAGAGCACGGTACGCACGCTCAAACACGCCCGTCTCCGAGGCTCGTTGTAATACCGGCTGCTTCTAGTAGCGTGCGAGTTTCACTCAAGGGCAAACCCACCACACCGCTGTAGCTTCCCTCTAGTCGCTTCACAAAACTTCCGGCCAAACCCTGAATGCCATAGGCACCGGCCTTGTCCCACGGCTCATCGGTCGAGAGGTATTGCGCAATCAGCTCCGGTGAGAGCTCGGCAAACTCAACGCGGGTAGTTATTAATTCAGTTTTTACGGCCAAATCTGAAATAAGTGTCACCGATGTCATTACCTCATGCGTTAGACCGCTTAATGAGCGCAACATTCCCTGAGCATCGGCAATAGAATCGGGTTTATGCATCACGCGACCATGACACACGACAATTGTATCGGCACCGAGTACCACACTATCAGGCGCCCAGACCCTAGCCGCTTTTTCAGCGGACATGCGACAGACATAGTCGGCAGGAAGCTCGCCGAGCAGAATTGCTTCGTCAATATCAGCGGCTTCACACTCAAAAGCAGGCACTAGCATACGCAGAAGTTCGCGCCGCCTCGGGCTGGCGCTGGCCAGAATTAGCCTCATAACAGCTGAGCAATCCGGAAACGTGCGACGTCGATTACCACGTTAACAGCCCGCCATAGTAAAGCTGAAATGATGACCGCAATCAGATAACCAAGACCATCAGATGGCACACCCACAGCGGCTAGCACCACGCGCTGCAGCGCCACTGAAATGCCGAGCAATAGAAAGATAACCACCGTCTGCGATATCCAATCAAGCTGCCGGATGGTGTAAATGTTTTGGAGCAAGACATACGCCACCACCGACAGACCGATTGACGCGGCACCCACGAGCGACCCTTCGATCAAGCTGATCAAAATACCCACCGAAAACGCGAAGATTATGCCGACTCGTGCGGGCGCGGACAAAACCCAATAGCAAACACAAAGCTCAAGTAATCGAGGCATCACCACCCGCAGCTCGATTGCATTCGCTGCTTGAAATAGTAGGCCGGCCAAAATGACCGAGGTAAAAACTGAAAAAACAATGTTGCTTTCGTCTCTCATGCTGCCTCACTCTGCCTGCGGCGCATCAGTGGATGTGAGAATGAGCACGTGACTTTCAACATCCAAGGCGGCTGCGGTTTGAAGTGTCACCGACAAATAAGCGGCATCGCCAGAGGTGGTGGTCTCGCGGGTGAGGCCCACTGGGTAGCCAGCGGGGAAACGCTCACCCAAACCGGAAGTCACCCAGAGATCACCCGAGCTCACGTTTGACGTACTGGCAAGATTGCGAACCACAAGTTGATCTAAACGACCCACACCCTCTGCAATCGCGCGCTGTCCCGTGCGATTATTTAAGACTGGGATAGCGTGTTGCACGTCGGTGACCAGCAGAGCACGGCTTGCCGTTTGACCCACTTGGACAATCTGCCCCATGACGCCCTCTGCGTTCAAGACCGGATGGCCAACATTAACGCCTTCATCCCGCCCTCGGTCCAACGTAAGTAAGTGACGATTCACGTCGGGCGATACAGCTACAATTCGCGCAACCGTCATGGTTGCATCCTCTGCAATAGGCGAGTTAAGCAGGGCGCGGTAACGCATATTCTCAGCGGTGAGTGCCTCCATCCTTTGGGCACGCGCGCTCAATATGAGATTTCTGTCTTCTAGCGCCTGAATCCGCTGACGCATCGACGCGCGACTCTCCAGGTACTCCGAGACTGTTTGAAAAAAACGCTTTGGGACATCAAGCACGTAAAAGGAGATCTCTGATAGGTCTGCGCCTACCCCTTCCACTTTTTCCATGACGGGGGATTCGCGAAGGAATGCAACCAAAGCCAACGCGATGCCAAGCGTCAGAATAAGGCGAATCGTTAGGAAACGTGGCTTGGAGAAAAGGTTGCTGATGATCTGTTCCTCGTTCTAAATCGAACCTAGAAACTTACTCAGTCGACATGAGATCCAGTGAGTAATTATCCATCAACTCTAACGCCATACCGCCCCCTCTCACAACGCAGGTAAGCGGGTCCTCGGCGATGAGCACTGGAAGACCGGTCTCTTCTGCAATTCGAGCGTCCAAATCACGCAATAAAGCGCCGCCACCTGTAAGAACAATGCCAGTCTCTGCAATATCTGCCGCTAATTCAGGCGGCGACTGCTCTAACGCCATTCGCACGGCCCGAATAATGGCATCAACAGGCTCTTCAAGCGCAGTCATCACATCAGTGCTGTTGAGCGTGAACGTGCGTGGCACACCCTCGGCGAGGTGTCTGCCGCGAACATCAATTTCTCTCTGTTCACTGCCAACCCAAACGCAGCCAACTTCTTCCTTAATCCTCTCTGCGGTGGCATCACCAATTAAACACCCAAAACGACGACGAACATGGGCCACAATCGCTTCGTCGAAGCGATCGCCACCTACTCGTATAGAGTCACGATAAACCACCCCACTGAGCGATATAAGCGCGATCTCGGTAGTGCCGCCTCCGATATCGACAACCATACAGCCGACCGCCTCTTCGACCTTCATACCAGCACCGATGGCAGCAGCCATGGGCTCTTCGATAAGTCGAACATCCCGCGCTCCCGCACCTTCCGCCGATCGCCTAATGGCCTCACGTTCTACTTGGGTGGATAAACAGGGCACACAAATGAGTACGCGTGGGCTGGGTCGCAGCCATGACGAATGGGTATCATGTACTTTCAGGATAAAGTGCTGAAGCATTTTCTCCGTCACCTGGAAGTCAGCAATGACACCGTCTTTTAGCGGACGAATCGCGGTGATATTACCGGGTGTTCTGCCCAGCATGCGCTTGGCCTCGGTACCAACGGCCTCTATGGACTTTTGGCCATTGTGAACTCTAATAGCAACAACTGAAGGCTCATCAAGGATGATGCCGCGATCTTTGACGTAGATCAATGTGTTGGCCGTGCCGAGGTCGATCGACAGATCGGTTGAGAACATACCCCGTAAACGCTTTAACATGTTTTGTTAGCCTGTGGACAAATACACCTTTGCTACCGTTAAAAGCGAGCCTCTCTCGCTTCGAAACCCCAGGCTAAACCCAGGATGTCCTCGTATCATTGGACCGGTGCACTTAGTTGGTGAAATGTAACAATGCGATAGTTTTTGAGCAAGCTGGAAGTGTGTTAGTTTGCGTTCTACAAACCACCTGTTAGGCATTTATCGTGACTGATGCAGCAACCGTCAGAGAAGTCGCGGCATTAGCGCGTCTTACGATCTCCGACCAAGACATCGAAAACGCGACAACAGAATTCAATCAAGCGCTCGCACTGTTTGACGCACTTGGCACGGTTGATACCGCCGAAGTCGCGCCTATGATCAATCCACTAAATACCGCACAGCGCCTGCGAACCGATTGTATCGATACCTTGGTCGATAGAACGGGTTTGATGCAAAATGCTCCTGCAATAGAGGAAGACTACTTTCTGGTCCCGAGAGTGGTTGATTGATGGCAAGTCCAGAACCATTCGAAACGATTTCCTCCCTCGCAAGGCAGTTAGATGACAGACGTGTCTCTTCACGCGAACTGGTGGAAGATTCGATCGCGCGAATCGAAAGATTAAATCCAGTACTTAACGCTGTTATTTCTCTCGATAAGCTAGGCGCTGTCGCAGCAGCAGATCAAGCGGACAAAGCTCGAGCGCATGGCGCTGTCTCACCATTACTCGGTGTTCCTATGCTGCACAAAGACATTTTCTGCACGCGCGGTATAAGAACATCTTGCGCCTCGAAAATGCTCGAAGACTTCGTACCACCTTATGACGCCACCGTCGTGAGGAAGCTTCATGACGCGGGCATGATCAGCCTGGGCAAGTGCAATATGGATGAGTTCGCCATGGGCTCATCGAACGAAACCAGTTTTTTCGGGGCAGTTAAGAATCCCTGGGATGTTAATCGGGTGCCCGGCGGTTCGTCTGGCGGTTCAGCCGCGGCAGTTGCTGCCGGTCTTGCATCGTTGGCAACGGGGACCGATACCGGTGGTTCGATTCGTCAGCCTGCAGCGCTCTGTGGCATTACGGGCCTAAAGCCTTCCTACGGACGCGTATCCCGTTATGGCATGATTGCGTTTGCCTCTTCCATGGATCAGGCAGGTCCCATGGCGAGGACCGCCGAGGACTGCGCGTTAGTCCTGAATGCAATGGCCGGTCATGACCCGCTTGATTCAACCTGTGCCGATATTGGAGTACCTGACTATTCGGCAGGACTCGAGCAAAGCATTCAGGGACTGCGTATCGGCATTCCAAAAGAGTTTTTTTCAAGTCATTTAAAAGATGGGGTCGCCGCACGCGTTAACGCTGCCATCAAAGAGCTGGAATCCGCAGGTGCTGTGATTGTTGACATCTCGCTACCTTCCACAGATCTGGGCATTTCCACCTACTACGTCATCGCACCGGCCGAGGCCTCAGCAAATCTGTCTCGGTACGACGGCGTGAGATACGGTTATCGCTGCGATAGTCCCTCCGATCTCCAGGATCTATATTTGCGATCGCGCACTGAGGGCTTTGGTGAAGAGGTCAAACGGCGAATTTTGATCGGCACCTTTACCTTATCCGCCGCATCGTATGACCAATACTTCATGAAGGCCCAACAGGTCCGTCGCCTCATTGCTGAGGAATATCAATCCGTCCTCAAGGACGTCGATGTCATTGCCGGGCCGTCTGCGCCCAATACTGCTTTCGTTCTCAACGATAACTCTAAGTCGATTACCGACATGTACATGGAGGACGTCTTCACCATTGGCGCCAACCTTGCGGGATTGCCCGCCATCAGCGTCCCAGCCGGCTTTGTCGACGGACTACCCGTCGGTA
>CAJWEV010000057.1 GCA_913031575.1 uncultured Halieaceae bacterium | reverse complement strand
CGTGATCGCTTCATGAGCGCAGAGCAGAGCGTTGAATACGGTCTGGTAGACCAGGTCATCACGTCGCGCTGACGTCTTTTTTTAGAAACTAGATCTGTCGCCTTGCAATAGGCGTAGAAACCTATCATCTTTGCGACACGAGCAAAGGCAATACACAGGGTCAGACGCGATGACGGGCGACAGTACCAGCGACGATAACGGAAAACTTCTTTACTGCTCTTTCTGCGGAAAAAGCCAAAATGAAGTCCGCAAGTTAATTGCAGGGCCGTCCGTTTTTATCTGTGACGAATGTGTTGACCTCTGTAACGACATCATCCGAGAGGAGATTCAGGAGGCCGCGGCACCAGAGGCGTCTGACAAGCTACCTGTCCCTCGTGAAATCAACGAAAGTCTAGACGAGTATGTAATAGGCCAAGCCAGAGCCAAGCGCGTCTTGTCAGTAGCCGTTTACAACCACTACAAGCGGTTGCGAACCGACGAAGGCCAAAGCTCGGATGTAGAGCTGGGCAAATCGAACATCCTCCTAGTGGGTCCGACCGGTTCTGGTAAGACACTGTTGGCTGAAACGCTAGCGCGCTTATTAGACGTTCCATTTACAATTGCTGACGCAACCACGCTGACCGAAGCGGGTTATGTGGGTGAAGATGTTGAAAATATCATCCAGAAGTTGTTACAGAAATGCGAGTATGACGTCGAGAAGGCTCAAATGGGCATCGTGTACATCGATGAGATCGACAAGATTTCTAGGAAGTCTGATAACCCGTCCATCACACGTGACGTTTCGGGTGAAGGGGTGCAGCAAGCGCTACTTAAGTTGATCGAGGGTACTGTGGCGTCAGTTCCGCCGCAGGGCGGCAGAAAACATCCGCAGCAGGAGTTCCTGCAGGTTGACACCAGCAACATTCTTTTCATCTGCGGTGGTGCGTTCGCTGGTCTAGATAAAGTGATCCAAAACCGGTCAGCGACGGGCGGCATTGGCTTTTCGGCAGACGTAAAGGGTCAATCAGAGCAGAAAAATTTCGCCGAGAGTTTGCATGATCTCGAAGCTGAAGACTTGGTGCAGTATGGATTGATTCCTGAGTTTGTCGGTCGTTTGCCAATGATTGCGACTCTAGAAGAACTGGATGTTACCGCGCTGATGCAAATCTTGACTGAACCTAAGAACGCGCTCACCAAGCAGTACAGAAAAATGTTCGATATGGAGGGCGTGGAAATCGATTTCCGAGAAGACGGATTGCGTGCCGTTGCTACCAAGGCGATGGAGCGAAAGACTGGCGCTCGAGGTTTGCGGTCTATCTTAGAGAATGTCCTGCTTGATTCCATGTACAACATCCCATCGCAGACTGGTGTTGCTAAGATCGTTGTAGACGAGTCGGTTATAAACGGCGACTCGGAGCCCCTGCTGGTCTATGAAACACAGGACGAAACAATTGCTGCTCAAGACGCATAAATTGATGCGTCCAGGGGCTTGAGATCGGTGAAAAAGCCCCCATCTCTACCCTGAAAAGATGGAGATGACTATGAGCGATACAACCGCGCTACAGCTACCCTTACTGCCACTTCGCGACGTGGTGGTCTATCCTCACATGGTGCTTCCGCTATTTGTCGGTCGTGAACGCTCGATTGAAGCTCTAGAGCACGCCATGGCTGGTAGTAAGCAAGTATTGCTGGTCGCTCAACGACACGCGTCTGACGATAATCCTGATGTGGGTGACCTTTATCAGGTGGGCTCTATTTCCACGATTCTGCAACTGCTCAAACTGCCAGATGGCACGATTAAGGTGCTGGTAGAGGGTAGTGAGCGCGCGGCTATTGAAGCTATCGATACCGGTGAAACGTTTTCGATAGCAACAGTTAGGCAAATCGAGTGTGAAGATCTGGATGATGCCGATGCTGATGCAGTAATTCGCGAAACAGTAGACCATTTCGAAAAATATGTGAATGTGAGTAAGAAGGTGCCCAACGAAGTGTTGACATCGCTGTCCGGCATCGATGAGCCCGGCAGGCTGGCCGACACGATAGCAGCGCATATGTCAGTTGATTTGCAAGAGAAGCAAAATATTTTAGAGATTTCGGCGGTTAAAGCTCGACTTGCGCACTTAATGTCCTTGATGGACTCAGAGATCGATCTATTCCAAGTTGAAAAGAAAATTCGTGGTCGCGTCAAAAAGCAGATGGAAAAAAGTCAGCGCGAGTACTACTTGAATGAGCAGATGAAAGCCATTCAGAGAGAACTTGGCGAAATGGACGATGCACCTAATGAGATAGACGAGCTTCAGAACCGTATCCACGAGGCCAAGATGTCAGACGAGGCCACCGAGAAGGCGAATGCCGAACTGAGTAAGCTCAAAATGATGTCACCCATGTCAGCTGAAGCGTCGGTGGTTCGTGGCTATATTGAGTGGTTGGTTGGTGTTCCATGGGCAAGGCGCAGCAAGGTCAAGCACGACATTAAGCGGGCTCAGACTATCCTCGATCAGGACCACTTCGGCCTGGAAGAGGTGAAAGACCGTATTTTGGAGTACTTGGCCGTTCAGAAGCGGGTCAGAAAGCTAAAGGGACCTGTTCTCTGTCTCGTTGGACCACCTGGGGTCGGTAAGACGTCGCTGGGCGAGTCGATCGCCAAGTCGACTAACCGTAAATTTGCACGTATGGCGCTCGGTGGCGTACGCGATGAGGCTGAGATTCGAGGGCATAGGCGTACCTATATCGGTTCAATGCCGGGTAAGTTAATCCAGAAAATGGTCAAGGCGGGCGTTCGGAATCCGCTGTTCTTGTTGGATGAAATTGACAAGATGGGCATGGATCATCGCGGGGACCCTTCATCGGCGATGCTCGAGGTGCTTGATCCTGAGCAAAACCATGCCTTCAACGATCATTATCTTGAGGTTGATTACGACTTGTCAGACGTGATGTTTGTTTGTACCTCAAACACCATGAATATTCCTGGCCCATTGTTGGATCGAATGGAAGTAATTCGAATTCCTGGGTACACGGAGGACGAGAAGCTCAGCATTGCGCGAAAATATCTTCTGCCTAAGCAGGTCAAAGTAAACGGGTTGAAGGCCGCAGAAATTAGCGTCGCAGACGAAGCAATTCTCGATATTATTCGTTACTACACGCGCGAGGCTGGTGTGCGAGCTATGGAGCGCGAACTCGCTAAGGTTTGCCGTAAGGTTGTTAAAAAGCTGGCGTTAGAGGACTGGCACTTGGGCACTGAGGTAACTTCTGCGAACCTTGAGGATCTGCTGGGTGTTCGGAAGTTTACCTTTGGTGTGGCTGATGAGGCTAGTCAGGTCGGCGAAGTCACGGGTCTGGCCTGGACATCAGTTGGTGGTGAGCTCCTCACTATTGAGGCGGCATCTGTGAGCGGCAAGGGACGGCAGGTTCGTACGGGGAGTCTAGGTGACGTAATGCAGGAGTCAATTCAGGCTGCGATGACAGTAGTTCGGTCGCGCTCACAGGGTTTGGGTATTCCCGCCAGATACTATGATGCGCATGACCTTCATATCCACGTGCCGGAGGGTGCAACGCCTAAGGATGGGCCCAGTGCTGGTATTGGCATGTGTACCGCAGTTGTGAGTGTCGCAACGAACATTCCAGTACGCGCCGACGTCGCCATGACCGGAGAAATTACCTTGCGGGGAGAGGTTCTTGCCATTGGCGGACTTAAAGAGAAACTACTCGCTGCGCGTCGCGGTGGTATTAAGACGGTGGTCATTCCTCATGAGAATGAGCGTGACCTCGCCGAAGTGCCAGACAACATCAAGGACAAGCTCGATATCAAGCCTGTGAAGTGGATTGATGAAGTGCTTGAGATTGCTCTCGAATCGTCGCCACAGCCATTGAGCGACGATGAGTATTTGGCTGGTATAAATGATGCAAAAGTGGCGGGTTCAGAGGATCAGGAAGAGGGTGCGACGAGAGCTACGTCTCATTGAAGCGATTTAAGTCCGTTTGAGAGAAAAAAATTAAGAAATTTTTACATTTCTTGATTGACCCTGATTGCCCGCATGGGTAGGCTGAGACTCAGTTTCAGGCATTTTCCTAAAGCAAACAACGAGGATTTATTGTGAATAAAAATGAACTAATCGATGCTATCGCTTCAGAAGCAGATCTCCCAAAAGCAGCTGCTGGTCGCGCACTTGATGCCGCGGTTGCGGCTATCACTTCAGAGCTCTCGAAAGGCGGTAGCGTATCTCTCGTAGGTTTCGGAACGTTTTCTGTGAAGCCACGTGCGGCGCGTGATGGTCGTAACCCACGCACGGGCGAGACAATCAAAATTGCTGCGTCAAACACACCTGGCTTCAAAGCGGGTAAGGCGTTGAAGGACGCTTGCAACTCGTAATAGTGTAAAATCTCAGCTGGGGCTGAGAATAAAAAGGGCGCCTTGTGCGCCTTTTTTTTTGCAAATGATTTGTTCAAGGTAAGGGTAAGGTAAATCTAATGCTTCAGAGCATGCGAGAGGGCGTAAAGAGCCCATGGGTATTGGTGGTTATCGGGTTAATCGTGTTGTCGTTTGTCCTCACGGGGGCCGAGTCATTAACTTTCGGTGGAGAGCAATCCGGTGCGGCCAAGGTTAATGATCGAGAAATCTCTTTTAATGAGCTCCAATTTGCGATTGAACAGCAACGCCGCCAGCTAACCGATATATACGGTGATCAATTAGATCCAAGCTTGCTTGATGACGACCTTTTGAGGCCCGGAGTTTTGAATAATTTGGTAGATCGCGCGTTACTCGAGGATTACGCGTCCTCTCTCGGAATCACCGCATCTCCCGAGGCTGTGCGCCGGAGCATTATCGGAAACCCAACGTTTGAGGTGGACGGTAGCTTCTCCGCTGAATATTACCGTGATGTATTGCGCTCCAACGGCCTCTCGACTGATCAGTATCGAGCAGAGCAGGGTAATACCGACCAACTTATCAAACTGGAGTCGATAATTGCTGATGCAGACTTCATAACGCCTGTAGAGGTAAAAGCAGCTATCGACGTCGTGGTAGAGCGTCGAGACGTTCGCTTCTTAGTGGTGCCAGATACGATGCTCTCCACCGCTTCTGACGTTGATGACGCAGCTATTTCGGCATTTTATGAGGCTAACCCGGAGCAATTTGCGCAACCCGAGCGTCTCAGTGTGGAGTTTATAGAGCTAAATCCGGCTCAATATGCGTTGCCTGTGGATGAGGCTGAGTTGAATGAACAGCTCACTGACGCCCTTGCCGACTATGGGACCAAGGCGCAGTCAGAGGTAGCTCATATCCTTTTGATTCAAGAGGACGACGAGACAGACGACGCCTACGCTGCCCGCATTGATGAGGTCGGGTCTCGACTAGCCCGCAATGAAGATTTCGCGGCAATTGCAGCTGACGCCTCAAATGATATTGGTTCATCGTTCGTCGGTGGTGACCTGGGCTTTACTGACGGCTCAGTTTTCCCCGACGCGATGGAAGATGCAATTGCTTCTTTGGAAGTGGGTGGTATTTCGTCCCCCGTGACAACGGATGCCGGGACTCACTTCATCTTGGTTAAAAGTCGGTCTGCGGCTGAGCAGGTTCCGGACGAACTCCTACGGGCTGAAATCACTGAAAGTCTCCAGACTGCTCAGGCACAGCGCGATCTGCTGATTGCAGTTGATCAGCTCCGTGATCTCGTCTTTACCTCAAACGGTTTGAGAACAGCATCCGAGCAACTCGGCCTCTCAGTATCGAAATCGCAGCCATTTTCTCGCGATGATGGGGAAGGCCTTTTCGCCGAATCAGTGCTTCGGAACGCAGCGTTCTCCGACGATGTTTTGATCGACGGCAACAATAGTGACGTGATCGAGCTATCGGGTTCTCGCTTTGTCGCCTTGGCTGTCAAAGACCGTATACCAGAGGGGGTAAAATCTCTAGCGGAGGTTCGTGACGGTATCGAGGCACAACTCGCGTCCGAGGCAAAGGATCGTGCCATGACGACCTTGGTCGATGAAGTCAATGCATCGCTCTCGGCAGGTGAGACGCTTGAATCTATTTCATCGGCTAAGGGGTACGAATGGCGGGTTGAGTTGGCTGCTACCAGGCAAAATGTCAATTTACCCGCATCGGTGCTGCAGTCGGCATTTAGCAAGCGCTCTACAGATACTGAATCCGTAAGCGCCGTTCGGCTCGATGGCGAGAGTTATGCACTTGTTCAGCTTGCAAGGACTCAAGCTGGTCGCGAAGACACAATGGTGGGTGTCGAGAGGGACGCTTTACTGCGCGAAGTATCAGACGTCAGTGCATCACTGCTTAGGCAGGAGTTCATGGCTGATTTGAAACGAAGAGGCGATGTTGTCATTCGCTAGGGTGACTGTTTGTGGTTGACGACGCATTTGCGCGACTAGTGCGTAACGCTGGGTCTGTCACGGAAGTAGGCCATTCGGCGCCAATATTCTCTGGCAGTGTCAATGGTCGTCAGCCTTACCCGCTTGATCAATGGAATCCCAGTCATTGTGGCTTTGTGGATATAGCCATTGATCGCGATGGGCGCTGGTTTCACGAAGGATCTGAAATAAAACGCGTGGAGCTGGTATCGCTGTTTGCTGGACTATTACGACGTGAGGACGATGGCGCTTACTACCTCGTTACCCCGGTAGAGAAGGTGGAGGTCGCGGTGGCGTTACATCCACTGATGGTTGTAGACGCTACGCGCGTCGATGACACGACCACAGGGCAAGGACGCCTTGGACTTGTCCTCAACGCAGGCGGTGTTTTCTACCTCAATGACGAGACGGGGCTGACGCCAGAGCCTGCTGCTGCCGGCGCCGCTTTCATATCATTACCGAATAAGCTGACTGCATTGTTCACACGTGCGGCATGGTATCGCTTGGTGGACATGGCTGATGACCAGGGATGCGTCGAGAGCGGTGGTCAAAAGTACTCCCTGCTTTAACGGCTAAAGCACGGTCTATCGTTGTTACATATTGGGGTAGTTGGGTCCGCCCAAGCCTTCAGGGGTCACCCAGCGAATGTTTTGCGCGGGATCTTTAATATCACAGGTCTTACAGTGAACGCAGTTTTGAGAGTTAATCTGAAAGCGCGGCTCATCACCATCCGTGATTACTTCATACACCCCCGCAGGGCAGTAGCGTTGAGCGGGTTCGTCATAGGTCGGAAGGTTGACCTGAATCGGAATTGCAGTGTCGGCAAGCTGTAAGTGACAGGGCTGATCTTCTTCATGATTGGTGTTCGATAAGAAGACCGACGACAAGCGATCGAACGTCAGGACATTATCGGGCTTTGGATAATCAATTTTTTTCGATGACGCCGCCGGCTTGAGACACGAGTAATCAGGTTTCTTGTCTCGAAGTGTAAATGGCATATTGCCTCGCATAATGGTTTGGTCGAACCAAACCGCGGCGGACCCCAAGAGCGCGCCAAACGTGTGCATGTAACCTGCGAAGTTGCGACTCGCTTTTAGTTCCTTACCCAGCCATGAGTCTACAACTCGTTGTTCAAAATCCACCAAATCAGCGGCGGGATTCTCAGACATGAAGGCTGCTGCGACCTCCTCGGCCGCCAATATGCCGCTCTTCATGGCGGTGTGGTTACCTTTGATCTTGACCGCGTTAAGCGTACCCGCGTCACATCCAATGATGAGCCCACCAGGAAAGTTCATCTTCGGTAGTGAGTTGAGTCCACCTTTAGCTAGAGCGCGAGCGCCATAGGCAAGACGCTCCGCACCCTCAAGGTATTTTGCTGTCTTGGGATGGGTCTTCCAGCGTTGGAATTCTTCGAAAGGGCTTACATGAGGATTCGAGTAATTGAGGTCGGTAATCAAGCCTATGTAAACCTCGTTGTTCTCGGCGTGATACATGAAAGCCCCGCCTGAGGAGCCACTTTCTGATAGCGGCCACCCAAGTCCATGGATGACCTTACCTTTCTCGTGTAACTCCGGTTTGATCTGCCAAACTTCTTTAATGCCGATGCCGTAGTGCTGGGGGTCTTTCCCTTCATCAAGTCCAAAGTGGGCGATCAACTCTTTTCCTAGGTGACCACGACATCCCTCAGCGAAGAGGGTGTACTTCGCGTGTAGCTCCATGCCCGGCATATACGAGTCTTTTTGGTTTCCTTCCGCGCTAATGCCCATGTCGCCAGTAGCAATACCTTTTACCGATCCATCTTCATTGAAGAGCAGTTCAGCAGCAGCAAAACCTGGATAGACTTCGACGCCCATATTTTCAGCTTGCTCAGCGAGCCAACGGCAGACGTTACCCATAGACACAATGAAGTTACCATCGTTGTGAACGGGCGCCGGGAGGAAAAGATTTGGAATTTGCGCTGCCGATTTCCCTGACGTGTAGTAGTAAAAGACGTCCTCGCTGACCTCCGTGTTTAATGGTGAACCCATTGATCGCCAGTCCGGCAATAGTTCATCTAAAGCTGTGGTTTCCAGAACCGCGCCTGAAAGGATATGAGCACCCACCTCCGAGCCTT
>CAJWEV010000056.1 GCA_913031575.1 uncultured Halieaceae bacterium | reverse complement strand
TGGACTTCATCGAGGTCTTCGTCGACTGCAGTCTTGCAGCGGCGGAGTCGCGAGACCCAAAGGGCCTATACAAAAAAGCTCGAGCGGGCGAGATCAAGAATTTTACCGGCATTGATGATCCCTATGAGGCGCCTTCAGCACCCGAAATTCACCTGCACACTGATCAGCAAACCCTAGAGGAGGAGGTCGCACAGATTGTCGATGTGCTGAAGACGCGCGGCCTCATCAGCGCTAAGTAACGGAGAATCAAGAACATGAGTTTAATTACACCTCACGGGGCGACATCGCTGACACCTCTCATCGCAACGGGCCAGCATTTGGCTGACCTGGAAGCTGAATCAGCAACGCTGCCGTCGATTACAGTATCGTCTGCTGCAGCGGCTAACGCCGTTATGTTGGGCGCGGGCTATTTCACTCCGCTTACGGGCTACATGAATCGTGCCGATGCATTGAGTGTGGCAACCGAATTAAAAACCACTAATGACCTTTTTTGGCCAGTCCCTGTGCTCAATATGGTTGAGCGTTATGATGGCAACGTCGGCGACCGTATTGCGTTGCGTGACCCCAACGTCAATGGTGCTCCTGTCATCGCAGTTATGGATGTAGAAGGCATTGAGTGTCTGTCGGATGAGGATATGGCGTTGATGACGTGCGAGGTATTCGGAACCGATGATCCAAATCATCCGGGTGTCGCGACGTTTAATGCGCAGGGTCAGGTTTTACTGTCAGGGCCCATTGAGGTTCTGAACTTTTCCTATTTTCAGTCGGACTTTCCCGGCACGTTTAGAACAGCCATGGAAATACGGGATGAAATTGAGTCGCGTGGCTGGAATCGCGTTGTCGCATTCCAAACCCGCAATCCGATGCACCGCGCGCACGAGGAACTCTGCCGCATGGCAATGAGTGACCTGAACGCGGATGGCATCTTGATTCACATGCTCCTGGGTAAGCTCAAGGCAGGCGATATTCCCGCCGATGTGCGCGATGATTCGATCAGAACGATGGTTGATCATTACTTCCCTGAAAATACGGTCATGGTGACGGGCTATGGTTTTGACATGCTCTACGCCGGGCCAAGAGAAGCAGTACTGCATGCTGTGTTTAGGCAAAACGCTGGCTGTACTGAGTTGATTGTAGGTCGCGACCATGCCGGTGTGGGCGATTATTACGGTGGATTCGATGCGCAAACTATTTTTGATGAACGTGTTCCCGAGGGTGCACTCGAAATCGATATCTACCGTGCGGATCACACGGCTTACAGTAAAAAACTTGATCGGGTCGTCATGATGAAGGACGCACCGGATCATTCCAAGGAAGACTTTGTGCTCCTCTCCGGAACAGCCGTTCGGGAAATGCTGGGGCAGGGTATTGCGCCACCTCCGGAGTTCTCTCGTCCTGAGGTCGCTAAAATCTTGATGGATTATTATCAGTCGCTAGACCAGTAATCCTTTGCCGACTATGTCTTGAGGTATTGCTGTCGGGCAACGGCCACTAGGCGTTCGATGCCCTGCCTGACAGTATTCTCATCTCCCGCGTAGTTGAGTCGGAGACACTCGTTGGCGTGCTGCCAGGTCGCATCCAAACCCTGGAAAAAATGACGTCCTGAGACGGTAACAACTCCTTCAAGTGCAGCTCGTCTATAAAGCTCGTCTGCTCCGCCCGGTAGGTTTTCAAACCATGTCCAAAGAAACATAGCGCCATTGGGTTGATGAATCCTGACCGGTAGATCGTGGGCCGCAGCCATCATTACTTCAATCGCCAACTGCTGCTTGCGCAGGTAGTGCGGCTTTATGACCTGCTCAGATAGTTCAGACAGTCTATGGTTCATGAGTAGAGGAAGTACCAATTCAGGGCCGGTTCTTGCGGGTGCCAGCCCATTGATTGCATTGGCATTGCTGATCAGCTTTGTTACTTCGGGCGGACCAACGACGATCCCTGTCCGCACGCCGGGCAACCCGAACTTGGACAGACTGAGGCAGAGAATCGTGTTGTCGTCCCAGAACGGGGTGGCCTCGGTATAAATCATACCGGGAAAGGGTAGGCCGTATGCGCCGTCGATGATGAGTGGAACCCCCCCGGCCTTGCATCGCGACGCGACTTGAGACAATTCTTCATCAGAGACCACGTTGCCCGAGGGATTGGTGGGACGTGACAGACAAACGGCACCGGTTGTTTCCGAGTCCACGGAGAACTCTGTCAGGTCGACGCCGTATTTGAATTGCCTATCTGGAAGTAAATCAATCCTGGCTGCAGTCGACTTCAGAATGGGTCCATCCTGACGGGACATGTCGTTGTAACCCACGTACTCGGGGGCTATGGGAAGGGCGATCTGCTTCCAACTTCCGTCGGCAAATTGGCCTGCAAAGGCATTGAACAAAATTTCGAAACTTGCCTGACTTCCGTTGGTTACGGCGATGTGCTCGGCTGAGATTTTGGCGCCAAATAGCGACGAGAGCTGATCAGCTAGGCACGCTCGGAAGATTTCATGCCCTTGCGGCGCGTCATAGTCTCCGATCATCCTGGCGAATCGGTTGGCGTCGGCAATCAGTTCTGCCGCGCTCTCTTTGATCGCATCTTGGACCTCCTGAATGTGAGCCGGGTTACCCCCACCGAGGGGATAGAGTGCGGTGCCCTCAGGTGCTGCAATGCTCAAATCCTCCATTAGCTGGACGATGCCGCTTTGGCTACTGTAATGTTCAGCGTAATTCGAAAAATTCACGTCTTGCGTACACCTTCGGGTCCGATCAACTCACACTCTGGCTGTGGCCAGGCGGTCGATATCACGGTTAAGAGAAAGACATAATGATAACACCGCTAATCATAGCGAACTGGAAAATGGCCATCGATGCCGATGGCGTTGAGGCGTTCAAAGCGACATGGAATTCGAAGCCATCGATTCACGGTATCGAGGCCGTTGTCGCACCGCCAGCACCTTACTTGTCGCTCGTCCAGGGGCTTAGCCAGCTCTCTTTGTGTGCTCAAAACGTAGCAGAGCATGAGCAGGGTGCTCACACGGGTGAAGTTGCCGCATCAATGCTCACAGACTTTGGTTGTCAGTATGTGCTCATCGGACACTCCGAGCGACGCCAAAATCAGGGGGAGACTAATGCCATCGTGGCGCAGAAGGCGAAGCGCGCCCAGGCAGCAGGCTTAATTCCCGTGGTCTGTGTTGGTGAGCCCAGCCACATCCGCGCCGAGGGTCATGCAATCCCGTATGTGAGAGATCAGGTGTTGAGCAGTTGTGAGGACCTAGGTGAGGGGCTTGTTATTGCCTACGAGCCTGTATGGGCCATCGGCTCGGGCGAGGCAGCCTCTGCCGATGTCGCAAGCGAGATGCATCTCGAAATCAAAGCGGTGCTTGTAGATCGATATCCTGAACTCCGCGTTCTTTACGGTGGTAGCGTTAAACCCGATAACTGTGCCGCATTTACTATGGCGAAGGGCATTGATGGACTCTTGGTGGGTGGGGCATCGCTGTCCGCTGAGTCCTTTTGGAATATATGTGCATCGGCCAAAGGAGCTGAGTAATGGAAGTAGCAGGTAATACACCTGTCTTAGTATCGGCCAGCCAAGTTGTTGATCGATTGGATGAAAATTGGGAAAAGCTGGGGCCTGCAGACATCGCCGCCAAGGCGGTATCCCAGACGCTTGCATCGACAGCTGTTGTGGATATCGACTCATATGTTGACCGAGTAGTGGTCATGCGCACCTTTGTCGACTCTGTGCCTGATCGAATCAAACCGCTGCTCGCGCCCTTCGGATTTAGCACCAAGTTTGCTCGATCAGTCGCGACTAGAGCAGGTCTCGACCATGCCGCCGCACATTACGCCACGGCTGGAGGTCAGAGTCCCCAGCAATACACGGCTAGGGCTTGCCGTGCGATTGCCAGCGGTGAAGCGCGCGCTATCGTTCTCTGCGGTGCAGAAGCTATCGGCACCATGCGCGCCCACCAACGCTCAGGCGAAACCTTGGATTGGTCAGAGAACCCAGTGGGTAATCAATCTGATGACGGGATGGGTCTGGAGGATCAATTCGTACCGGCCTTAGCGGCTCACAAAGTCATAGCTCCCATTGATATCTACCCTTTGATGGAGCACCGCAAACGAATGCGTCGCGGCATGTCACGCCCCGATTACCTCACGTATCTTGGTGAAGTCTTAACGCCTTTGTCGAATGCGGCAAGGGTTAACCCCTTTACGATGTTCGAGAATGTGCCACAGCCAGATGAAATTGCCCTGGTTTCTGGACGTAATCGAGTGGTGGGTGATCCGCATTTGAAGTCGATGGTGGCGAAGGATGGGGTGAATCAATCAGCCGCTGTGTTGGTGATGAGTTTCGAGTTGGCATCGGAATTGGGGCTTGCAGACAAGGCCGTATTTCTCAGGGGCTTTGCGGAGGCCTCTGAGCAAGCACTGCTCGAACGCGCGGATTTATCAACCTCGCCAGCGCTAAGATGGGCTTACGACAATGCCGTAGCATCTTCGGGGCTCTCGGTCAGCGATATCGAAGCTTTCGATCTTTACAGCTGTTTTCCTGTCGCCGTCATAGAGGCAATGGAAGCTCTGGGGATTGACACTGAGGACCACCGCCCAACGAGCTTGACGGGTGGTCTGCCTTTCTTCGGTGGACCCGGAAACAACTATTCTATGCACGGTATTGCCTCCGCGGTTTCGAGTATTCAGACAGGTCACTACAACCATGTACTTGTGGGCGCACTGGGCGGTCACATGTCAAAGCATGCCGTCGGCGTCTACAGTTGTACTCCCGGAAGTGGTGACTGGCTATCGTCTGAAAAAGCGTTTGAAGAAGCTGGAAATAGCGTCTCGCTTGCCTCAGAATTTAGCGGCTCCGCCGTAGTTGAGACCTTCACCGTCAAAATGATTCCAGAGGGACAGTGGCTTGCTGTACTCGCTATCAATGACAAAGGTGAGCGTGTCATCGCGGCGTCGTTGCTTGAGCCGGGTGAACTTCATGACAAGTTCACGCAGGGAGAGCCCATAGGGGAGAGGATCGCGATCGAGCCCTCCGGTGAAAACACCCATTGTGTCGTTGGACTTGTCTGACGAGAACAGATTAAACAGAGGAAAGTTATGGATATTTCAGGAAGAGCGGCCGTTGTTACCGGTGGTGCATCGGGTATTGGACAAGCGGTTGCGCGGCGCATTTTTGCTGACGGTGGCAATGTCATTATCTTTGATCTCAACGCCGAGGCCGGCGCTGCTATGGTCGAGGAAATGGGTGCCGATCGTTGTCTTTTTGCCGAGGTCAACGTCGCCGACGAAGCTTCCGTCGAAGCTGGCATTGATGCGGCCGTCGAGAAGTTTGGTGCCATCTATGCTGTCGTCAACTGTGCCGGCATCGCCAATGCATCGCGCACGGTAGGCCGTGATGGTGCTTTCCCGCTTGCACTCTGGGACAAGGTTATCGCCGTCAATTTGACAGGAACCTTCAACGTGATCCGTCTCTGCGCGGTCCGTATGCAACATAATGAGCCTGTGGATCAATACATGGGCCGAGGTGTCATCATCAATACAGCGTCTGTCGCAGCTTATGAAGGACAGATGGGACAGGCGGCTTATAGCGCCACCAAGGGTGGAATAGTTGGTATGACCCTCCCAATCGCGCGTGACCTATCCAAGATTGGTATCCGTGTAAACACGATTGCACCCGGCATGATTAATACGCCGCTCTTCTCAGGCCTGCCGCAGGATTCGATTGATTCGCTATCGGCTGCCGTGTTGTACCCACAACGATTGGGTACACCGGAAGAAATCGGTAAGCTGGCTGCAGCGATTATCGATAACGATTACATTAACGGCGAGACGATTCGTATGGATGGCGGCATCCGTATGCAGCCTCGCTAATTAAAAAGCGGACACACAAGGAGAAAGATAATGAGTGAACCAGCTGTTTTAACGGAAGTTGCTGATGGCGTCATGACCATTACGATCAACCGTCCTCAGGCAAAGAATGCGGTGAACAAGGACGTTGCCGTGGGCATTGCGGCAGCGCTCGACGCATTGGATGCAGACGATAATACCCACGTAGTAATCCTCACCGGTGCGGGCGGCACGTTCTGCTCGGGCATGGACCTCAAGGCCTTCGTAACAGGGGAGACTCCCTACGTTGAAGGACGCGGGTTCGCAGGCATGGTCCAGCGGTCTACCGATAAGCCATTGATTGCCGCGGTTGAGGGCTACGCCTTGGCAGGTGGTTGTGAATTGGCTATCACCTGTGACCTGATCGTTGCGGCGGACAATTCGAAGTTCGGCATTCCCGAAGTAAAACGTGGGCTGGCGGCTGCGGCCGGTGGCTTGGTGAGATTACCTCGTCAGATTCCAAGCCGCGTTGCGATGGAAATGGCATTGACGGGTGATTTCATGGATGCCGATCGTGCGTTGAGTCTGGGCCTCATTAACCAGATCGCACCCGCGGGTGAGGCACTCGCTCAAGCCAAGGCGCTCGCAGCAAAGATTGCGGAAAATGGTCCGCTTGCGGTTAAACGCAGTAAGCAAGTGATCAAGGAGTCGATTGACTGGTCGCAGGACGACATGTTCGACAAGCAACAGGCGATTGTTAACCCTGTCTTCTCGAGCGAGGATGCGATCGAAGGCGCGACGGCGTTTGCGGAGAAGCGTAAGCCCAACTGGAAAGGCCGCTAAAGCGACGTGTTAGAACGACCCGGCAACGCCGGGTCTTTTTTTTTGAGGGGCATGTTTTTTTAAGGGCATGTTTAGAAAGGAGCATGTTTTTCAGGGGCAGATTTATGCGGTTGTTCACTTTATCCATTGTCATGGTGTTGGCGGGCTGTGCGTCGCCAGCACAGAAAGCATCTGACAGTACACCAGTTGTTACCGATACAGGCTCTGTACAGGCCTACATCGCCGAAGGTGATGTACTTCAGTGGTATGACATCCCGTTTGCTAAACCGCCCGTTGGTGACCTTCGTTGGCGAGCGCCCGAACCCCTTGATGCAAAGCCTCAGTTAATTTCACGACGAGTCGAACCTGCAATCTGCCCTCAGCAAGCAGGCAGTGTAAGTGGGGTGGAGGGTGACGCGGCCATCGGTGCCGAAGACTGTCTTTACCTCGACGTCACGGCACCCGCATCCGGTACCGACCCCTTACCCGTCATGGTTTGGATCCATGGGGGCGGAAATAACACCGGGCATAAGAACACCTATGATTTTTCTCGCTTTGTCGCTGAACAACAGGTGATCGTGGTTACGATCAACTATCGATTAGGGCCGCTTGGGTGGTTCGCACACCCTGCATTAGGGGACGGCCCCGGCACAATTGCTAACTTCGGCACGCTGGACATCATTGCTGCCCTTGGCTGGGTGAAGCGCAATATCGGCGCCTTTGGTGGCGACGCGGATAACGTCACCATTTTTGGTGAGAGTGCGGGTGGGCACAACGTGTTCACCTTGCTTGCAAGTCCGCTGTCCGAGGGGCTGTTTCACAAAGCTATCTCTCAATCGGGTTATGTGCGCAGTCTAAGTCCCAGACAAGCCCACAACCGAGAGCGAGAGTTCGCTGAAATCGATCGAGGTAGCTGGGAGTTTACCGAGGCACTGGGATTGTCCAATGATTCGGTGACTGCCGAGTCGCTACGTGGTGTCAGCGCCGATGACATCATTACGACGTTCTATGATCTTTCGTCTGACCACAGCTCCCCCGGTATCATTAACGACGGGGTCGTCATCCCGACCGAGGGCTTTACAGCCGCCTTGGGTAACCCTAAGTACGCAAAACCTTCAGTGCCTGTCATGGCGGGCGTCAATAACGAGGAGGTGACGCTGTGGATTGGGTTGAACCGCTATTTCGTTGACGCCTCCTATCCGCTAACCAAATGGCTACCGCCTAAGGTGACCTTAAAGAATCCTGACATGTACAAATTCTGGGTCCGTCAGCGTTCAGAAGGTTGGAAAGCACAAGGTGTGGATCGACCGTTGATGTCGCTTGAGGCCGCAGGGTACGAGTCGCTTTATGCCTATCGGTATGACTGGAATGATCAAAAAGACAGTTTTTTGATCAACTTTTCTGAGGTGTTAGGGGCAGCGCACGCGAGCGAGATCTCATTTATCCAAGGCAAGGCCATGTACGGGCCGATAGGCTCTTACATGTATCCCGATACGGAGTCTGCAAGAGATATGACAGATATTATGATGACCGCGTGGGCAAATTTTGCGCGTGACGGTGCACCGGGAGAGGTGAAAGGCGATGCGTGGGCGCCATTTAGTGCCATGGCCCCACATTACATGGTGCTGGATTCGTTAGATCAGCATCGACTCGAGGCCGACATAGCGAGTATCGATGAAATTCTAAATGAGGTCGCAGAAAGTACTCTACTGAGCTTCGAAGAGCGATGCATATTGGCCTGGGAGCTATCGACTGCACTGGGCGACCCATCCTATGGCACCTATCGACGGTGGAATGGCGGTGAATGTGCAGCAACGGATGTGCGAGCCCTGAGGAAGACGATTCGTGAAGCGCTGGAAGATGAATTTGGTAGCGCGTCCGTTCTATAGCCAGCTACACGTCATCTCTAAGACGTTATGAATAAAGAACCGAATGAGGAGGGTATGTAGTCTTCATTTGAGTATGATCCGGGGGAGCACACTACAGTGTCGATTGTCGTAGCGATTCTAGGGGCGTCTGGCAGCGGTAAATCGCATCTAGTCGGATCTCTGGCAACCGAGACGTTGGGTGCAACTGTCGCTGTCTTGCGCGTTGACGACTATTACCGTGACTTGACGCATCTCAGCTTCGAGGACCGAGATGCAATCAATTTTGACCACCCTGATGCGATCGAGTTTGACCGCTTGGTCGACGATCTTGCATCGCTTAGATCGGGCGAAGAGGTTCAGACGCCTGTTTACGACTTTACCCAGCATACACGCTCAGCGCTCAGTCAGTCGGTGCCGCCAGCCGATATCATTTTTCTTGAGGGTGTTCTGGCCATGTCTGACTCCGCGACGCGCAAACTTGTCGATTACACGATCTTCGTCGATACCCCGCTCGAACTCTGTCTCGCTCGGCGTATTGAGCGAGATGCTGTTCAGAGAGGCCGCTCAGAGGCCTCTGTACGCGATTTTTGGGTAACTCGAGCTGAGCCTATGTTTGCGCAGTTTGTAGCGCCATGGCGTTCTGAGGCC
>CAJWEV010000055.1 GCA_913031575.1 uncultured Halieaceae bacterium | reverse complement strand
GAGGAAGAGACCACACGACAGTGCTTCACGCTTGTCGTAAGATAGCGGAGTTGCGTGGAACAACATCGGATATTGGGGAAGATTATAAGAATCTGCTGCGCTTGCTAACGACTTGATATAAGCGTTAGCTACTACAAGAGAGAACATACTAATGAAGTTTTCGGTTTCACGGGATGCACTGATTAAGCCTCTGAACCTGGTCGCAGGTGTGGTTGAGCGTCGACAAACATTACCTATTTTATCTAACGTTCTTATGAGCTTAGAGGGCAACCGCCTGTCGCTTACAGGTACCGATCTTGAGGTTGAGCTTGTTGGCCGCATCGATGTGCGCAGCGAGGGCTCTGATGGTGATATTACTTTACCAGCCCGGAAGCTAGTTGATATCTGCAAAAGCCTGCCTGACGGCGTCGATATTTCTTTTAGTGTTGAAGATGGCAAAGCGACCGTTCGAGCAGGGCGAAGCCGTTTCACCTTATCCACATTAGCAGCTGCAGAGTTTCCAACCGTAGAGGCAGGCGACGGCGAGATAGATTTAGATTTGGCGCAGCCACTTGTCCGCCAAATGATTGATCGGACTGGCTTTGCAATGGCGCAGCAAGATGTGCGCTATTACTTGAATGGCATGTACCTAGAGATAAAAGAGGGAAGATTACGTTTCGTGGCAACAGACGGCCATCGTTTGGCTTTATGTACGGCACCTGGACAGGTGGTTGCTGATGACAAGTCCGTGATTATTCCGCGTAAAGGGATACTAGAGCTGTCACGGTTGTTGGACGGAGATGGTTCCGTCACGCTTAGCGTTGGCTCTAACCATATCCGTGCGGCAACCGAGCAGTTCACGTTTACCTCAAAGTTGGTTGATGGCAAGTTCCCCGACTACGAACGGGTCCTTCCTCGGTCGCCTGACAAGTCGGTGTCGGGTGATCGGTCGGAATTGCGACAAGCGTTTACTCGCACGGCCATTCTATCCAACGAAAAGTATCGTGGCGTCAGGTTGTCGCTGACACCAGGCACTCTTGAAATTACCGCGAACAATCCTGAGCAGGAACAGGCAGAGGAGTCCGTACCCGTGGATTACGCGGGGGATGCGTTGGAGGTTGGGTTCAATGTTAGTTATTTGCTCGATGTGATGGGAGTGTTAACCGGCCCTACTGTGCGCATGTCGCTTTCTGACTCTGCGAGCTCCGCGTTAATTGAAGAAGGAGAAGCGGGGGGTGATATGGATGCAGAAGCGTTGTACGTCGTTATGCCCATGCGGTTGTAAGCCACTCCTCAGAACGCTTTGCTAGCGCAGCTATCGATCCAAAATTTAAGAAATTTGTCTGAGGTTTCTCTGGAATTGTCTGAGGGGCTTTCGGTATTTGCGGGCCTAAACGGTGCCGGCAAAACCTCTGCGCTTGATGCCGTTCATATTCTAGGGACAGGCAAGTCTTTTACAACGTCGCAGCTTAGCAAAGCGATACGTGACGAGCAGCCAGGGTTTCAAGTGGTAGGCCGTATGAAATATGGAGGCGCGGAGTCCGTGATTGGGATCAGGCGGCTGCGAGCGGGTGGCGGCGAAACCCGATTATCGGGTGCTCCTGTGAAGGCCTTATCAGAGCTCGCTCGTGAACTCCCGTTGGTGCTTTTAAACGCAGATACACTGAATGCGCTGAGGGAAGGCCCCGAGGCGCGGCGGCGACTAATTGATCAAATGGTGTTCCACGTGGAACATTCCTTTATCTCATTGTGGCAGCGATATCATCAGGCGTTAAAACAACGCAACATGTTGCTCCGAGAGACACGCGGTGGTGACGGCGGTGCGTGGATAAGCGAAATGGCCGCCGTGGGCGAGCGGGTTCATCAAGCCAGAGGGCGAGTCACCGCGCTTTTATCAGATGAGCTGTCTGAGGTTTTGGCGTCAATGGGTGTGGTGTTTCCGAGCATGTCATTGGTTTTGAGGTCTGGATGGGCTGCGAGCGAATCTTTGGCCAGCGCGTTAAATACCAGTGCGCAGAGTGATAGGCAGCGCGGCTTCACGCAGGTGGGCCCGCATAGAGCAGATTTACAGTGTTTGCTTGGGAGTAGGCCAGCGAATGAGGTTTTGTCTCGCGGCCAGATGAAGGTGCTGATGTCGGCCATACGGGTGGCTCAAGGCCGGGTGCTCGCAGATGTAACGGGCCGTGCGCCTGTGTTTTTGTTAGATGACGTGGGCGCAGAGCTTGATGGCGATAATGCCAAAGCTGTCTTTTCTGTGTTGGCCGAAAAAAAGGCGCAAGTGCTTGCAACCACGGTTTCCCTAGGTGATTTCGCTAGGTGGGCAGATTTTGCGCCATTAAAGGCGTTCCACGTGGAACAAGGGGTGATCACAGAGACCAATTCAATGGCATAATACGGGGTGAGCGAAAGGAGATTTCATGGAAGACAATACCCCCGGCGCTGAAGAAGCCAGTTACGACTCTTCTAGTATCAAAGTACTGAAGGGTTTAGATGCCGTACGAAAACGACCAGGCATGTATATTGGTGATACTGACGACGGAACGGGCCTTCACCATATGGTCTTTGAAATCGTCGACAACTCTATTGACGAAGCGCTGGCGGGGCACTGTAGCCAGGTCGACATTGTCATTCACCCCGATGAATCGGTAAGTGTAAGTGATGATGGACGCGGCATTCCGACAGAACAGCACGAAGAGGGTGTTTCTGCGGCAGAAGTTATTATGACCGTTCTGCATGCGGGCGGTAAGTTCGACGATAACACTTACAAGGTGTCGGGAGGATTGCACGGTGTGGGTGTTTCTGTGGTTAACGCGCTGTCCGAGGAGCTTTGCTTAACCATCCGCCGTCAGGGAAAGCTGTACGAGCAAATCTATAGACATGGTGTTCCCGATGCACCGTTGGCTGTTATTGGCGATACAGAGGAATCGGGTACATCAGTACGCTTTAAGCCGTCTGCCGACACATTCTCCAATATTAAGTTTCACTTTGATGTGTTAGCCAAGCGCTTACGAGAGCTGGCTTTCCTGAACTCTGGCGTAAAGATTGTTCTCTCAGATGAGCGAAGTGGTGAGACTGAAACGTATTGCTACGACGGTGGTTTGAGCGCTTTTGTCGATTTCCTTAACCAGGCCAAGTCGCCGATTAACAAGGTTTTCCACTTTGAAACAACCAGTGATGACGGTGTTGGTGTCGAGGTGGCGTTGCAATGGAATGACGGGTTTCAGGAAAGCATTTTCTGTTATACCAACAATATTCCGCAGCGCGACGGTGGCACACACCTCGCGGGATTTAGATCGGCGCTCACTCGTGGTTTGAATGGTTACATAGAGCGCGAGGGCTTGGCCAAGAAGGCGAAGGTCAACACAACGGGCGACGACGCGCGTGAGGGTTTGACCGCCATTGTTTCTGTCAAAGTGCCGGATCCAAAATTTTCCTCACAGACGAAAGATAAATTAGTTTCGAGCGAGGTAAAGCCCATCGTTGAACAGGCCATGGGCGCCGCTTTTGGTGAGTTTCTCTTAGAAAATCCCATCGATGCAAAGCAAATTGTGGGCAAGATGCTCGACGCGGCGCGAGCCCGAGAAGCGGCGCGTAAAGCTCGCGAGATGACTCGTCGTAAGGGCGCGCTCGATATTGCCGGCTTGCCTGGTAAGTTGGCGGATTGTCAGGAACGTGACCCCTCCTTGTGTGAGCTATACCTGGTGGAGGGAGACTCAGCGGGCGGTTCAGCCAAGCAGGGAAGAAATCGAAAGTTCCAAGCTATTTTGCCTTTAAAGGGCAAGATCTTAAATGTCGAACGGGCTCGCTTTGATAAGATGCTAAGCAACGCGGAGGTAGGCACTATTGTCACCGCGTTAGGGTGCGGTATTGGCAAGGATGAGTTCGATCCTGACAAACTTCGTTACCATCAAATTATCATCATGACCGATGCCGACGTGGATGGATCTCATATTCGAACGTTGTTGCTAACGTTTTTCTTTAGACAAATGCGAGAACTGGTAGAGCGTGGGCATGTCTACATCGCACAGCCGCCGCTTTATAAGCTTACTCGTGGTAAATCAAGTCAGTACCTCAAAGATGAAGAGGCGCTGGCTGAGTACTTGACAAATGCGGCCCTCATTGACACGACGCTCTTCAAGAGCGGCTCAGACGAAGGGCTATCAGGGGATCCGCTTGCGGATATCGTGTCGCTCTATCAGCGAGCAGAGTCGACCATTGACCGCCTCAGTCGTGTTTATTCATCTGATGTACTTTGGGAGCTTGTTTACACATCTCCGTTGTCTGTCGACGATATGGCAGACGAGGCTCTTGTGACAACATTTTCCGAAAAGTTAAGTGAGCGCTTACTTACGCTATCAGGAAGCAATGTTCGATTCGAGTGCTTCGTCCGGCGTGATCCAGAGCGCGGCACTTACTATGTGGTAGTTCGTCGAACCGCGCATAGTGTGGCCAGCGATATAGTGCTGGGCCACAATTTGTTTAGCTCTGGCGAATACAAGCAACTCACCGAGCTGGGTGCATTGCTTGCCTTATCAGTCACGTCTGAAAGTTTTGTGAAGCGGGGCGAAAAGGTATTCGCTTCCTCTGATTTTTCAAAAATCATGCAATGGCTGCTCGATGAGGCTCGGCGTGGTTGTTCCATTCAGCGTTACAAGGGCTTGGGTGAGATGAACCCTGATCAATTGTGGGAGACCACAATGGACCCTGATGCGCGACGAATGCTTCGCGTGACGATTGAAGATGCTATTCGCGCAGATCAAATGTTCGTCACCTTGATGGGTGATGATGTCGAGCCACGCCGAGATTTCATCGAAACTAATGCATTGGCGGTGGCAAACTTAGATGTTTAATCGCGAAAATTGGTATTAATTGTAGCTATTTGTCGCTATCGTCTTCTTCGTTGCTGGGCTTGTCGGTCGCTAGCGAGAGTTGGCTAGCGTCGGTTTGATCAGGCAACACATCCAGGTTCTCAGGAAATTTTTTCGACACACGCGTTGATAGCGTTTGAAACCGATCTACTTTCCCGTGTAGTCCCTGTCTGCCTACGAGGCTTTTCACAGCTTCGTTATAGCGCTTCGTTGTTTGCGATAACGAAGCGCCTACGCTTTCCATGCGCTCCGCCACTAAACAAACGGCATTGAAAATGTCGCCAGCACGGTCACTGATATCGCGTGCCTCGGCATTACTTCGTTCGACCATCCAGAGGTTCGCCACAGTGCGCAAGATCGGCATAAGTGTCGTATGCGAGACGAGAATGACGTTTTTTCGATACCCGTAGTTAAAAAGGTCACGTTGCGTGCGCATAATCTCGATGTACGCAGGCTCCACCGGCATGAACATGAGGACGAAATCTGGGCTTTGCAGGCCGGCGAGGTTGGCATAGTCCTTTTCGGAAAGTTGGTCAATATGGCGTTTTACGGCAGCTGCATGTGCTGCAAGGCTCTGTGTTTGCTCGCTGTCATCTTCGGCAGTGATTGCGCGCTCGTAATCAACCAGCGACACCTTGCTATCGATGACAATGTGTTTTTCCTGGGGAAGGAAAATCACGAAATCAGGAAGCATTCGCTGCCCGTCCTCGCCTTTAAATGCCTGTTGAGCCTCAAAATGCTCACCGCGTCGAAGGCCGGCTAACTCGAGTGTTCGCTCTAGCTGCGCTTCACCCCAGTTCCCAACGAGCTTTTTGTCGCCTTTGAGTGCTTGCGTGAGGTTGTTTGCCTCTGATGACATTTCCTGCCCTACGTCATGAAGCTGCTTAATCTGCGTTTTAAGCGCCGCGTTTTGTCCCGTTAAATCGCTGTGAACTTGGTTAACTCTGCTTTGAAAACCGTCGATCTTCTCCGAAAGAGGCTTAAGTAACTGATTTAAAGATTCTTGATTTCGGGTAGATAGTGACTTCTCGCCTTGATTGACCAGGGCCTGGGCTGTCTTTTCAAACTCGAGTCGAAGCATCTTTTTCGCATCTTCGAGTAAAGCAATTTTTTCGGTGTGTTCAGTTTCTTTTAGAGCAAGTGTCGCCTTGAGACCTTCTTCGCGACCTGAACTGGCAACCAAGTTTTGGTTCATCTCCTCTAGTTGCCGCTTGAGCGCTTCGACCTCTTCTCTCGCAATATCACCACGAGCGAGCGCATCGGCTACCGACTCGCGATAAGCACTATGTTTCCGGATAAGGAGACCGATAGCGATAGCGCTGCTTGAGACAAGTGCGAGAGCTACAACGACGGCATCAAGAGACATGAATAAGCAGGCCTTATCTGGCGAGTACTGCCAGATCAGCGACTTTCAAAAACTGACAGCGTAACTCTTGGAGCAGCGCTAAACGGTTCAGACGAACACTCATATCGTCTGCGTTAACCAGAACGTTGTCAAAGAACGCATCCACGGGTTCACGAAGTTTGGCTAAGTTCGACAATGCCTGCGGATAGTCGTTATCAGCAACTGCCACGTTAAGGGATGCTTGAGATTCGATTAGTGCTGCTCGCAACTTTAGTTCAGCTGTTTCTGTCAGCAGATCCTGATTAATCGTTGGCAACGTTTCACCTACTTTCGTCAGGATGTTGGCAACACGCTTATTCGCCACAGCAAGCGCATTTGCGGCGTCAGATCCTGCAAAGTTTGCTACAGCTAGGCTTCGACAATCGATATCGCCAATAGTCTCGGTACCGACAGCGGTCACACTTCGGAGTATGTCCACTGAAACTCCCTGCTCCTCGTAGTGTGCAGGTAAACGATCAAGCAGATACGCCTTCACTGTAGCAACAACGTCTTCATCCAACACACCCGAGGGGAAGGACTGCTTGGCTGTTGTCAAAATCATCTCGAGGTTTGCCATTGGGGCAAAGGCAAGGAGTATTCGAATGACGGCGAGTGACGCTCGGCGCAGCGCAAATGGATCTTTCGATCCGGTTGGCACCTGCCCTATTCCGAAGATACCAATCAGGGTATCGAGTCTGTCGGCTAACGCTAATGCCGCCGATTCTGGGGAATGGGGCAATTGGTCACCCGAAAACTTTGGCCAATAATGTTGCTCAACAGCATTGGCAACGGCTTCTGACGCTCCGTCATGCAGTGCGTAGTGCCGCCCTGCTATACCCTGAAGCTCGGGAAACTCTCCTACCATGTCGGATACAAGATCGGCTTTAATTAAACAGCCTGCCGCTTTTACCGTTGATTTATCAGCGCCAAGATATTGACTTAGCGTCTGTGCCACCTCTGAGATACGCGTCTGCTTTTCCGCTAGGGTGCCAAGATCACGCTGGAATAACACGTTCTCTAGTCGCAGGGCCTTGCTTGCGAGTGTTGTCTTTTTGTCTGTATCAAAGAAAAATGCGGCGTCGGCTAGGCGCGGGCGGATAACCTTCTCGTTTCCATAAACGACGGTCTCCGGGCGCTTGCTCTCGATGTTTGAGATGGTAATAAACGATGGGATTAGCTCGCCATCGGGGCGCTCTATGTGAAAGTACTTCTGGTGTTCGCGCATCGATGAAATCAGTGCTTGTCGTGGCACGGTGAGGAACGATTCGTCGAAACTACCGCGTAGGGCCACCGGCCACTCGACCAGCCCGGTCACTTCTCCGAGCAGGTTGTCATCGATAACGACTCGCTCGCCCTTTGAGACCAGCCCCTCGACTTGGTCTTTAATCAGTGCTTTGCGCTCGTCCACCGAGGCGATGACAAAGTGTTCTTTCAATGTTGCCTCGTAGGCAGCGGCATTGGGTATCGTTACCAATGACTGACCATGAAAGCGATGGCCTCGTGACACGCGATCGGAGGTCAATCCGAATAAAGAGACGTCAATGTCGTCGGCTCCGTAGAGTAGCACTAGCCATTGCACCGGCCGCAGAAATTCGTGGCGCTCCCTGCCCCACCTCATGCGTTTGGAGACTGGGATATTTTCCACTGCCTGCGTGACCACCGCGGGCAGTACGTCAGGACACAAGGCCCCTGCTGCCGCCTTACGAACGCCGAGCCGGTCACCTTTCTCAGTGCTGATTATCTGCAGTTCGTCAGCACTCATTCCCTGTTTTTTTGCAAAGCCTATGGCGGCGGGTGTCCAGCTCCCATCATTCGCTTTTGCTGCTGCCACCGGTGGCCCTAAGACCTCCTGCTCTGTGTCATCGGCGCGCTCTTGGACATTCTCGATCAAAACCGCCAGGCGTCTGGCAGTAGCGAATATGGTTATTTTGCCAATTGCGAGCCCTTGTTGCTCAAGACCAGAAGCCACCCCACTGGCTAGGGCATTAGCCATGCCTTCGTACTCACCGGCTGGGAGTTCCTCAGTGCCGAGCTCGAATAAGACTGTTTGAGTACTCACGCCGCAGACCCCTCTGCCAACGCTTTAAGCGCCGCTTCGGCTAGGTCTTTATCGGCTAGAGGGAAACCCAATTTGGCGCGAGACGCGACGTAACCCTGCGCAGCTAATCGGGCCAGAGTTCTTACCCGGAGAATATAGCGCTGTCGCTCGGTCACACTGATCGCGTGTCGTGCATCCAGTAAGTTGAAGGTATGTGACGCCTTCATAACGAACTCATAGGCCGGAAGTGGCAGTTCAAGGGAAACCAATCGCTCAGCTTCCTTTTCGCAAAATTCGAAGTGGCCGAGCAGGTGATTAACATCTGCCTGCTGGAAATTGAACGTCGACATTTCCACTTCGTTCTGATGGAAAACATCGCCGTACTTAATGGTGCCCGCTGGCGTCTCAGACCAGACCAGATCGTAAACCGAATTGACGTTCTGCAGGTACATTGCCAGGCGCTCAATACCGTAAGTAATTTCGCCGGTAACAGGTAGGCACTCTAGCCCACCGGCTTGCTGGAAGTATGTAAACTGAGACACTTCCATACCATTGAGCCATACCTCCCAACCAAGGCCCCACGCACCAAGGGTGGGTGATTCCCAGTTATCCTCGACGAATCTGACATCGTGCTCGAGCGGATCGAGTCCCAGTCGTCTCAGGCTATCGAGATAGCGCTCCTGAAAGTCGGCGGGCGATGGCTTCATAACCACTTGAAACTGGTAATAGTGCTGCAAGCGATTAGGGTTTTCGCCGTACCGGCCATCCTGTGGCCGTCGGCTTGGCTGAACATAAGCAGAATTCCAGTTTTCGGGCCCTAGCGCTTTAAGAAAGGTTGCAGGATGAAACGTTCCAGCTCCCACTTCGAGGTCAAGCGGTTGAAGAATCACACAACCGTTTTCTCCCCAGAAGCTCTGAAGCTCCAGGATTAGCTCTTGGAAAGTTAATGAACTCACTTCTCTGTCCCGAATTACCGAAGGGTGAAGTATACAG
>CAJWEV010000054.1 GCA_913031575.1 uncultured Halieaceae bacterium | reverse complement strand
GCAACTCTTCATTCGCACGCCCGAGAATGATCACTCTCTGGACAATCATGAACCAAGATGCCACCGACGCGGCAACAAGTGTTGCCATGACAAACTTCACTGTCAGGCTTGCCCCAAGAATCAGCTCGATAACGCTAAGTTCATCTGTCATCTTTTATCTCACCACTCCTCTCTCACTCAGGTGCTCTGAGTAAGTAATTCGCGCAATCCCTTTGGCATTCGTTTCGGCTTACCCGATGTGCCATCGGTAAGAGCCACTCTCACCTGTCCACTTGCAAGCTCAGTTCCCAATCGAACCACGGACTGCCTAAAGTCGATCGTGGCAGCACCACTGCTAACCACCTCGGCGACCGCCTCAAGCTGATCATCCAATCGCGCTGGCGCGTGATAATCGATAGCTGCAGAAATGACGACGAATACCGATCCATCTTCCATCACCGCTGTTTTATCGACGCCCAGCGATCGGATAAGTTCCGTGCGCGCACGCTCAAAATACTTCAAATAATTGACGTAATAGACGATTCCGCCTGCGTCAGTGTCTTCAATATAAATTCTGATGGGGAGCCGGTACTCAGGCATCACCCTGCTCACCCAAATCCAAAGAAAGATTACTACCTGTCTCTAGTGACTTTGGTGGCGCCAATCCAAAATGCCGGTATGCCGCATTGGTCACAACTCTCCCCCGCGGGGTGCGGACAATCAGTCCCTGCTGAATAAGATAGGGCTCGATGACATCTTCGAGCGTTCCGCGCTCTTCGGATAACGCGGCGGCCAGGCTATCAATACCCACCGGCCCACCCTCGAACTTTTCGATCAGTGCGAGAAGGAATCGTCGATCGAGGTGGTCAAAACCCTGCTCATCAACACTGAGCATGTCCAGCGCCTGCTCTGCCATCGGTTGATTAATGACGCCGTCACCCTTGACTTGCGCATAGTCCCGAACACGTCGCATCAGTCGATTGGCAATCCGAGGGGTGCCTCGCGATCGCTTAGCGATCTCAAGCGCACCCGCGTCATCTGCCTCAACCTCAAGAATCGATGCGGCGCGGGACACAATGCGCTTCAGATCGCTGACCTCATAAAACTCCAGTCGCTGAACAATGCCAAAACGATCTCTAAGCGGCGATGTCAGCAAGCCCGCTCGGGTCGTAGCACCCACGAGAGTAAAGGGTGGCAGGTCTAATTTAATCGAACGTGCCGCAGGTCCCTCCCCAATCATGATGTCCAGCTGAAAGTCTTCCATAGCGGGATAGAGTATTTCTTCAACGTAAGGACTGAGCCGGTGGATTTCGTCGATAAACAGGACATCGTTGGGTTCAAGATTGGTCATGATCGCCGCAATATCACCTGCCTTTTCTAGTATGGGGCCACTGGTGGTCTTGAGTTGCACGCCCATTTCATTTGCGATGATGCTCGCCAGGGTCGTTTTACCGAGACCTGGCGGACCGAAGATGAGCGTGTGATCAAGTGGCTCACCCCGACCTTTGGCTGCCGACAGAAAGATCTCCATCTGCTCTCGGACAGCAGACTGACCGATATAGTCATTGAGCGTCTGAGGTCTAACCGCGCGATCGAGGGCCGTCTCGCGGTTATCAGCGGCACCTCCAGCGACTAAACGATCGGTTTCAATCACGGCATTCCCCTAGGCTCTTCATCGTATCCGCGCTCAGGCTCTTCATCGTATCCGCGCCATTATCGCATTGCCGCCTGAAGCGCGGCTCGAATTAGTGTTTCGCTGCTATTAATCTCATCCGAATCCACCGCCGACACCAATCTAGATGCCTCAGTGGGCTTGTATCCGAGCGCAACAAGTGCCTGTTCAGCCTCGGCCCGCACATCCGTTACTACAGGCTGTGCTGCCGTCACAGACTCGCCCGGAAGCACGTCGGATAGCCACTGCCCAGCTTTATCTCGCATCTCCACCAGCAATCGCTCACCCGTCTTCTTTCCAACGCCCGGCAAAGCAACGAGTGCATCGACGTCATTTCGGTTCATGCAGACGGCGAACTGCTCCGTATCCATGCCGGAAAGGATGGCCAAAGCGAGTTTTGGACCGACACCATTCACTTTGATCAGGTCTCGAAACAGACGGCGGTCGATTTCTCTGACGAAGCCATACAACTGCTGCGCATCCTCTCTGACCACAAATTGGGTCAAGATGATGGTCTCTTCACCTACCGCAGGCAGTTGATAAATGGTTGTCATCGGGACGCGAACCTCGTAGCCAACGCCACCCACATCAATAATGACTTCAGGGGCCTGCTTGGCCAGCAAAATGCCGCGGAGTCTCTCGATCATGGCTGCGTCCCCATTACTTTAATCGCCCTGTGGCGAAGGCCTGTGCTCCGGTCGCTCGTCTTACGGCCGCACCACTAATGTGACACAGTGCCGTAGCAAGTGCATCGCTAGCGTCCTCTTGGGGCATTGACGGCAGTTTGAGCAGGCGTGTGATCATGTGCTGCACCTGAGCTTTACTCGCAGCGCCAGTGCCTACAACCGCCTGCTTAATCTGACGTGTCGCGTACTCGTGAACTTCAAGATCTGCGAGCGCACAAACGACCATAGCCGCACCGCGAGCTTGCCCTAGCTTTAGCGCAGAATCTGCGCTCTTGGCCATAAATACCTGCTCTATTACCGCTAGGGTCGGTTGATACTCGGAAATAATCTGATCGAGCGATTCAGCAAGCACCTTAAGGCGCGCAGCGAGTGGCTCATCGACCGGCAACTTGATCACGCCACTCGTCACGTAATGCGTGCGCTTGCCATCGGTCTCAAGTATGCCAAATCCCGTCTTTCGCGAGCCGGGATCAATCCCCAGAATTCGTGTCACAGTGCCTCTCCGCCCATGGTCTGATTGTGCGGGAAAGAAGCGCTGACGTCATGTCAGCGCAGAAATTACTTCTCAGGCGTTCGCAATCGAATATTGAGGTCGCGCAGTTGCTGCTCCGACACCTCGCCGGGTGCGTCGGTCATGACACACTGCGCGGACTGTGTTTTGGGGAAAGCGATGACATCGCGAATCGACTGCCCATCGACCATCAGCATAACCAATCGGTCGAGACCGAACGCTAGACCGCCATGGGGTGGCGCACCGTGCTTGAGAGCCGACAGCAGGAAGCCAAACTTAGCATCTGCTTCTTCTTCAGAGATACCAAGAACCTCAAAGACGGCCCTTTGCATGTCTTGGCGGTGAATACGGATTGAACCACCACCAATCTCGCTGCCATTCAGCACCATATCGTAGGCACGCGACAGCGCTGCTTCAGGCGTCGCTGTCAGCTGGTCGACAGAGCACGAGGGCGCAGTGAACGGGTGATGCAATGCGGTGAGATTGCCATCTGTGGTCTCCTCGAACATGGGGAAGTCGACCACCCACAAAGGCGCCCAACCCTCACCGACCATGTCCATCATCTCGGCCACTTTCAAGCGCAGAGCGCCCAACGAATCATTCACAACCTGCCGCTTGTCAGCACCAAAGAAGACGATATCCCCATCCTCCAATTGCATACGCTTCACCAAGGCAGCAACCTTTGCCTCAGGCATGAACTTAAGTATGGGAGACTGTAAACCTTCAACGCCCAATGCTTTATCGTTCACTTTAATCCACGCCAGACCGCGCGCACCGTAGTTACTGACGTACTTCGTCAGATCGTCGATTTCTTTGCGGCTAATCTTAGCGCCGCCGGGGACACGCAAACCGGCAACGCGCCCTTTCTCGTCATTTGCAGCACCTGAGAAGACCTTGAACTCTACGTCGGCCATGAGATCGTCAACAGAGACAAGCTCAAGATCGATGCGCAAATCTGGCTTATCCGAGCCGAAACGCTCCATAGCCTCATGCCACGTCATGCGAGGGAAATCACCGAGGTCAACATTCAAATGCTGAGTAAATAACGCCTTGACCATACCTTCGGTTAGGCTCATCACCTCTGACTCATCGGTGAACGACAATTCGATATCGATCTGCGTAAATTCTGGCTGTCGGTCAGCGCGCAGATCTTCATCTCTGAAACAACGTGCAATTTGATAATAGCGATCAAAGCCCGAAACCATGAGGAGCTGTTTGAACAGCTGTGGGGATTGGGGCAGCGCAAAAAATTTCGATGCGTTGGTTCTGCTTGGCACCAAATAGTCCCTGGCGCCCTCGGGTGTCGCACGCGTCAGAACAGGTGTCTCAATATCGAGGAAGCCTGCAGACTCGAGGTAAGTCCGAATCGTAGACGTAATCCGTGAGCGGCTGATGAGATTTCGCTGCATGGAGTCGCGACGAAGATCCATGAATCGGTACCGAAGACGCACGTCTTCACCCACAGATTGGTAGGCATCTAGGGGGAAGGGAGCCGGTGCCGCCTCGTTCAAAATCACTAGCTCTTTTCCCAGGATCTCAATGTGGCCGGTGGCCATTGCGGGATTGATCGTTTCGGTAGCGCGATTACGGATGCGTCCCGTAATCTGGAGCACGTACTCGCTGCGCACACTATCCGCCAAATCGAAGTGCTCTTTGGTGTCCGGATCAAAAACGACCTGCACAATGCCTTCGCGGTCGCGCATATCGAGAAAGATCACTCCACCGTGATCGCGTCGCCGGTCCACCCAACCGCAGATAGTGACCGTTTCGCCGACAGCGACGTCCTTTGTAGCACCACAATAATGTGTCCGCATCAGTACTCTTTATCTATCCTCTTCCTGCCTTCCCCAGCACTAATCTGACGATGTCGTTGAGGCGGCAGGTGTTGCAGATGCTGAAGCGCCGCTCGAATCGGATTTCGAGTCATTAGCTAAGTTTTTCTTCGCACCCGTTTTAAAATCGGTTTCGTACCAACCTGATCCCGCGAGCCTAAACGCAGGCGCTGATACTTTTTTCTTCAAGGACGATTGGCCGCATGCCGGACAATCCGTCAGCGGGGCATCTGATATTTTCTGCAGTGCCTCATGCGCATTACCGCAGGCATCACATACGTATTCGTAAATTGGCATGCGAACATTCTCAAAGAACAAACCGGAGCCCGCACACTATCGCGCGGTCGCCGGACTTTACACTAATCAAAGCGCGAGGTTAATGGCATTACTCGCTCAATGGCGTTTATTACGAGTTAGCGAAGCCTTTCAGTTTTTTAAGAGCGCGAATTTTTACCGTTCTTGACTCTGGCCGGGCCGCAAATACCGTCTCTTCACCGGTAAAGGGATTTATGCCTTTCCGGGCTTTTACGGCAGGACGCGTTGCTGTCGTGAACTTGGCCAGTCCCGGCAACGTAAATTCTCCCGGGCCGTCGGTTTTCATTTGATCTGCAAGGACGTCCTCGAGGGCGGCAAAAACCATGGTCACACGTTTCTTGCTAAGACCGGTTCTATCTGAAATCGCCCGATGCAAATCTCGCCTTGAAAGCCCAGCTGTTTGCTTCTTTTTTTTACCTTTTTTGGTCTTCATTTTTTCGACTTGCACACTTTTTTCTCCGAATTCGCTTAGGGATCTCTCCGCGCTCGCTGTAGCTCCATGGCGTGGCTAGAATAGAGAGCGATCCAATGACTGACAACCGTCTCGATACCCACCCAACCACTTTTCCACCGTCGAGGTACGTGAGAGATGGATAAATTGTTACCTAGCGACCGCAAAACCCAGTTTTGATACAATGTTTTGCTGCGCCTTCTAGCAACTTTTACGCTTCATGTACTCATAGGAAACGTTGATGCGATTTTCAAATTTCCCCATCTCGACCACCAAGGAAACGCCCTCAGATGCAGAGGTAATCAGCCACCAGCTCATGCTTCGCGCAGGCCTTATCAAGCGCGTTGCTGCAGGCATCTACACCTGGATGCCACTGGGATTGAAGATTGTCCGAAAGGTCGAGCGTGTGGTTCGGGAAGAAATGGAAAATGCCGGCGCCATCGAAGTAGCTATGCCTGTCGTTCAACCCGCCGAGCTGTGGCAGAAATCGGGTCGTTGGGAGCAGTATGGTCCCGAATTGGCGCGTTTGAAGGATAGGCATGAACGCGATTTCTGCCTGGGGCCGACCCACGAGGAGGTCATTACGGAATTGGCCAAGTCGGAAATCAAAAGTTACAAGCGCTTGCCCATTAACTATTTCCAAATTCAAACGAAGTTCAGAGACGAAATTCGTCCGCGTTTTGGTGTTTTGCGCTCGCGCGAGTTCGTGATGAAAGATGCCTATTCATTCCACGAAAATCATGCCTCGCTTGAAAAAACCTACTGGCGAATGCACGAGGCTTACTCGACTATTTTTGACAGGCTCGGGTTAGACTTTCGCTCCGTCGAGGCTGACACAGGCTCAATTGGCGGAAGTCACTCTCACGAGTTCCATGTCCTAGCTGATTCAGGAGAAGATGACATAGCCTTCTCCACAAAGAGTGATTTCGCTGCCAATGTTGAGCTAGCCGAGGCGCTGACACCCGATGCAGTTCCAGCAGAGCCTCAGCCAATGACGGTATTCGATACGCCCAATACGAAGACCATTGACGCACTCGAGAAGAAACATGGCGTTGCCGCCAGCGCATCCATCAAGACACTGTTTATCGAAGGCGAGGATGGCGAGTTGGTTGCGCTTGTCTTGCGTGGTGATCATCAGCTCAATCAAATCAAAGTAGAGAAACTTCCTGGCATGAGCCAACCACTCAGGATGGCTCAGGAAGAAGCGGTAAAAGCAGCGACCGGGGCATCCTTTGGGTCACTGGGTCCTGTGGGCCTCGATGCACGCATCGTCGTTGACCGGGCCGCATCGGTGCTCACCAACTTCGTGTGTGGCGCCAACGAGGACGATAAGCACTTGAAGGGCGTGAACTGGCACCGGGATATCGCTACATTTGAAGTCGCTGACTTACGAACAGTAGCCCCAGGCGACCCCAGCCCTTGTGGTAAGGGTCGGGTTGAAATTAAGCGTGGCATCGAGGTCGGACATATCTTCCAACTGGGCACCAAGTACTCCAAGGCTATGGGTGCAGAGGTGCTCGACCAAAATGGTAAATCAGTTCCCATGAGCATGGGGTGCTACGGAATAGGTATCACGCGCATTGTGGCGGCCGCCATCGAGCAAAATAATGATGGGAGTGGCATTATCTGGCCCGAAGCCATGGCGCCCTTTTCAGTCGTTCTTATCCCGCTGGGTATGGATAAATCTGAGGCTGTTGCGGAGGCTACGGAGGCACTGTATGCAGACTTCAAGGATCACGGTTTCAACGTCGCAATTGATGATCGTAAGGAAAGGCCTGGTGTGAAGTTCGCCGATTGCGAGCTCATCGGTATTCCGTTGCGAGTCACAGTGGGAGAGCGATCTCTGGCCGATGGCGTCGTTGAGATACAAGGCCGAAGAGAGGCCGAGGCAACGCGGGTTGCCATTGGGGACGCAGCCAAGTACCTGGCAGCGCGAGTGGGTGGTTAGCGCGAGCCGTTAAGCCCAGAAGCAGCTTACCTTTAGGGTCGATTGACCTCCGGCAAGAAACGCTACACCCTGGGTCAAGCCAGATGGGAAATGGAGCGTCAAAACGCGTGAATACAACCGCCTTTCAACGTTGGAATACAGATCTCGCCTCTATCATTGCGCATGTTGGTGAGCCTATTTTTTTCCAGCAGGCGTTCGCTGCCATCGAGGCACAAGTGCCCGTGGCTTTCCCACAGGCTTGGCTCTATCACAGGGACCTTCCGCCAAAGCTGCTGGATCATAAAATCCCAAAAGAAGCCTACGGCTCTCAAGTTGAAGAATACTTAGAGGGGCCCTATCGCGAGGATCCTTTTTTCAAGATCTCACTGAACTCCCCTCGAAATAACTGCTATCGCCTTTCACGCCTGGTCACCGGTGATTTTGAGGACAGCAGTTACCATCAAAATTATTACGCCAGCACAGGCACCGTTGATGAGGCCATCATCGTGACCCGTCTGGGCGACGGCAGCGTGGTGAATATCAGCCTCATGCGCCTCGAAAGCCAAGGCGAGTTCAGTGAGGACGAATACAACTGGCTTTACAGTATCAGTCAGGTCATCGCGGAACTGATTGACGTTCACACGCGGCGTGAAGAATTTGTAGAAAGCAATCTGCTGCAACCCGGGGTTGACCATCATATTCAAAAGGGCTTTGAGTCTTTCGGTTCGAGTTACGTGAGCGATAGAGAGCAACAAGTCTTGGAGTTACTACTCCGCGGTTATGGCGCGGATACCAGCGCCGAGAAGCTCGACATTTCGCTGGAAACGGTTCGTCGCCACAGAAAGTCGATCTACAAGAAACTGGATGTTAATAGTCAGGCCGATCTCTTTGCGCTCTTTATCAACGCCATCCCCTACGTCGCACAAGCGAAGGGCGAGGATCCACTAAAGATCTACATGAGTTAGCGACACTGACCCAACTAAGGTATCGATTGCCCCAGCTTGGTCATTGAGTGCGCGCGCGCGACGACCCACCATTTGCGCTTACCCTACACGAGCCTAACTTGTGCAGTCGACACGACAATTCCTTAACGACTATCCGGACATCACCATGGTGGAAGCGCTGATCACCGACTGCAACGGGATTGCGCGCGGAAAATGGCTACCTGTGCAGAAACTCGACACGATCGAAAGGCAGGGCCTAAAGCTCCCCAAGTCGGCGCTGGGACTCGACGTGTGGGGGCGCGATATTCCTGCGCTTGCCCACGCTAATGGTGATATCGACGGATACTGCCATCCGGTAGAGGATTCGCTTCGACCCCTGCTGACCGAGCGCGGTGTGGACCAGGCGCAGGTGTTGCTGAGCATGTTTGATAAGGACGGAAGTCCCTACATGGGAGACCCTCGACAGGTACTTCAGGCACTGGTGACCCGATTCACCGAAAAAGAACTTAAACCATGCATGGCCGTTGAGCTCGAGTTCAGCTTGCTTCCCAAGCCCGAAACTAACGAAGCGATAGGCACGGCACTGCGAGATCAAAACTCCGTAGGCGGTAACTTATACGCCCTCAGCGAACTCGATTACCACAGCCCGCTTCTCGAAGCATTGCGACAAGCCTTTGATACTCAAGACCTCCCGTACGAGGGCATTATCAAAGAATCGGCTCCCAGCCAGTTCGAAATCAATGTGGCGCACAGCGATGACGTCATGCGTCTCGCAGATCAAGTCATCAGAATGCAACGCACCATTAGATCCGTTTCGGCACGCCACGGCTTTGTCGCAAGCTTCATGCCCAAGCCCATTGATGATGAGGCCGGTAACGGCTTGCATGTGCACTGCAGTCTGCTTGATGAAAACGGAACCAATATCTTCGATGATGGCGGTGAGGAAGGCTCTGACCTATTACGTTATGCAGTCGCTGGATGTTTGGAATTATTGCCAGCTTCCATGCTCCTGTTCGCCCCCAGTTTCAATGCCTACCGGAGATTCCAACCGGGCAATCATGCACCTACCGAATCTGCTTGGGGTTACGACAACAGAACCACGGCCATTCGTATCCCCGAGAGCCCAGCTGCGGCACGCCGCATTGAGCATCGAGTGGCAGGGGCCGACGCTAACCCGTATCTGGTGTTAGCCGCAGTGCTTGCCGGTATTTGGTTCGGCATTGAGAACACCCTGTCACCGCCAAACCCTATCGAGGGAAATGCTTGGGGTCAGGAGATAGACGCGCCTCCCCTACCTACCACCATGGATGAAGCCATCTCGGTCTTTGACAAGTCGGATGTTTTATCAAGCTATCTGACGGCCGAATTCAAGACACTTTTTTTAGCAACAAAATTGCAAGAGTGGAACGAGTTCGCCAAGCGCGTCACCGAATTCGAACTGGAAACTTACCT
>CAJWEV010000053.1 GCA_913031575.1 uncultured Halieaceae bacterium | reverse complement strand
CCAATTCCGCTGCAGGCACCAAGTGTGGCGAGCGATACCAGAAGAGAAAAACTAAGAGCAAGACGCGATCGAGATTGCAAGGCAGGCTTTCCTGTTGAGTATCCGGATGGCATCATACCCTCATTCACTGTCTTCGAGGAAATGCTGTGACGAGTCAAAATGTCGATTTAAAGCGAGCGGGTTTGAAAGTCACACTTCCACGTCTCAACATTTTGTCGATCTTGAGTGAGTCTGCTAGCGAAGGCGCGCACCTGAGCGCTGAAGACGTCTACCAGCGTCTTCGAGATGCCGGCGATGACGTGGGCTTGGCCACGGTATACCGTGTTTTAACGCAGTTCGAGACGGCGGGATTGGTCGAGCGCCATAACTTTGAGTCTGGGCACTCGGTTTTTGAACTTGCGACCGATGATCACCACGACCATATGGTCGACGTAGACAATAATGAGATCATCGAGTTTGCCGATAAGGAGATTGAGGCAAGGCAGAATGCCATCGCTGCCGAGCGGGGCTACGAAATTATTGATCACTCATTGGTGCTTTACGTTCGCAAAAAGCGATAAACGGCTCAAGTCGCAGCGATTAACTCGCGCGCGTTCTGCCTCGTCGCATCCGTCACCATAGCGCCGCCCAGCATGCGGCTGAGTTCTTCAACACGCTCCTCATCAGACAGATACTGCAGACTGGTGGTAATCACATGATCGCCTGTTTTGCTGACCTGAATGTGTTGATGACCCTTTGCCGCGACTTGTGGCAGGTGGGTGACGCACAAGACCTGTACATTGTCTGCCAGTGTTCTGAGTAACCTGCCCACGACATCAGCGACGGCTCCACCAACACCCGTATCGACCTCATCGAAAATCATGGTAGGCGCTGTTGCTTTGTCAGCCACCGCGACCTGCAAGGCGAGGGATATGCGAGAAAGCTCACCGCCTGAGACGACTTTGTTGAGAGGGCCTGGCTGGCTGCCGGGATTGGTCGCAATCCAGATTTCTATTTCTTCCAACCCGCGCGGATCGAGTTTTTCAGCATTAATGTCGATGAAACCAATGTCGACCTCACAGCGCTCCATGGCAAGTTGCGCCAGCAATTCCATAGTTCGCTCTGCCAATCGACGGGCACCTTGTTTGCGTTGATCAGTGAGTGCTTTAGCACTCTGTGCCCAGTGCGTGTGACGCGTCTGAATTTCTGCTTCTAGCTCATCGAGCCGCTGACTGCCGTGTTCAAGGTTTTCAAGCTCAGTGCTCAGGGTGTCAAGGTGTCCGGAAAGCTCTTCAGGTCGGATGCGGTGCTTTCGAGCCAAGCTGTAGGCGGAATCGAGTCGGCCCTCCACTTCGCCTAAACGCTGAGGGTCGAGCTCAACACCATCAAGGAACCGCCGCATTTCCGATGCCGCTTCGTCCAGTTGAATTTGTGATGAGGACACGAGCTCCCGGCTGTCCTCAATCTTACTGCCGAGTCGATCATCGCTTAGTTGCGAGACAGACGATCGCAACTGATCGCTGAGGCTCGCACATTGCTCGGCAATCGCATGTACCGTCTCAATGATCCAAGTCGCATTGCTCAAAACTGTTTGGTCGGCTTCCAAGGACTCAAGCTCGGCGTCACCAAGGCTGAGCGCGGCTAATTCATCAATCTGGTAGTTAAGCAGATCCTTGCGCTCGGCGATCTCATTACTTGAAGAACGCAGGGTCTCCAACTCGTGCTTTAATCCGCGGATGCTAGTGGCCTCTTCGGCAACGGCTAATGCGTCCTCGCTGGTTCCCGAAAATGCATCTAGTAACTCGCGCTGCACCGAGCGGCGGAGAAGGGACTGGTGCGCGTGCTGACTGTGTAAGTCAACCAAGAGCTCGCCCAGTTCTTTACACTGAGCCAGTGTTGCCGGACTTCCGTTGATGAAGGCTCTGGATCGACCATCGGAGGTCACGGTGCGGCGTACCAGACATTCGTGGCCCTCGAGTAGGGCTGCTTGATCAAGCCATGCCTGCGCCTCCGGAAGATGCTCTACCGAAAATAGGGCTGAAACTTCGGCGCGATCAGCACCGGCTCGTACCGCTTTTGCATCAGCTCGGTCCCCTAAACACAAGCCGAGCGCATCGAGCATGATCGACTTACCCGCTCCGGTCTCGCCGGTAACGCAGGTCATTCCAGTGTGCAGCTCGATATCGAGGCGCTGAACAATGGCGTAGTCGCGGATGGAGAGATCTGTGAGCATTATCACTGTTTCTTGTTAATGACCTCGTTATAGCTCAGCTGTCCCCGATTCGGAACACCAGTGGTGGATAAACCACACATTATTTTCGTGCTTTGCGGTCAGAGAGGTCTGTGCTACAACTCAAATCTTAGGAGATGAACATGTCATCGGACGGTCTATCACCACGCGCAGCCTCTTTGTTGCGAACCCTGGTGGATATGCACATACGCGAAGGTCAGCCCGTGGGCTCCAAGACATTGCACGTGGAGAGTGGCATGTCAGTGAGTCCCGCGACGATTCGCAATGTCATGTCAGACCTCGAAGATCGCGGGTTTCTGTCTTCACCACATACATCTGCTGGCCGCGTGCCCACTTCACAGGGCTATCGCCTGTTTGTCGACAGCTTGCTGCAAACCAGCCCCATTGACGAAGCCTCGATTCAGGCGTTGAAACATGAGCTGAACCCAAGCCGACCCTCGTCAGACCTGATTGCATCGGCATCAAATTTGTTGACACAAGTCACGGCACAGGCGGGTATTGTTACCGTTCCTCGTTCGAAAGCCTCGCAGCTACGGCAAATCGAGTTCCTGCCCCTCTCCGATTCGAGGGTCCTCGTCATCTTGGTGGTCAATGAGCGCGAAGTGCAGAACCGCGTTATCGAGCTCTCGCGGCCATTGACCGAAGCACAACTGAAGTCAGCTGCCGATTTCATCAATCAACGTTACGCTGGTAATGATTTGGCAAGGGTAAAAGAATTGCTAGTGACCGAAATGGCCGAGGCTAGAGCGCGCATAGACGAGCAGATGGAAGCAGCATTGCAGGTTGCCAAAGAAGCGATGGATGTCGAGGACTCGCAGGAGAAGTACGTTGTCGCGGGTGAGAGCCGACTGATTCAGCAGGCGAGCGCCAGTGATATGGACAAACTTCGAGAGTTGTTCGATGCCTTCGAACGCAAGCGGGACCTTTTGGAGCTCCTCGACCGGTGTTCTCGTGCTGATGGGATTCAAATCTTTATTGGTGAAGAGGCTGGTTATGAGGTGCTAGGTGACTACAGTGTTATCACTGCACCCTACGCCCAGGGCACTCAGCCAGTCGGCGTTCTGGGTGTGATTGGACCCACACGCATGGCATACGAGCGGGTGATTCCCCTAGTTGATATCACGGCAAGACTTCTAACGGCGGCCTTATCTCGCTAATACACCTGCAAAAAACGTAAATATCTTCAAAACTTCAGGTTCATTGCCTTGAAAATCTAAATCTGCTCCCCATTTCTCCCGTATTGAACAAAGTACGGTGCGGGAGACAACGCATGTCGAGCGAAAATAGCGACAGTCCAGAGAATGAGGTAGAAGCACAGGCCGGGCAGGAAAGCGATGGGGCTGAGATGGAATCTGTCGGTGTTGAGATTGAAGAGCGCTCAGAGTTGGAAGCTCTTCAGGAAGAGATTGCGATAGCCAAGGACGCAGCGCTTCGTGCCCAGGCTGATGCTATCAACGCACAGCGTCGGGCGGAGCTTGATGTCGAAAAAGCCCGGAAGTTCGCCCTCGAGCGGTTTGCAAACGATTTGTTGTCCGTCGTTGATAATCTCGAGCGCGCCTTGGAGGCGTCCGCCGAGTCGGATGGTGAGGGCGTTGCTTCGGTAGTAGAAGGTGTCGAGTTAACGCTCAAGAGCTTGGTCGATGTCTTGGCGAAGAACGGCGTCACACCGGTAGATCCTCATGGTGAGCCGTTTGACCCGCAGGTCGCACAGGCGATGAGCATGGTCGAAAACCCCGATGTTGAGCCGAACACAGTCATTGCCGTGATGCAGAAGGGTTATTTGCTGAAAGACCGGTTACTGCGCCCCGCCATGGTAATGGTATCTAAAGCCGCATCGTAAACAAGGACAGAATTTTTTATCAGGGCGGTTGAAATTTAGATAGAGCGACCCATTTACAAAGACAAGATCAGGCGCCAGGGTCACCTGGCCGTAGGAGAGAAAGACATGGGAAAGATTATTGGTATTGACCTCGGAACGACGAACAGCTGTGTGTCGGTCCTTGAGGGTGGCAAGCCTCGTGTCATCGAGAACGCTGAGGGCGGTCGTACAACGCCTTCGATCGTGGCATACGCAGATGACAGCGAAGTATTGGTTGGACAGTCTGCAAAGCGGCAGGCCGTCACTAACCCTACAGACACCTTGTTTGCGGTTAAGCGTTTGATTGGCCGTAGATTTGAAGACGATGTCGTACAGAAAGACATCAAAATGGTGCCTTACAAGATCGTTAAGGCAGACAACGGCGACGCGTGGGTTGAGTCAAAAGGCGAGAAAATGGCTCCGCCGCAGGTTTCGGCTGAAGTGCTTCGAAAGATGAAGAAGACCGCCGAAGAGTACCTCGGTGAGTCGGTGACGGAAGCGGTAATCACTGTTCCTGCATACTTCAACGACTCTCAGCGTCAGGCAACCAAAGATGCGGGTCGTATTGCAGGCCTCGAGGTGAAGCGCATTATCAATGAGCCGACCGCAGCTGCGCTGGCCTACGGTATGGACAAAGCGCAAGGTGATCGCACCGTTGCGGTTTATGACCTGGGTGGGGGTACGTTTGATATCTCGATTATTGAAATCGCAGAGGTTGATGGCGAGCATCAGTTCGAAGTACTTGCAACAAACGGCGATACTTTTCTCGGTGGAGAGGACTTCGACCTGCGTTTGATCGAGTTCCTCGCGGATGAGTTTAAGAATGAGAATGGTATCGACCTGCACAACGACCCACTGGCGCTGCAGCGTCTCAAGGAAGCAGCAGAGAAAGCCAAGATCGAGCTGTCTAGCTCGCAGCAGACAGAAGTTAACTTGCCTTACATCACCGCTGATGCCACAGGACCTAAGCACTTGGTGGTCAAGCTGACGCGCTCGAAGCTGGAGTCCCTCGTACAAGAGTTGGTGACTCGCTCACTCGAGCCAGTGAAGGTCGCTCTGAAGGACTCCGGGCTCTCTGCAAGCGAGATCGATGACGTTATTCTGGTCGGTGGTCAGACGCGCATGCCAATGGTTCAGCAGACTGTTGCTGACTTCTTTGGTAAGGAGCCACGCAAGGATGTAAACCCTGACGAGGCGGTCGCCATGGGTGCATCGATCCAGGGCGCGGTATTGGCCGGTGACGTCAAGGACGTCCTCCTGCTCGATGTAACGCCTTTGACACTGGGTATCGAAACTATGGGTGGTGTTGCCACGCCATTGATTGAGAAGAACACGACTATCCCCACGAAGAAGTCGCAGGTGTTCTCAACGGCGGAAGACAATCAGACAGCCGTAACGATCCACGTGGTACAAGGTGAGCGTAAGCAGGCAGCATCTAATAAGTCGCTGGGCCGATTCGATCTTGCCGACATTCCACCTGCGCCACGCGGAATGCCACAAATTGAGGTGACATTTGACCTCGACGCGAACGGTATTCTGAACGTTTCGGCTAAAGACAAAGCGACTGGTAAAGAGCAGTCAATTCGAATAACTGCATCGGGCGGTTTGTCTGAGGACGATATTCAGCAAATGGTTGCTGATGCCGAGGCTAATGCGGAGGCGGACCAGAAATTCGAGGAATTAGTCACCGCGCGCAATACGGCGGATGGAATGATCAATGCCGCTAGGAAGACGCTTGAGGAGGCGGGTGAGCACGCGACAGACGACGAGCGCTCAGCTATTGAGGCTGCTATTACCTCAGCGGAAGACGCCGTCAAGACAGACGACAAGGATGCGATCGATGCGGCAACCACTGCCTTGACCGAGGCTACCAGTGGTGTAGCTCAGAAGGTGTATGCCGCCCAAGCAGAAGCGGGTGAGACGGCTGAGCAGACATCAGAGGAAGATGTAGTCGATGACGATGTAGTCGATGCAGAATTTGAAGAGGTTCGTGAAGACGACAAGCGTTGATCAGTGCGGTTTGAACCGCACATTTTTATGACACTTTAAACGCGTTACGGATTCCGGCTGAGGTTGGAATCCGTTTTTTTTTAAATAAGCTGCCCGGGTATCCGCAGCAGGAAGCATTATGTCGAAGCGTGATTACTACGAAGTTCTTGGTGTTGAGAAATCAGCATCAGCACAGGACATTAAAAAGGCCTATCGGCGCATTGCAATGAAGTATCACCCGGATCGAAATCCAGATGATGCCAATGCTGACGAGAAATTCAAGGAGGCCTCAGAGGCTTATGAAATTCTCAGCGATGGCGAGAAGCGCCAGGCCTACGATCAATACGGTCACGCGGGTGTTGATCCACAAATGGGTGGCGCTGGCTTCCAAGGTGGCAGCTTCAGCGATATTTTCGGTGACGTTTTTGGCGATATTTTTGGTGGCAGCGGTGGTGGCCGACGTCAGGGGCCTCAGCGGGGCTCCGATTTGCGTTACACCCTTGAGGTGACGCTTGAGGACGCAGTGCGCGGCAAAACCACAGAAATCAAGGTGCCCTCGCTACAACACTGCGATACCTGTGACGGGAGTGGCGCGAAACCCGGCACTTCAGTAAAGACCTGCGGAACGTGTGGCGGATCGGGACAGGTGCGGATGCAGCAGGGCTTTTTTCAAGTGCAGCAGACTTGCCCCACTTGTCGGGGTAGGGGCCAGGTCCGTGAGGAACCTTGTACAGTCTGCCGAGGTGAGGGTTTGGTAGAAAAAACAAAAACACTCTCGGTCAAAGTTCCCCCGGGTGTCGACACGGGAGATCGCATACGCCTCAGTGGTGAGGGAGAGGCAGGTCCATCGGGTGGTCCTAATGGCGATCTGTACGTCCAAATTTCGGTTAAACAGCATCCGCTATTTGAGCGCGACGGCCGAAACCTATATTGCGAGTTCCCTATCAGTTTTGCCGATGCTGCTTTGGGCGGTGAGCACGAGATACCAACACTTAATGGTCGGATAAAGTTGCGCATCCCTCCCGAAACCCAGACCGGTAAGTTGTTTAGATTACGCGGCAAGGGCGTCCAGCCAGTGCGTGGCGGACCGGTAGGTGATTTGCTCTGTCGCGCCGTGGTCGAGACACCCGTTAACCTCAATGGTGACCAAAAGGAGCTTCTGGAGAAATTCCGAACCAGCTTGGGTGAGGGCGGCGATCAGTCGCCACGGCAGTCGAGTTGGTTTGACGGCGTAAAAAACTTTTTTGACGGACTAAATTGATGGCGCTGCGCGTGGCGGTGACGGGAGCGAGTGGCCGCATGGGTGAGGCTGTTGCCCGAGCTGTCTCTGCTGAGGCGGAGACGGAGTTAGCTTGTCTCGTGGCGCGTCGCGGTAGTCGCCTAGTCGGGACGGGCGCTGCGTCAATCGTTGGTGAAGAAAACTGCTCGATCAACGTATCGGAAGTTTTAGACCTCGAAGCGGTTGATGTGGTCATCGACTTCACGCTGCCAGAGTCCTCACTGGTTAACGCACGAGCCTGTGCCAAGGCGGGAGTCCCTATTGTTATCGGTACGACAGGGTTCTCTGATGCGGAGCAGTCCGATTTAGAGTCAATTTTGTCTGCGGTTGCTCGCTGTCAGGCGGCCAACTTCAGTACTGGTGTGAATTTAGCTTACCGACTTCTCTCGCTTGCGGCTCAGGTCATGGGTTCAGACTCAGATATCGAGATTCATGAGGCGCACCATAAGTACAAAATTGATGCACCGTCGGGAACGGCACTTGCGATGGGGCGCGCCGTTGCCAGCGCCCTGGGTCAGTCACTTTCGGACGTTGCCCAATATGATCGTGCTGCCGAGCGCGAGGCGAGGGAGCCTGGTTCAATCGGTTTCTCTGTGACACGAGCGGGTGATATCGTTGGCGAGCACACGGTGCTGTTTGTCTCAGACGGTGAGCGACTGGAAATTACCCATAAGGCCGGCAGTCGCGATGCGTTTGCAAACGGTGCTCTGCGTGCAGCGAAATTCATCGCTGACAAACCCGCCGGGGCTTACACCATGTCCGACGTACTAGGACTATCGTAATCGAGGATCACATGAACGTAGTCGACATTGATCAGAACAATGCGCAACAATATCTGATTGACGAATCTTTTAATCGGCCCGTGGTGGTCGATTTTTGGGCTGACTGGTGCGCGCCTTGTAAGCAGTTGATGCCCCTCTTGGAAAAACTCGCCGATGAATACGCCGGTGCATTTCTGCTGGCCAAGATCAACGCCGATGAGCAGCAGGGCATGTCTCAGCAGCTCGGAGTTAGAAGTCTACCCACTGTGATGGTGTTCAAAGACGGACAACCTGTCGACGGTTTTTCTGGCGCCCAGCCCGAGACTGCGGTTCGCGAGATGCTGCAGAAGTATTTGCCATCGCCGTGGGATGCGAAAATGGTGGAGGCGATGGACCTTCTGGATCAAGGTGATACTTCAGGTGCAATCGCATTGCTGCGAACTGCTTGGGAAGAGTCGGACAAGTTGGTGGATGTCACGTTGGCCTACGCCGGCGCGCTGGTCGAATCGAATCGACTGGACGAGGCAGAAGAAGTGCTCAACGAGGTTCGTCTGGTCGACCGGGACGCATTGCATGAGCAACTGATGGCCCAGATCGAGCTGAAACGAGAGGCGGGGAAGTCGCCCGAAATAGAAGCGCTAGAGTCGGAGCTCGCGAGCGATGAGAGCAATCATTCAGTGCGTGTAAAGCTTGCTGTACAGCTTACAACCGGAGCCCATTATCGCGATTCCCTGGAGCACTTACTTGTCGTCCTGCGTGCCGATCGCGATTGGAATAATGGCGAAGCCAAGCGGTTATATCTCGATACGATTGCCTCAATTGGCAAAGGAGATCCACTTGCTGCTGAATATCAACGTAAGCTCTTTTCTATATTGTATTGATAAGCCGCTATTCCCTGCCAAGGCAGGCACTTTTTCTTGCAAAAAATTACCAAAACGCTAACCTTCTCTTCGTTAAAAAAACCTACTCAAGGTTCAAATCCGTCGACATACCTCGACGAGAACACTCACGGGAGCACAGATAATGGATATCGCACTATCAGCTGAAGACCTCGCGTTCCGCGATGAAGTCCGCAACTTCCTCGATACTGAATTTGATGCCGAAATGCAGGCACACCTTAAAAGCCGGGGTTCCAAGGGCATGGTGGAGTGGCAGCAGAAGCTTTATGCCAAGGGTTGGGTGGCGCCCAACTGGCCGGTAGAGCACGGTGGTACCGGTTGGACTGCAACGCAAAAATACATTTGGGAGTCAGAGCGATCGCTTCGCGGTATCCCGGACGTCGTCCCCTTTGGCCTTGTGATGGTGGCCAACGTCATTATGGCGTTTGGTACGGAGGAGCAGAAAGAGTACTTTCTACCTCGCATTCTCAAGAGCGAAGACTGGTGGTGCCAGGGCTATTCAGAGCCTGGCTCAGGATCTGACCTCGCGAGTCTCAAGACAAAGGCGGAGCGTGACGGTGATGACTACATCATCAATGGCGCCAAGATCTGGACTACTTATGCACAGCATGCCGATTGGATTTTCTGCCTCGTCAGAACGGACAATAGCGGCAAGAAGCAGGAGGGTATCACCTTCATCCTGGTCGACATGAAGTCAGAAGGCATTAAGGTTAACCCGATCATCGGTATCGACAATGAGCACAACCTCAACGAGGTGGAGTTCAATAACGTTCGCGTTCCTGCGAAGAACGTGGTGGGCGAGGTAGGGAAAGGCTGGACCGTAGCGAAGGCACTTTTGGCGCACGAGCGAACGGGTATAGCGGGTGTTGCTGACATCAAGCGCAATATGCGTCTCATCAAAGAAGCAGCTGCCAACGAAGTGAACGGTGGTCAGCGGTTGATGGATGATCCCGGTTTCCAGCAGCGTATGGCAGATATCGAGGTCGAACTTATGGCGCTCGAATTCACCGAACTCCGCACCTTGGCGACCATGGCTGCAGGTGGTTTTCCGGGACCCGAGTCCTCGCTTCTGAAGATTAAAGGAACTGAGCTTCAGCAGGCGACTCAGGAGCTTCGTATGGAGATTGCCGCTTACTATCAGGGCGTATTGCCAACCGATATGGATCCGGAGGTACTGGGTCACGAATTCGGTTCTGATGCGCGTCGCGCCTTTATGTACGGCCGAGCAGCAACAATTTATGGTGGCTCTAATGAGGTTCAGAAGAATATCATTTCCAAGTACGTACTTGGCCTTGAGTAAGGACGCATTTCCCGAGGGAGTAATGACAACATGAACTTCGATTACACAGAAGAACAGCAAATGGTTCGCGATTCGATCGCGAGATT
>CAJWEV010000052.1 GCA_913031575.1 uncultured Halieaceae bacterium | reverse complement strand
CTGCCAGCACTTGCTTCATCTTAGTGCGAACGAGTGAGCGCAGGCTTGCGTTGTGTGCGCGTTGCTTTTCGTTCTGTTTTGCTCTTTTGCGAGCTTGTGGTGAGTTCGCCACGAATTCTCTCCAGACGTTAAAGGGCGCCGATATTGGGTGACGTTGCGAGTGATGTCAACCGCTCAGAGCCCCTATAGTCATAGTACTTAAGTTAGACCCCGAGAATCACTAACAACCAACCGATCACAGCTAAGAGTAGCGTATCTTTTGTTGAGTCCAACCGGAAAAGTGCGTAACCGTAGCCCACTGGTGGCAAGAGCAGTGAAAACATCCCCCAGGCATAATCTTCTTTCCACGCTGTGATGAGTAATAAGCCCCAGCTGACCAACAAGCAGGACACCCCCAAAAACATCAAATACGCGCTGTACGCTTCCATCTCTCCTTCTCCGCAGGTAGGGTTCACCACGGGTCGAGATGCTACCAGATTACGGGCCTTATCGAAGCATTTATCAGGGAATAGTCGTATTCTTCACGTTTAAAATAATGCACTTGCTAGAACCCAAGATTCTCTCGACGATGACAGCCTAACTAATTAGCATTTTTAGCAATGACAGATCTTTACAATGACATTCGACCCTACAGCGACCATGAGGTCAGTTCAGTGGTCGATACACTGGTATCGGACAATGAATTTATAGATACGCTTGTCGCCTTAAGCGGCAATCGTATTGCCAAATGGATGCCCGGTCTGGTGCGTTTATTTGCTCGCCGGACCATGAAGTCACAACTTGCCGGTGTGAGAACCGTTGATGGGTTCCAGGCGTTGGTCAAGCCACGCCTCGATCGGGTGGTCGAGGCGACTTCGTATTTTTCTTATTCAGGTGTCGAGCAACTAGATCCCGAGGTGTCATATCTCTTCATCAGTAATCATCGCGATATCGTAATGGATTCTGCGTACGCTAATAGTGTCCTCGTTGTTGAGGGGCATCGTACGGCGCAGATTGCTATCGGCGATAATCTCTTGCAAAAACCGTGGGTATCTCACCTCATGCGTATCAATAAAAGTTTTATTGTGAAGCGAAGCTTGAGTGGTCCGAAGCAGCAACTTGCAGCCTCCAAGCAATTAGCCAATTTCATGCGCAAGGCGATTGTCGAAAATCAGGGGCCATTATGGATCGCGCAGAGGGAGGGTCGGGCAAAGGATGGGAATGACCGAACGGAAGCCGCGGTTTTAAAAATGCTAACGCTGTCCCGCGATAAAGCTTTCGAATCACAGGACGAAGTTTTGGGCAAGCTAAATATTGTGCCGCTGACGATTTCTTATGAAATCGATCCATGCGATGCAATGAAAGCTCGCGAGCTGGTCTGTGGGGCTGGGTATGAAAAGGCGCCCTTTGAAGATCTGGAAAGTATCGCGCAGGGAATTCAGGGACAAAAAGGGCACGTTCATATCCATTTCGGCACACCTTTAAATCAACCCTCACTGTCGGTGCTTGAAGCAGTGTCAAGTATTGATAACGCCATGGCTAAAAATTATCGACTGTTCAAAACAAATTTTTGGGCATGCGAAGCATTGGGTCATGCCATTGATGGATCAGATCGCGATGCAGCACAGGCGAGCATCACTCAAGAAGCGTTTATAGCTCGGTTTGATGAACTTTCGGAGGCGGAACGTCAACAAGTGCTAAAAATATATGCGCGACCGGTTCTGAATTTGATGGCCAGTAAGGATAGAGTGTAAGCATCCTTGTTAGCCGATGCCTTGAGAGATGAAATTCGAGCGGCTTTTTTTACGCTGACAGCGGCGAAAGATTTAAAGCCTCGCTGGGGTCAGCGCCAAATGATCGCAGAGGTTGCCAATGCGCTGGGCGACCCAGACAAACCTCAGTTTCTTGCGATTGAAGCGGGCACAGGTACCGGTAAAACCATTGCTTACATCATTGCTGCTTTGCCTGTGGCAAAGGCCCATTCAAAAAAACTGATTATTGCTACTGCCACGGTCGCTCTTCAGGAACAGCTAATTTACAAGGACCTGCCAGAGATCAAGTGCCACAGTGGCATTGACTTTACGTATCAGCTTGCCAAGGGACGCAGCCGCTATCTTTGCTTATATAAACTCGATCAGTTGATTCAGGGCTATGCAGAGTCACCGATGTTGTCGATGTACCCGGATGAAGTTGAGCTTCCCGAAGGGGAGGAAGTACAGCGGGCTTACGACGCTATGCTGACCGCAGTGAGTGACGATTCATGGGATGGAGATCTGGATGCTTGGCCTGAGGCCCTCGACATAGGCGTTATCCGATCGATTACCACTGATCACTCCCAGTGCTTAGGGCGTCGTTGCCCACACATTACAAGCTGCAGTTTTTTTCGTGCCCGGGAGGGACTCGAAGAGACCGATATTATTGTGACTAATCACGATTTGGTCTTAGCCGATTTCAGATTGGGAGGGGGGCGAATTCTCTCGGATCCCGAGGAGAGTTACTACATATTCGACGAGGGCCACCAGTTAGCGGAAAAATGTTTGGAGCACTTTGCGTGTTTCTCTCGGAGCGGACGGACGTACAACAACCTGGCGGAGACCCAGCAATGGTTGGATGCCAAGCGAGAGTTATTAATCGAATACGAGGTGCGTCCCCAAGCGTTGTCTGCCCTGTCCATCAGTACGGACGACCTTATACAAGCTAGTCGCGATACCTACACCCTGTGTTGGAACGCATTGAGTGGGCGTGCCGATGATCGCGCTGACTTGCGTTTTCCGTTTGGTGTTGTTGATGAAGAGTTGCGCGATGCATCGCGCTCGCTTCGAGACCTTTGGAGGCTGCACTTGCAAAGGTTTTCACCGGTCCTTAGCCTGATTGAGGCTTTGGTAGAAGAGGGCAACGTTGATCAGCGGGAGATCTGGGAGAGCAATCTCAATGATTTGCAAGTCATATTGGCGCGCGCTGAGGGTCAGATTGCGCTATGGGACAGCTATGCGTCATCCGATCAAGAGTCTATTACGCCATGGGCGAGATGGATGCGACACTATGGTGATGAAAGCTCGATCGAGTGCTACGCAAGCCCGATTTATGCGAGAGATATCCTGTCTGAGCATGTTTGGGAGCGTGTTGCAGGGGCTGTAATGACGTCTGCAACACTGACGGCGCTCGGGTCCTTTGATCATTTAATGCAGCAGACTGGCTTACCGAGTGATACCCAGTTGGCGCAGGTTGAAAGTCCGTTTGACGCATCTCGTGGCCGATTTGTTGTGCCTGATATGACGACTGATCCAAGCGAGCCCGCGGCGCACTCGGATGAGTTGATCGACATGTTTCCGAGCTTACTGGGGCATCATCGCGGTACCCTGGTGCTCTTTAGCTCTAAGCGGCAGTTGCAGGAACTGGTTGAGGCGCTCGATTCCGCGTATGAGTCACGGCTACTCGTTCAAGGGAAGATGAGTAAGGCAGAAATACTGCAGGAGCACCGGAGGAGAATCGATTGTGGTGATCCATCTATCATATGCGGACTCGCTAGCTTCGCCGAGGGCGTCGATTTACCGGGTAACTACTGCAGTCATGTGATTATCGCAAAGCTGCCTTTTGCTGCCCCCGATGATCCCATCGATGCCGCGCACGCAGAGCTCCTTGAGGCCGCTGGGCGCAATCCATTTATGGAGCTCACAGTGCCTTCCGCGTCTCTCAGACTACTCCAAGCCTGTGGTCGATTGCTTCGCACAGAAACTGATGAAGGCGTTATCACACTGTTGGATCGCCGAATCGTCACGAAGCGATACGGGCGCGCGATTATGGATGCCTTACCCCGATATCGGTTTGAGGTTCAGTAGTTAGACTCTTTACTACGAACAGTTGCGACAAAAAAACCCCGCTAGTGCGGGGCTTTTTTAGAGTTATAGACAGACTAGTCCCAGCTAAGAGCACCACCCGTTTGATACTCAATGACGCGTGTCTCAAAGAAGTTCTTCTCCTTTCGGAGATCCATGATCTCTGACATCCATGGGAATGGATTCTGAGCACCCGGGAACTGCTCGGGCAACCCAAGCTGAGTTAAACGGCGGTTTGCAATGAATTGCAGGTACTCTTCCATCATGCTGGCATTCATTCCAAGTACACCACGTGGCATTGTATCGCGTGCGTATTCTATTTCCAGCGCGGTACCTTCAAGAATCATCTGAATGGCTTCCTGCTGGAACTCCTCTGTCCATAAATGCGGATTCTCAAGCTTGATCTGATTGATCACGTCGATGCCAAAGTTGAGGTGCATCGACTCGTCTCTGAGGATGTACTGGAATTGTTCTGCAACTCCAGTCATTTTGTTACGACGACCCATTGAAAGAATTTGCGTAAAGCCGCAGTAGAAGAAAATACCCTCGGTGACGCCGTAGAAGCCGATCAGATTTCGCAAGACTTGCTGGTCGTCCTCGACGGTGCCCGTTTTGAAGTTAGGGTCTGAGAGCGCTTGGGTCTTATTCAGTGACCATGAGGCCTTTTTAGCTACGGACGGTACTTCACGGTACATGTTAAAGACTTCTCCTTCGTCCATGCCCAGTGACTCAATGCAGTACTGGTACGCATGCGTGTGAATCGCTTCCTCGAATGCCTGACGAAGGAGGTACTGACGACACTCTGGGTTAGTAATGAGTCGATAAATACCCAACACCAGGTTATTTGCCACGAGCGAGTCAGCGGTTGAGAAGTAACCTAAAGACCGCATTACAATGCGACGTTCGTCGTCGGTTAGGCCGTCTTCACTCTTCCAAGTCGCCACATCTGCCGTCATGTTGATTTCCTGTGGCATCCAGTGGTTTGCACAGCCATCAAGATACTTTTGCCATGCCCAGTCGTATTTGAATGGCACTAACTGGTTAAGATCTGCGCGGCAGTTAATCATCATTTTCTCGTCAACGGAGATACGCGATGCGCCCATCTCAAGCTCCTCGAGACCCGGCGCGATATCAATGTTAGCTACCGCTTCAGCCGCCGCCTTCACCTGATCTTTTACTGTCGCAGACGTTGCTTCTTCCTGGTTAAGTGTTTCGAGCGCTTTGTTAACCACTTCGGGTTGAACAGGTGCTTCTTGCTGCGGTGCCGCTGCGGGCGCGTCACCCTCGGCTACGTTGTAATCGTCCCAATTAAGCATCGTTAACTCCTTTGATTTATTTGGTTATTGACAGGCTTCACAATCTGGATCGTCGAGCGAGCAGGCTGCGGGAACCGGCGCGGGTTGCGCTGGCGCTGCAACTGCTGCTTGCTGTGATACGGCGTTGAGCTGACCAGTATTGACCGTGGACTTTTCAGTACCTGTCGCAGCAAGCGATCGCAAATAGTATGTTGTTTTCAGACCACTGTACCAAGCCATTCGGTACGTCACGTCCAACTTCTTTCCACTTGCATTATTGATGTACAAGTTCAGCGACTGAGCTTGGTCGATCCACTTCTGTCGCCGACTTGCCGCCTCCACTAACCAGCGGGGTTCAACCTCGAAAGCCGTCGCATATTTCGCTTTCAGATCTGCCGGGATGCGATCGATGGCTTGTACGCTGCCGTCGTAGTACTTCAGATCGTTGACCATGACCTTGTCCCACAACCCTCGGTTTTTGAGGTCGCGAACCAAATGAGGATTTACGACAGTAAATTCGCCTGACAAGTTCGACTTAACGTAGAGATTTTGGTACGTCGGTTCGATCGATTGAGAAACGCCGGTAATATTGGCAATCGTTGCTGTTGGCGCGATCGCCATAACATTCGAGTTGCGCATACCTTGCTCAGCAACTTTGCCTCTGAGTGCATCCCAGTCCATCGTGCTGTCTTGGTTGACCGAGATGTAATCGGTTCCACGCTGTTCGATTAACATATTTAACGAGTCAATTGGGAAAATGCCCTGGCTCCAGAGCGAACCATCATAGCTCGAGTAGGCGCCACGCTCGGCAGCCAAGTCCGCTGATGCGTTGATCGCGAAGTAGCTAATGGCTTCCATTGTCTGATCGGCAAATGTCAGTGCGTCGTCAGAAGCGTACGACACGTCTACTTTGTAGAGCGCGTCCTGGAAGCCCATGAGACCAAGACCAATGGGCCGGTGCTTCATGTTCGAGTTCTCTGACGTGTCGACTGAGTAGTAGTTTATGTCGATAACGTTATCGAGCATGCGAATAGCAGTAATAACCGTCTTGCGGAGCTTATCGATGTTCAATTCACCGTTTTCGATGTGTTGCGGCAAGTTGACGGAACCAAGGTTGCAGACAGCGATTTCGTCTTTGCTGGTATTCAGCGTGATCTCGGTGCACAAGTTTGACGAATGAACCACACCCACGTGCTGCTGCGGCGACCGGATGTTGCAGGGATCTTTAAAGGTGATCCAGGGGTGGCCTGTTTCAAAGATCATGCCTAGCATTTTTCGCCACAATGCCTGTGCTTTCAGTGTCTTGTGGAGCTTTATTCCACCATTTTGGGCCTGCTCTTCGTACTGGTTATAACGCTCCTCAAATGCGCTTCCATACAGATCGTGTAGGTCTGGAACATCGTTGGGAGAGAACAGCGTCCAGTCACCATCTTCAAATACGCGCTTCATAAACAGATCAGGCACCCAGTTTGCGGTGTTCATGTCATGGGTTCGTCGACGATCGTCTCCGGTGTTTTTGCGCAGCTCCAGAAACTCTTCAATATCCATATGCCACGTTTCGAGGTAGGCACAGACCGCGCCTTTGCGCTTGCCGCCCTGGTTCACAGCAACTGCCGTATCGTTCACCACTTTCAGGAACGGTACAACGCCCTGGCTCTTGCCGTTAGTGCCCTTGATATAGGCGCCAAGCGCACGGACGGGTGTCCAATCGTTTCCTAGCCCACCCGCAAACTTAGACAGCATTGCGTTGTCCTGAATTGCACCGTAAATACCGTGCAAGTCGTCTGGGACGGTTGTGAGGTAGCACGAGCTAAGCTGGGGTCGCAATGTGCCGGAGTTGAACAAAGTGGGTGTTGAGCTCATATAATCAAACGATGACAACAGCTGGTAGAACTCAATCGCTCGTGCATTCTTGTCGTCTTCGCGGGTCGCCAGTCCCATAGCGACGCGCATGAAGAACAGCTGCGGTAGCTCAAAGCGAGTCTCATCGCTGTGGATGAAGTAGCGGTCGTAAAGCGTCTGCAATCCAAGATAGCTGAACTGTAGATCACGCTCTGGCAGTAGTGCCTCGCCCAACATGTCGAGGTCGTAATCCGCGAGGTTAGGTGCCAGCAACTCGAGTTCAATGCCGCGACCGATAAACGCCTTGAGCGCCTGCGGGTAGTACGTTTCCATATCCCCTTGAGTAGCTGAAGCTGCGACGTCGAGAAAGCTCAATCCTTCAGCGCGCAGGTTATCGAGCAACAATCGGGCAGCAACGCTCGAGTAGTTAGGCTCCTGTTCGATCATGGTCCGCGCCGTGATAACCAGTGAGGTGCTCAGCTCTTGCTCTGTTACGCCGTCGTATAGGTTCTTAAGTGCTTCATCAATGATCGCAGCCTCACTAACGTCGGTGAGGTCCATGCAGGCCTCGGCAACGATGGTACGAATGCGCTCAATATCAAGTGGCTTTGCAATGCCTTCGGCATCCACGACCGTCATCGTGCCGGCGGCCGCCTCAGACTCGGGGGACAGCGCCTCTTTCTCTATGCGGGCCTGCCGTCGGGATTCGCGGTAGATTACGTAGTCGCGAGCAATCAAATGCTCACCGGAGCGCATCAAAGCCAGCTCAACTTGGTCCTGAATGTCTTCAATGTGGATCGTGCCACCTGATGGCATGCGTCGCTTAAAGGTACCGACCACTTGCTGCGTTAGCTTGGCGACTGTCTCGTGAATACGCGTGCTTGCTGCGGCTGTGCCTCCTTCAACCGCGAGGAACGCTTTCGTAATGGCGACCGATATCTTGCTGTCCTCGAACGGCACTACGGTCCCATTGCGCTTGATCACGCGCATTTGTCCGGGTGCGGTCGCTTCAATGCGCGTTTGGCTGGGAGTGCCTGAAATAGGGGGTGTTGCGGACGCTGGATTGCTTACTGATTCACTGCCTGTCTGCATTCTATCTTCACCTTCAACTCTTCTTTTTGTGGGTTTGCAACCGGTCCGTCAAAAAATATTTCTTATCGTACTTCATTACCACATATTGGGGTTGCATCGTCTTCGGGACCCAAGATAGGGCGGTACTGGGTTGAATGCAAGCCCAAAAGCCAGAGGATTTCTTGTGGATAAGATGTGGCGTTTTGAAAAGTTAGCACTTACTAACTATAGGGGGTGCTGAGCGTAGTCTTGAGATAACCTACAATGATGCGCGTTGCATGTCACATCCATACAATAAATCGGGAGGTGCTCGGTTACTCACAAGGAGGGTATGGTTGGCGGCAATAAGGCAATTAGTTAAGCAGGAATTCTATCAACGCTTTTTGTGCGTGCAGTCTGTTCTCTGCCTCGTCCCAAATAACTGAGTTAGGATCATCCATCAGATCGGCAGTGATCTCTTCGCCTCGATGTGCGGGAAGGCAATGAAGGTAAATTGCTTCATTGTCAGCAAGGTCAAGGAGCTTCCGATTGAGTTGATAGGCTTTCAACGCGTAATTGCGCTCACTGGCCTCGGCCTCCTGTCCCATAGATGCCCAAACATCGGTGACAAGAAGGTGCGCACCGGTAACCGCAACTTTTGGGTCGGGCTCGATGGTGACCGCATCTCCAGCCGCGGCGAGCACCGAGGGTGAAGGTCCGTAACCTTCGGGACAGGAGATACATAAATTAAAGCCCAGTAGTTTTGCTGCATTGATGTAGGAGTGACACATGTTGTTGCCGTCCCCGAGCCAGCAAGCTGTTTTTCCTCGCATATCTCCGCGATGCTCGAACCATGTTTGCATATCAGCAAGGAGCTGGCAGGGATGGTAGTCATCTGTCAGTGCATTGATGATGGGTACGCTCGAGTTTGCTGCAAAGTTTTCGACGTCCTGATGATCAAATGTTCGTATCATCACGATATCCACCATTGACGAAATAACCTTTGCCGTATCCTCTACCGGCTCGCCACGGCCCATTTGTGTGGCGCTAGACGAGAGGAACATAGTGCTTCCACCGAGCTGTGTCATCCCGGCTTCAAAAGAGACGCGCGTTCGTGTCGACGCTTTGTCAAAGATCATGGCCATCACTTTCCCAGTGAGCGACGCATGAGGTATGCCATTGCGTTGCATCTGTTTGAGCTCTGATGCCCGCGTCAGAACCGCGAGCAGCTCGTCCGATGATAGGTCATTCAGGGTTAGAAAGTGACGGGGCGTGTTCATGTGTCTGTCTTACAGTCCCAGCAATTAATCGTCTTTGAATGAATTCAAAATATCTGCGACGGTAGCGCCAACATGTCGCGCATCATCGGTGCTCATAACCAATGGTGGTAGCAGGCGGATGGTGTTACCACCGGCAATATTGATCAAAAGGTGTCGATCTAGTGCCATTCGGACCAGGTTTTCTGTGGGAACAGTAGGCTCGATGCCTATCATAAGCCCTATACCACGTCGATCGCGAATCAAGCCTCCATCAGCGAGCTCTGAATCCAAGCCCTCAAAGATGGCTGCGCGGATAATGTCGGCCCGATCCCAGAGCTGGTCGGCACTCAAGGTGTTAATGACGGCGCTAGCTGCAGCGCAGCAGATGGGGTTGCCGCCGTAGGTGGTTCCGTGGTCGCCCGCAACTAGCAAATCGCTGGCACGGCCTCGGGCCATACAAGCGCCTATGGGTAAGCCATTACCGAGGCCCTTTGCTGTGGCTAATACGTCCGGGATAATCCCAAGGCGTTGAAAGACGTACAGGGCTCCGCATCGACCGTTACCAGACTGCACTTCGTCAAAACTGAGCAGCCAATCCTCCTGATCGCAGAGTTCGCGCGCGCGCTTCAGAAACGCTTTGTCCAGAGGGTAAATCCCACTCTCGCCCTGCACGGGCTCTAGGTGGATCGCGACGATGTCGTCTCGTGTTTTTGAGAGAGTCTCAAGTGCTTCGGTGTCATTTCTTGCAATCCTAATAAAGCCCGGCAGTAACGGTTTGAAGGCAGCTTGAATTGCAGTACTCCCCGTCGCTGATAGGGCACCCATTGTTCTTCCGTGAAAGGCACCTTCCAAGACCACAATCTTAGGATCGGCGATGCCTTTGTTATGGCCGTGGCGCCTTGCCATCTTGATGGCCGTCTCGTTCGCCTCTGCACCCGAGTTGCAAAAGAAGATGCGTTTCATGCCGGTGAGTTGATTGAGTTCCCCAGCCAGTCGCTCTTGCTGCGCAATACCGTAGAGGTTGGATGTGTGTAAGAGGGTCTCTGCTTGCTCGATGACCGCACGGGTGACGCTTGGATGAGTATGGCCGAGGTTGGTTACGGCGATGCCAGACAACGCATCGAGGTACTGCTGGCCCTTTTGGTCGGTTAGGTAGGCGCCAGCCCCCAACGCAAATGTCACGGGTAATCGACCGTATGTGGGCATGATGGCTGACATGACTATTACTACCTTTAATTGTCGATTTTACGACTTACCGCACATGGCTTCTGATAGACTCTTCTTTGTGAGTGATTTAACTAAAGCTAATTACGGCACGGAGACGAGCAATGGATATTATGGAGACCATTAAGGATCAGATCGAGAACAATCGTGTGATCCTTTACATGAAAGGCTCCCCAAATCAGCCACAGTGCGGTTT
>CAJWEV010000051.1 GCA_913031575.1 uncultured Halieaceae bacterium | reverse complement strand
CCGGCCCTTCAAAAAAGGCCGACACTGTAATTGGCGGAGTATTGCGTGTCAATTCGGGAGCAGTGAAGATTTCCTTTGTTGAGACATGACAATTCGGGGAAATGATCACAAACCAGTGTTCTGGAAGTTCAAGTGGCATCAGTTCATCGCCAATACCCTCTGCCCATGCTGATCTACCCCTCACAAAAACAGGAACGTCAGCGCCCAAAGCGGCGCCCTTCAGGGCAAGTTCTTCAACGCTGTGGCCGAGTTCAAACAGGTCGTTCAGTGCCAGCAGTGTGACCGCAGCATTGGAACTGCCACCACCAAGGCCACCACCCGTGGGTATTACCTTCTCGATACTAATGGCTACGCCACGGTCCGCAGGTAGCCTTAATGACGAAGCTGCACGGAAAATTAGATTATCCTCTCTCGGCACACCCGCTACGGGTGGATTCAGCTCAATACCGGGCGTGTCTATTACCTCAAAGCGCATCCGATCACCCCAATCCAGCAACTGGAACGCGGTTTGAAGCTCATGATAACCATTGGCTCTTTGCCCGGTGACATGGAGGAAGAGGTTCAGCTTCGCGGGACTTAGCGCTTCGATCGCTTGTTTACTCACTACTGCCGATGTCCCATTGATTAATCATAATTTTTAGAGCGTAATCGCCAAAACGGACCCGTAACACTTCCGGCGTGGCAAACTGTGTTGAGGTGGACCAACTCACAACCTCGCTGATAACTCGATTGTTTGAAGGGCTTCGACCCGTCATCAGTCGCGCAATATCAGTCGGTAGGCTCGACATTACAGTAGCGAGCGGTTCCTCTAACATATTGGCAGGCAGCAGAATACGCTGTCCTTTTTTATTTACTTGATAGTATTCGTCAGAGTCCTTAATCAAGACGATAGACCTAAGCCCCAAAGTGTCACTGAGCATGACACGGTCCTTACCCGCCGACAGATGAGACCAAGTAAATCTAATCGTTTGCGGTGCATTCTTGCCGGATACCAAAATTTTTCCTCGTGCTTGCCATGGCATTGCATCACCCAGCTGCTTCAAGTTATCAGTGGGTCGTTCTATCGTCGTTTGAAGGCAACCCGACAGTAGGGTTGTTAGCAGGCCGTAAACGAGTGATCTAAACAGCATGCTTACTCGGGCAGGGGAATAGCGAGACGACTCGCTGTTTCAAGCAGATGTTCATCATTGGGTGAGGCGCGCCATTGGTTCGCAATGAGATCTCTCGCTTCAACCTCGCGTCCTTGCGTCCACAAGAGTTCAATCAAATGTGCTGCCACCTCGGGGTCTGGGTATTGCTTATATGCTTGCTTGAGTAAGAGTTCCGCTTGCCGTTCCCTGCCAAGCTTGAAGTAAACCCATCCAAGACTGTCTATTATGGCCGGGTTGCGCGGGTCTTTGGAAATGGCCTGCTCAAGCAACCCAGCTGCTTCTGCAAAGCGATCAGTATTGTTAGTTAACGCATATCCAAGCGCATTAAGCGCATTAGCATCTCCCGGATTGAGCTTCAGTATCCGTCGGTAGTCAGCTTCAGCGAGATCAAAAAAGCCTGCGCGCTCTCGAAAATTAGCTCTCGCGAAAAGGAGGCGCGTCGAGGTCGGGAAGGCACTGAGGCCCCTTGTGAGTACAGCCTCTGCCTCAATCGATCCCAAGGTCCGCAGTGTTTCGGCATGTAATGCAAAATTGAGTTCAGCACCGTCAGCGTGATTATGTCGGTGCTGGCCAAAGAAGGCGTTGGCTGCACCAATATCGCCTTGTGATACTAAAATGGCGGCAGCCTCCTGAAGTGCTCTCGCATAATTTGCGGACGGTCCAACAGTTCCAAGCGCGTTGAGAGCGCCCGATATATCGTCGAGTTTTATCAGTGCAAGTGCTTTGAAAAAATGGGCGTCACTCACGCGTTGGCCGATGGAAAGTGCTCGGTCAAGGTGCAGCAGGGCCGAAGCTGGCGCGGATAACTCGATATCAAGTACTGCCGCGCCTATAAGATGATCGACTGTTGCCGCTGGATCTGCCACCAAGGTATCGAATTGCGCTTTAGCTTCTGTCAGTCTCTGCTCGTCCAGCAAATAGCGTGCATATTGGTAGCGAAGTAGGCCACTATTGCTTGCTTTAATAGCCTTTAGCAAGAGGTCAAAAGCGCCAGGATCATCGCGTTGCAAGAGGATTTCTGTTAGTAGAAGTATCCCTCTCTCGTGAAATGCCTCGATGGCGAAAAGCTTATCCAGCTTCGTTACGGCGATATCGCTATTTCCCTGGCGCCACTCCAGCAATGCGGTAGCGAACAAACTTCGAGCATCGTTCGGGTAGTCCGATTCAAGTGCTTTTAGCAAGTTACGGGTAGCGGCTTGAGTCTCGGGCGTTTGTCTTCTGTAATTATTAAGCAGCGCAGCTGGATTAATATCGGATCCTGCGTCGAATGCGCGTCTTGAGTAAGTTAACGCACTGGCAATATCGCCGCGCTCTATGAATACTGCGGCGGCAAGTGTGGCCGCGCTTCCATCGCTGGGATCCAAATCGGATACATGAACAGCCATTTGAAGTGTTGCATCTCGACTGCGAATATATTGCGCGAGTTGAAGTGCGCGGCGAGCAATCGCTGGGTCCGGGATCGCCTTACTCGCCGCCATAAGGTGCATGAGCCCAGCATCCAGATCGCGATCTCTGATTGCGAACTCCGCCTGCAGTAGAGTCGATAGGTGTTCGCCAGGTATATCAGCGTAGGGATAGTTGGGTTTTACCTCGACTACTGTCGGAATAGGTTGGTCAGTTTCCGATGGGCTCTCGGCGAGATCTACACTCGCGCAGCCAGAGAGTGTTAGCGCCAAGAGGACATGAATGTAATGAAGGGATCGCATGGCGCGTATGATGACACACCCGACGAAATCGGCACACGCCCTCTCGAATCCTTATTTGTCTGATATGATTAATATCTGTGTAGATAGCGATTGACAGTTATGCCGTCAAATTTGGTTGTCATAGGTATAAATCATGACTCTGCGTCCGTAGCGGTGCGAGAACGTGTGGCCTTTGCACCTGAGTGCGTGCCAGAGGCGATTTCCGAACTGATGGCGGAGACGCGCCTTAGTGAGGGTGTCATCCTTAGCACCTGCAATCGCACAGAAATCTATGGTTGGTTTGGCACTGACGGTGAAGCGGCATTGGTGGGCGATGAAGTAATCGCCTGGTTATCCAAGTATCACTCGATTGCATTGGACGATCTTGCTACCTGCACCTATCGAAGCCATGGCATCGCTGGGCTTACCCACCTTGTTCGAGTCGCTGCAGGTCTCAATTCGATGGTCCTGGGTGAACCGCAAATTTTTGGTCAAATTAAATCGGCGTTTGCAGTATCTCAAGAGAGTGGCGGTATTGGTGACTCTTTGAGCAAGCTATTCCCCGAAGCCTTTCGACTTGCAAAGCGCGTCCGCACTGATACTGCAATAGGGGAGAACCCGGTGTCAGTGGCCTATGCAGCTGTGGATCTCGCCGGTCGAATTTTTTCAGACCTCTCAAATCGCACTGCATTACTACTCGGTGCAGGCGAGACAATAGAGTTAGTGGCTCGGCATCTGAATGAGGCTGGTTTGGGCAAATTAATTGTGGCCAACCGAACCCTGAAAAGAGCGGAAATGCTTGCAAATCAGTTTGGCGCTGAGGCGATTCTCCTCGCCGATGTCACTGAGCGATTGCCCAGCGCCGATATCGTAATTAGCTCGACCGCAAGCCAGCTCCCCATCTTAGGGAAAGGCGCAGTCGAGGAGGCGATCAAGGCTCGGCGTTACCGTCCGGCTTTGTTGATTGACTTGGCCGTACCCAGAGATATCGAGCCGCAGGTTGCCTCATTGTCCGATGTTTATCTGTATACGGTTGATGATTTGCGTGACGTTGTCGAAGAGAACGTTCGGTTGCGAAGCCATGAGGCCAGTAAAGCCGATAAAATCATCGAAGAGGGCGTAGTCGAGGTTGAAGCCACATGGTTGCAGCGCGTCTCGGCGGATGTCGTGAGGAATTATCGCGAATCTGCAATGGCCATTCAGCAGGCAGAACTCGAGCGTGCATTGAAAGCACTAGAAGGCGGTAATCCGCCGGAAGAGGTTATGACTCGATTGTCACGTGACCTCACTAATAAACTTATCCACGCGCCGACAGCGGGTCTCAAGCAGATCGCAAAAGAAGGTGATCGTGTTAATGTCTCGCGTGCAGCAGAGTTACTCGGCGTATCCGAAGCCATCCCATCAGACGGCTCGTCGACCCTACAGTAGTTCGATAAGGGCAGTTTATTGTGAAGACGTCGCTTGTTACCAAGCTCGAATCGTTATGCGACCGCCATGAAGAGGTGGCGGCCTTACTTGCGGACGCGGAGACTGCGTCGGACCCCAACAAGTTCCGTGCTTTGTCTCAGGAGTATGCCCAACTTGATGACGTCGTGAAGGTCTATCATGGGTACCGCCGGGCGAAGGACGATCTTGTTGAAGCACAGTTGATACTCGAAGACAGCGACCCAGATGTTCGAGAGATGGCAGAAGAGGAAATTGGTGCTGCGGAGAGTCACATGTCTTCTGCTGAAGCTAAACTGCAAGTATTGATGTTGCCCAAGGACCCCAATGACAAAAGCAATGTGTTTCTGGAGATTCGTGCAGGTACCGGCGGCGACGAGGCAGCCATTTTTTCCGGTGACTTGTTTCGTATGTACAGCCGATACGCAGAAAGTAAGCGCTGGTCGGTTGAAGTTATCTCAGAGAGGCCCGGTGAGCACGGTGGGTATAAGGAATTAATCACGCGGGTTGCAGGCGAGGCTGTATACGCGCATCTCAAGTTCGAATCAGGCGCTCACCGAGTGCAACGTGTCCCGGAGACAGAGTCCCAGGGACGAATTCATACATCAGCCTGCACTGTCGCAGTAATGGCGGAACCTGACGCGGTAGAGGAGGTGGAAATTCGCAAAGAGGATTTGCGAGTCGATACTTACCGGTCTTCTGGGGCGGGTGGTCAGCACGTCAATACCACCGATTCGGCGGTTCGTCTGACGCACATTCCCACGGGTATTGTGGTTGAGTGTCAAGATGAGCGCTCACAGCACAAAAATCGGGCTCGGGCGATGTCGCTGTTGCAAGCTAAACTTGCTTCGGCAAGTGAGCAGCAGCTAGTGGCTGAGCAGGCGGAGGAGCGGCGCAACCTCGTAGGCACAGGCGATCGCTCAGACCGTATACGGACCTACAACTACCCACAGGGCCGAGTGACCGATCACCGGATTAATCTCACTTTATACAAACTGGATGAAGTGGTTGAGGGCGATCTGGATGCCGTTATCCAACCTTTGCGACGGGAACACCAAGCTGACCTGCTCGCTGCCCTGGGCGACGAGTAGAGACTATGGTGGGAAACATCGTAAGTGCATTGGTAATGGTCTTCGTGAAGAGAAACCTGAGCGATACCAGTAAGTGAAGCGCAGCCAGTGAAAGTCAAAGAAGCGCTGCGCGCCCTTGGCAACGACTACCGGGATGCGGAGGTGCTGCTCTTGCACTGTCTCGGTAAAGATGACCGCAGTTGGTTGATTACTCACGACCAAGATGAGCTGCAGGCAGATGTGATCGAGACATTTTTTTCAATATCTAAAGAGCGTCTCAGAGGGGTACCTTTGGCCTACCTGTTAGGCCATAGAGAGTTTTGGTCGCTGAAACTTAAAGTGACGCGCGATGTGCTTATTCCCCGAGCTGAGACCGAGGTTGTCGTGGATTGGGTCCTGGAGCTAGCGTCTCGCTATGACCTCGAGTCAATACTTGATTTGGGCACTGGCAGCGGTGCTATTGCGCTTGCGGTCCAGCACGACTTGCCCCACCTATCAGTAACCGCGAGTGATGTCAGCGAATCCGCATTGCGCGTTGCCCGAGAGAATGCAGAGGGCCTAGGACTAACTATTGAGATTGTTGAGTCGAATTGGTTCGATTCCTTGGCGCAGCGTCGCTGGGATCTGATTGCATCGAACCCACCTTACGTGGCGGCAGATGATGCTCATCTACAGGAAGGGGATTTACGTTTTGAGCCAAACACTGCCCTCACCGACGGAAGGGATGGGCTGTCGTCAATACGGGAGATAGCTTCCAGCGCGCCTAATCACCTCGAGATCGGTGGTTGGCTTTTGATCGAGCATGGTTATGATCAGGCAGCGGATGTCCGGTCGATTCTAAAGCAAAACGGATTTTCAAAGGTGAGCCTTCGTCATGACATCGCCGGCCGGCCTCGAGTAACAGGAGGTTGTTGGCAATGTTAAATGACGAGTTACTGGAGCGCTACTCTCGGCAAATTCTGTTACCGGAAATTGATCTGGTGGGTCAGGAAAAAATCCGGCAGGGCTCAGTGCTAGTTGTTGGGTGCGGTGGTTTAGGATCGATGGTAGCTCTGTTCCTTGCGGGTGCTGGCGTCGGTAAATTGACTTTAGTCGATGGGGACAGCGTTGAACTTAGCAATCTTCATCGTCAGTTGGCCTATCGCGAGAGCGATGTTGATCAACCAAAAGCGCGAGCTCTTAAGAATCAGCTCTTGGCGCTCAATTCAGAGGTCACAGTAACCAGCGCTTTTCGGCGCTTCGGTGACGATGCAGAGTCCGATGCTGAGTTGCTTAAAGGTATGGATATTGTTATCGACGCGACTGATAACCTTGCTTCGCGCTATGCGATTGAGCGTTTTACTCGTGATGCGATGAAGCCTTGGATTATGGGGGCGGCCACGCGGCTTCACGGGCAGGTTGCCGCCTTTAGTCAGTCGAGAGCAGAGGGCTGTTACCAGTTTTTGGCACCCAGCGAGGACGATAGCCGAGGTTTTGACTGCCGTAATGAGGGCATTCTTGGTCCGGTCATTGGGGTTATCGCTGCTTGGCAGGCACAGGATGCACTGCTGTTTTTATCAGGCCAACAGCTTGAGTGGGGTGTCTTGCGCATCTACGATTCTGTGCAGCAGCGAATCGACCGGCTACAGGTGACGACGCGAGATGGGTGTCATAGGTCGTAGTCGGGCGTGAAGCCGGTGGGAATCGGCTGACGAAGTAACAACACGAGACGCACAGCGATCATAACCGATGCCACCGTAACCCCCACGATAATCCCTACCCAAAACCCAGCGGCGCCATCGAACGCGTTGTCTGCATTCATAATGCCGAGGTAATAGCCAAGCGGAAGTGCGATCAGCCAGTAAGCAACCATACTTGCTATAAAGGGAAATCGTGTTTTTTTGTAGGCTCGCATAGAGAAAGAGCCCACGATTTGCACCGCGTCTATGATCACGAACAGCGCGGCAAAACTGAGTAGTCGAACCGCCAGTAGCGACATATCTGGAGAATCGGAGTAAATACCGACAATGGCGGTGGGGAACGACAGCAAGATAATCATGGTGGTGACGCTGATGACGCCAGAGCAAAGAATGCCAGCTTTCAACGCCATGAAGACACCTTGCTGATCCTGCGCTCCCAATGCATGCCCCATTCGGGTTGCCATTGAAGACCCTATGGCGAGCATTGGAATGTAAAACATGTCCCAAACATTGAATGCGATTTGGTGCGCGCCAATCGCAACATCACCAAGCGACGAGACTAACAGCGCAATACCAGCGAAGACAGCTGTCTCAAGGAAAAAAGTAGCACCCACGGGAGCACCAATGGCGAGTATCTCCTTAATCGTGGTTGGGTCAGGTGCAACCGGCGTTAGCGGCGGCAGGTATTGTTGCAGCGACTTTTTGGTCAGAACATAGAGAGTGATGATCAGTGCGGATAGCCACATTGAAATGGCCGTTGCTATGCCACAGCCTTGAGCACCCATGGCTGGCATGTCTCCGAAACCGAAGATGAACAGGTAGTTCAGTGGTATGTTGGCAATAAAACCAATTACTGACGCGACAGCAAATGGCGACGTGATACCAACGCCCTGCATTTGATAACGCAGGGCCATGAATATCCCGATCGCCGGGAAGCCAAACGCCACCATTTTGATGTATTCACTCGATTTTTCTGCCGTCAACTCATCGATGCCGAGCCACGGTAAGCCAAGGTGGCTGTAATAGCACAATGGCGCGACGATCAAACTGAGAAATACAGACACCCATAGGGTCTGTGGTAGATGGTCTCGAATGCGTTGTATTCGACCCGCACCATAATCCTGAGCAATGATGGTGGACGAGGCGAAGATGACGCCCAACACCACAAGGTAGAGCGGGAGCCAGATGTTAAACCCAATGGCAATGGCGGCAAGGTCTTTGTCGCCGAATCTAGCAGCCATGATGGTATCCACCACACCGGTACCCATCTGCGCCGTTTGCGCAATCAGCAGCGGCCAGCCGATTCGCCAAAACTGGCTCAGCTCTGTTCGCAGTGTGGGGGTTGGATGATTCATAGTTATCTCGCAGTTAGGACCGCACTGTATCACGTGCTCCAACAGTTGCCGCACCTCGTCATGCGAATAACACGGGCACCGCTAGTTCAGTGTGCTATGCTCGCGCACCTCTGACGTTAGGACTCATAAAACCTTGAGTGATCAAGCCCTTGGAACAACCGAAAATTCAGCTGCTCAATTACCCGGTATATCGTTTGGCAGTCTGGACCTGGCTCCCTCGCTTTTGCGTGGGATTAAGGATTTGGGCTTCGAGAGGTGCTCGCCTATTCAGGCCCAGATTTTGCCCCATACATTGGAAGGGCACGACGCCATTGGTAAGGCACAGACGGGTACTGGGAAAACGGCTGCCTTCTTAATAACGCTGTTTAATGATCTCCTTAACAACCCCATTGAGGATGAGCGCTACCTTGCGGAACCTCGCGCCATTGTTTTAGCGCCGACGCGGGAGCTAGTAATGCAGATTGCTGATGACGCGCGACACCTTGGAAAGTATACCGGACTGTCGACGGTCACACTCATCGGTGGCGCGGATTACGCCAAGCAACTCGCGAAGGTGAACGACAGGATAACGGATATTGTGGTCGCGACACCTGGAAGGCTGATTGACTTCATCCAGCGTGGCGATATGTTTCTTGATCGCGTCGAGTCACTGGTCCTCGACGAGGCGGATCGAATGCTCGATATGGGATTCATTCCTCAGGTAAAACGCATCGTTCGATCGACTCCGCGCAAAGAAGACCGGCAGACCCTGCTATTTTCGGCGACCTTCAGTCAGGACATCATGAATTTAGCGCGACAATGGACGTTTGACCCTATCACAGTGGAGATTGAGCCGGAGCGAGTGGCGACAGAAAATGTCGATCAGCGCGTCTATCTTCTCGAAAGTCGCGACCGCCTTAATGTGCTAAAGCGCATCCTCGCAACGCCCGAAGTGACCTCAGTTATAGTCTTCGCCAATCGAAGAGATGTTGTCCGAAAAGTCCATGAGCGTCTGCAAAAGCAGGGTCTCGACTGCGGCATCTTGTCGGGTGAGATTGCCCAAGTGAAACGAACCAAGACCCTGGAACGATTTAAGTCCGGCAAGCTGCGCGTGCTGATTGCGACGGATGTGGCAGGGAGAGGCATTCACGTCGTTGGCGTTAGCCACGTGATCAATTACGATTTACCCGAAGATCCCGAAGACTATGTGCATCGGATTGGGCGAACGGGCAGAGCGGGTGAGAAAGGCGTTTCTATTAGTTTTGCCAGTGAAGACGACGCTTTCCTATTGCCTGAAATTGAAGCGTTGTTGGGTGAAACGCTGAAATGTACCCAGGTTCCAGAGGAGCTTCTGGTCGATTAATCGCCAGCCGTTGATCCTCGCTCGTTATCGATTGACTGCTGAGTGCCCTCGTTTTTTAACGAAGGTGACGGAGTTCATCGCACCACAACAAAGTAGCGCCCGCTACCGCTGCAGGAATGAGTGCTAGGTTGAGTATCGGTATTCCCGATACAAACGCGACAATGACCCCAAACCCGATGGACGTTCCCCGCCGCGCACTGCAGGCCTCGCGTACTTCGCTGAAAGGGAGCCGATGGTTGTCCATCGGGTAATCAATGAATTGCAGTGACATCATCCATGCACCCAGGATGATCCAGAGAAATGGTGTGGCAAAATTAAGCCCCGGTATGACACTGATGATGACGACCAGTAACGCCATGGGCAAGTAGTGAAAAAGCTTTTCTAATTCGCGTAGAAAGCCTCGGGGGACTGACAGTGCAACCTGAACTACCGAGCTTTCGCTCAAAATGGCTTCGCCTGTTACGTGTTCCTCCACTTTTTCTGCGAGCAACCCGTGAAAAGGGGAGGTCAAAAACAGCACAATGAAAATAGATAGATAACCTGAGAGTAGGGTCCCGACTAACCAAATGACAGGAGCGACAATCCACGTGAGAAAGCTCAGAGTTCCCGTAACTTCGCCCGTAATGTCGATGTAAAAACCGGACATCAGCTGATAAAGGCTGCCAGCGATCACGGCAAATACAGCTATATTTGCGAGCAACGGGATGACGACGAATCGCCGCAGTCCTGGCTGGATTAGCATGGCCATGCCGCGAAAAAAGTAGCCGATTCCCTTGAATAATCCGGACATGACTTGCTGTTCCACCTCGTAGCTTGCTGTGACTGACACCAAAACGGCAGTGCTATGACTATACTACGGCAGCTTATGTCGGGAACACGAACATGCAGGACGACAATCTATTTGCGAACGAAATGAGTGGCGTAACACCACTCAAGCGCGAGCCACGTGAGCGACTTGTAAAAACCGAGGCGGTCGATGTCAGTCAGCGAAGACAGGCAGC
>CAJWEV010000050.1 GCA_913031575.1 uncultured Halieaceae bacterium | reverse complement strand
AATGGCAATGCAGTGCGCAGAATTGCACTACCTTGACCAGCAGCATTCTGGGAATAGTCGTCAATCGCAATAAATCCACCAATACCCGTATTTAAATCAAGAAAACTTGTCGCACCAAATGCGCCAGCGTCGGTATATATCCCTGGCTCTTCGCTGGAAATCCACCAACCCATTCCGTAGGGTGTTGGATTGAAAGTCAAGCTGCCTCTGTCTTGACGCATGGATGCCAAGGACGCCTCGGTGAGTACCTGTGTTTCGCCGCAGTATCCGCCGTTCAGATGAACTTGTAATAATTTTGCATAATCACTCAGATTCGTTATCCCGCCTCCCTCTACCTGCGGATTGTGTTGCCCAGGCAGGCTGGCAACCGTCGCTCCATCAAATGATGTGTAAGTAAAATTAGTGTAAAAGAGCTCTTCCCATGGATTTCCGAAAGTAAAAACCTCTAGCTCACAAGGCTCTGCGATGTACTCATCAAAGAGCTGATTCCAGCTAGAGTTATTCACAATTGCCGCAGTCATACCGGCGATTTGCCACTGACTTCCACCGTAATCAAAGACAGATCCAGCTGGATTAGAGGTTGGTAGCTCGTTCTGAACTAACAGTTGTCCACATATCTCGAAGTTGACAAAAGGATTCCCCAGCAGCTGACATAAGTGGTTGAAGTCCGCTAACGTTTGTCCAAAAAAATTGCCGTATTGATCCAAAAGTCGCAGGCCTGGAATGCCCGATGTGTTACTCACCATCTGCTCTACCGTTCGGTCGGCATACACGCCATCGAAGGGAAGATAGGTACTCACTGGCTCACTGATTGAAAACTCGACATCAGGGTCTTCGTCCAACGCCATGATGGCCATCACGGCAGGAACTTTACTGGTGGATGCCAGCATGGTTACGAGGTCTTCTGTGTGATCACCAAATACCGCCTGATGGGTCGTCCCCTCTTTATCTACTAGGACGTAGCTAATCCCATCAAGCACGTCATGGTTATCAAGAAAGTCCTGGAAAGCTGCGTCTACCGCAGAGTAGTCTGCAGGTGGGAAAGGGATTGCGGTCGGTGCCGCTATTGACGGCGCAGTGTACTCACCGCTTCCACCGCCGCCTCCACATGCGGCGAGGACGACGGGTAAAAAAGCCGCCGTCCAACCTCGTTTAAAATCCGTTCGTGTTAGGAATGAATTAAGAAATACAGCATGGTGCTTTATGAACATAGTGCTTTCCTTTTTATATAATTATTGAGCTACATTCTTGACAGATTTGATCTTGTAAGCCCTTGGTCTATACCCTACCGCCCGGTCTCTGGCGAATCAATAGAAGATAGTTGTCTAGCCTGAGCGTTGTATATCTTGTTAACGAAAGAATTTGGCGGGTATAAATATTTATCGATATACTGCGCCACTCTTGCAAGACTAGTTAGACTTTCGGGGCTATAGCTCAGCTGGGAGAGCGCAACACTGGCAGTGTTGAGGTCGGCGGTTCGATCCCGCCTAGCTCCACCAAACCTCTATTCCATAAAGGTTTGCGGTTCATGTTCATCTGAATTTCTGGGGTGTAAACATAGGTCTCTCCTAAACTCGTAGCTGAAATGACCCTCGTTGCCACACTCGATTCTCACAACTTTATACTCGCGGTTTTTGTCGTACCGTAGCCGGACTTGTTGTCTCCCTTAGGAATCGAATTAGTTTGCAGCTACTTGCCTACGCAGATGCTTAGACATAGGCTCAAAGAGCAATCTAAAACTAGGTGGATCTCCTCTCGTGTTTACATACTTTGTTCGTGGTTTTTCGATATTATTCTCTTCGTTACTTTTCTCATGTGGCGGAGGGGGCGGCGGTAATAGCGGCAGTGAAGGTAGCGGTAACCTCCAGCCCAGTCCAGGTAACAGTGCAGGACCTGGTGTTGCTAATCCTTCAGCGGGCTGCAATGCCAACTCAGGATTACTGACTGACAGTGACGCCTATACGTTTCAATTCAATAATATTGAGCGTTCTTACCGAGTTTATGTGCCCGATACCTATACAACGACCTCCGCCAGCCCGCTGGTAATGTTGTTTCACGGATGGGGAGGCGGTCAGAATGACTTCATTGGTGACGCAACGGTCACCAACGAGGCAGATCAACAGGGTTTCATTCTAGTTGCGCCAGTGGGCCTAGGCTCGGGCGAGCCCGACAACTCCCTCAACTCATGGACCTTCAGTGGATCCACAAATGGGCTTGACGGTGATGGCGGCGATGGTATCGAAGGCGCCATTTGTGATTTTAACAACACGCCTAATTACATGTATGCCTCATGTGATGGTATCGCGGAGAATAGCTGCTCTTGGACGCAGTGCCAGCAAGATGACGTTGCATTCACCGCCGCGTTGCTTGAGCACATTGGTAACCGCATGTGCGTGGATACAGATAATGTCTTCGCCAGCGGTGGTTCAAATGGCGGCATGTTTGCCTGGGAATTGGGACAGAACCCGATGACGGCGCCGTTGTTTAGAGCGATAGCACCTATTATTGGGTTACCACACCGAGGCTATCTGGATGGGAAGGGTAAGAATGAGGACATGCCTGCGCTGCTCATTACTGGTCTCAATGACACCACTGTTCCTCCGGGCAACTGGGAAGATGATAACTTCACCACCACAAGCAATGGCGAATCCTTTTACTACACGGGCGCTACTGGGATTATGAAAAGCTGGGCAGAGTCGCATGGTTGTGATGTGACGAATAGTGCCGTTGTCTTTGAAACTGGTACCAGCGAAGCCGATTGTCGCACTTATTGCTCGAGCGACTCAGGCTGGCCTCTAGTTCTGGATTGTCGCTCTGATATGGGGCATACATACCAATTCAGCTGGACTTGGCCACTTGTCTTAGAATTTTTTAGCGCGCATTCGCTCTAGGTGGGCCAGTTAAAGGGATCAGCCTCGACTGCTGGCCACATAATAGGCCCAAGTTGGGCATGAACCTCAATTTCTAAGATGTTGTTTAGACGAAATATGCTCACAAAGTGTTTCAGAGCTAGCGATTGCGTCACCTTTAAGCACCTCAATGATGCTAGAAAGCTTACACCTGGCAGTATTGAGGTCGAAGGTTCGAGCCTGTCTAACTCCTCCAATCAAGCCATCAGCTTCCTAGCTTTTCAATCGCTCTCGGTATAGTGGAATGGATACAGCATGTCGATTGGCGCGTATTGGTAATCCAATGCATCGAGGCGCGTTGTGCCAAACCAGTCCCCAGGAGCATCGACTACCATGATGGTTTTTGCATAACCCGTCTCATCAAAACCTCGCCGAAAATGAACGCGGGACTTCACGACGAATACATCGTATTCGTCGGGATTAAGGCCTTGAATATGCAGTGGTGATAGCGTTCTGATTTGGGTGTAGGTGGGAACAAGGAACAGTAGATTGTTGTCCCCAAATTCAATCATTGCTATCTCGTCGTAACCCCAGCCTTTGCCAAAATATTTGACCGTTCCTTCAATGTGGACAGGCTCACCAGCTTGCTCACCGGTAAAACCCCCGACAGACATATCGAAGGAATCCCCTGGCCTCGCCTTTGTTGCCCTCAATGCAGTTAGCGCACGTTCATCGCGTAATGCGGCGTACATCATGTTGCTGACGCCCTCTTCCATCAACGCTTTTAGAATCCAGGTGGCATCCCCGGGCCTATCAGAATAGTCACCTAGAACCACAGGTGTTTCGCCTTGTTTCATTGCCTCCATCGTCAGGCTCGCGGCCTCTTTGGGCATAGGGAATTCGCCGTTGGCAAAGGACTCTCGCACGCGCCAGATGAACTCTGCCATGTCGTCAGCAATCGCGTTGGCTAAGTCCTGATCATTATTGGTCATCACGTGCACGGTAGCTCCGACGTCAGGAACGTCTGACCAGGGAAACCCATAAAATACGCTGACATAGACATCAGCCTCCCGCGCTTCCCATCGGCGGGCCCGCTCCATGATATCCATCGAAGGAGTCTGTCCGGTCCATTGAAGAACGCTAGCGGTGATTACGGGCGGTTTTCGTGTGGCCGTCGTGGCGTTGTATAGACCCTTTAAACTTCGGTAGAGGAACCGCGCCGATCGCTCACCTTGCAGTGCCGCGTCGTAATGCGGGTAGCGTTTTGTTACGAAGGCAGCGTTGGCCCACTGAAGGAATTGTTCGTCTTCATTGCCATGCAAGTCGAAAGAACCGGCGATCGGGATGTTGGGCCCAACGATTTCCCGAATGCGTCGTGCTATCTCAGCTTCGGGTCGCGGAATGTCTCGCACCGCCATGGCGCCGTGCAGTGCAAGATAAACGCCGTCAACGGGAAGATTGGCTTTGAGGTCATCAGTGATGATCGACATGAAATGCTCAAAGCTTTCGCTACTTTCCCAGCTTCGCGAGGAGCCACCATAAACTTCATCAGGCGAGTTAATGCCGATCACCCGAACATCGGGGTACTCGCTTATGGCATGTACAAAGCCCCCGATGAAACCTCCCTGTCGGTCAATGAGGTCATTGCCGTTTACAAAGGGAACGCGCCAGGCTCGGTCTTTAATTTGGGTATCACCTCCCGGACAGAACGTGCAGGTTTCTTGCATATATGAGATTACTGCCAGTTTGTGGTGCTCAGCACTCGCCGCGGGTAAAGCCACTATGAAAATCATCGCTGAGAAGACTGCTAGTGAGCAGTGCAAGACTGCGTAACATCGGTTCATAATGACTACGCTCCTTTCATTCGGTACTTTTTTAGCGTACCCGTCCGTTCTAAGTTTCCCTACGAGCCTTATAGTAGCTCAGTCGCGATCTCGCGTTCTTAGTCAAAATATTGGTTGCTTCATATAAAAATTTTTCACCGCCCCAGTAAACGGCTTTTGCATCCTCTTACTTTGCCTTACCCCTGTGTGCTAATCCTAACTACCATGCTGAATACTCGACTGCAGGAACGGTCATAAATAGCGATGATGCTATGTGTCATCTCTGATTTTGGGAGCCCTTCAGATTGTGAAAGAAGAATTTTTGCCTCTAAAGGCCAATAGCACGCATAGCAGTGCGCCAATGGGGAATAGCCACGGCCAGGCGAGGAGCGACGTGCTTGCTGTCGTCGGAAGAAGCCAGTGAAATAGCTCCGGCTCGTTGATCATGAGTACGCCCAGCATGCTGAAAAAAATAGCGGGTGCGAAACCTCCGAATTTGAACCGCGAGCTCAAGATACTCATCACAAATAGGCCAAGCATGGGACCCAAGGTGTAGGTGGTCATGGAGAATGCGAGGGTAATTAGATCGCCGTTGTGTTGTGAGAATTGCCATGCGGTGAAACCCAATACAACGCCCCAAATGATGACTAGGCCCTTAGATACCTTAAGGTAATGCCGATCATCACGGTGAGGTCGAAAAAAAGGCTTGTAGAACATGGTGACTGAAATCTGCGCGAGGGCCGCGAGAATAGAGTCGAGACTGGAGATGGCAGCACTGAGAATGCCTGCGATGAGTAATCCGCGAATTCCAACTGGCATTTCGTTGATAATAAACACTGGAAAGATGCGATCGCTTTTTTCCTCCACCAGTAATGCGAGCTCTGGCGAAAGAGGATTGAGCGTGTAAAAAGCGTATAAGCCGATACCGACGAGTAGCATCAACGCCGGGATCGTCTCGCCGACTATACTCCACAAGAGCGCTTTCTTTGCCTCGCCTTCGTTCTTGCAACACATTAGGCGTTGAGTGAACAGGTGGTCGGTTCCATAAACCGAAATACCCTGAAATGGCAGTGCTATCAGAGCTGCCCAGAACGTAAATGCCACGCGCGGGTCACTATTGAAATCGATAACCTGAAACTTCTCTGCACTGCGGCCAAGTTCCGAAAGTGTATGCCAGCCATCGGGTAGTGATCCGGTCATTACCACCAGCGCAGCAACCGCGCCGGCGATCAAAACGAAGAACTGAACGACGTCGGTCCAGATGACGGTTGCAACGCCGCCCATCCACGTCCATAAAATGGCGAACAGCGCGATCATTGTGATGCTCTCGGCCATACTCCAGCCAGTGAGCAGTTCAAACACCAGTGCCGTGGCATACACGCGAACACTTTGGCCAAGTATGCCGCCAACGATAAACAGACCAGCTGTTAATCGACCAATACTCGCGCCGAGCCGGTCGCTCATGTAGTCATAGGGGCTGTAATATTCGCGCTGGTAATAGCGGGGAATAAGGAAATGGGCGATCAGAAGACGCGCGATCACACCACCAATGGCTAGCTGTAGGTAGGTAAAGTTACCTCCGCTGGCAAATGCGATTGCAGGGACGCCAATAAAGGTAACGGCACTAATGGTCGTGGCAATGACAGAGGCGCTAACCGCATACCAGGGGATCTGCCGACCCGCCAAGAAGAAGTCACGCGTTGTTTCTTGTTTCCCTTTTAGCCGGTGACCAATCCACGTTGTGATTGCGACATACGTCGCTACGATGAACCAGTCGATGACACTAAACATGGTGAACCGTCAGTTTGCGACATGCGCCCTCGCCTGGATACACACGGCTGTTTGCGCCTGGGTATGCATAACCATTAATAAAAACGCGTCTGTAGCATTTCGACGTATTTTCAAAGCTTGCATGCACGGTATACGGACCAAAAAACAGTGTGTCGCCAGCCTTGGCCTCAATGGTGACCGCGGTACTTGCGTCGAAGGGTAAGGTGGAATCTCGTTCATCTGCCGACTCGTAATCGGTATCTTTTAACATCAAGTTACCCCATGAAGCACTGTTTGGAATGAACTTCAGAGGGCCGCTATTTGGCGTCATATCGTCGACGGCGATAAGGGTTTGAACGAAGCTCCCCTGACCATTCACGTCGTGCCATGTGTCCTGGCCTTTGTCTCGATGCTGGATGTCCTGATGCCAGCCAAAAGTCACTCCATCACCGGGGCGCTTGAAATGCGCTTGACTGAGAAGCTGCTCGATGACCGGCGTGTCGAGTAACTCGCTGGCGACCGCGGTGAGCCGCGGATCGGAGCCGATGGATAACAGAAATGGCTGTGAACCGCCTGCCCAAACAACGCGCTTAATGATCTGTTCACCGTTCTTTGTTTCTAAGACAAAATAGGATCCAGAGTTGTCGCCTGTCTCCGACATGGTAGCTGCTCTAGCCTCAAGGCTCTGGAAGCAATCACGAATTTTTCTGATCTCATCAGCATCAAAGAGCTGAGGTTTGACGAACCAACCCCGAGTAAAAAAAGTCTCTTTGTCTCTGCTTGTCAGCACGCTACTGCTTTTCTTTTTAGCATCCCGCTATGGTATAACAAAAGTAGGTTTCACAGCATTATAGGGACGAGACTATTGAGCGGTTACGACGCGTTGCAGGTAAAGAGTTCTTGCAAACCGAAACACGTGTTCAGGTTGGTGGAATCCATATGATAGCGATAAAAACAGGTACGAAGATTGCTTTGCTTGCTGCTGTGATTGCAGCGGCAACTGCCCGCTATTGGTTTTATCTGGCGGCAGAGGTGGCGCTCCCCGCCGATCGCACGGGCTTTGTCATTGTCTTTTTGGGCGCTGCGGCGCTGGGTGTTTATGCTCTAATCAAGCGAACCACTTGGCTGGGCGCTATTCCCGCGATCTTCGCCATCGTCGTAGGCGCTTTCTTACCTTTTACAGTGTCGATTAGCACACAAATCGTCGAGCGCGATTCCGTGATCAAAGTGGGTGATGCGATGCCGCAGTTCACGTCGATCGACGGGCATGGACAAGCTTTCGATTCTTTGTCATTAACCGACCACTTGGTGCTCATCAAGTTCTTCAGAGCACACTGGTGACCCTACTGTGTCGGCGAGTTACGTCGATTAGAAGAACTGCGCGCAGAGTTTGACAAGCGCGGCGTCAAAGTCCTCACCGTGAGTGTCGATTTGCCGGAGGTCATTGCAGATCGGCGCCATCTCCATGGTTTACAGGCGACCATGCTGTCTGATCAGCAACTCACCGTTACAGATAAGTTTGGACTGCGAAACGAGGGATTTCATTCAGCGCCGGGTAGTGAGGAGGCTGAAGCGTTGCCGGTGCCAGCAACACTACTGATTAATAAGTTAGGCAAAGTCGTCTGGATGGACCTCTCAGCGGACTACCAACGACGCTCTGACCCCTCGGTCGTCCTGGCTGCCATGGAGGCGCACTTCGATATCACAGACGATTAACTGGCGCGTTTAGATCGACGTTCTATTGGTTTCCGATTCCAGATGAACTGCAAAAGCCTAAGCGGGTTTTTTCTGACTTTCCGCCAGACAAGCCGCCTCATGGCGGGTGTGCCACTCTTTTTTCTCGCGGCCTACTGCTACGCAGTTCAGATTCACTGGGTAGATAACAAAGGGCTTTGGAGCTGAGTTGCACGTATCGAGGCAGGCCCGGGTACTGATAGTACTACTTAGTGTCCGGCGAAAATATTTCCTCGATGGGCATTCCAAATACAGCCGCAATCTTGAATGCGAGTGGCAAACTCGGATCGTATTTGCCTTTTTCAATCGCGTTGATGGTTTGTCGTGTGACGTGCAGCCGATCTGCAAGATCCGCCTGCGTCCAATCGCGATCTGCCCTCAGTGCCTTGAGCCTATTTTTCATTCACGTGTCCGCCGCAACCACAGGGTTATTACTGACAGAATGTAAGACATACCGATGACGAATAAGACGTTGGCCGGTTGGGCGCTAGCCACTACCTTCGCTTGCGGGAGGGCACCATAGATAACGGTTAGCACCATGGTTATCCCCAAGGTTAATGCCATGGCCTCAAGATGCGTTTGTCGCTGAAGTTCATCCATGTTTTTTAAGTGTCGAAAAAAGCTGTAAAGCATTAAGACGCCCACTATTAGATTTGCAACGATGGCTAAGAAGGTGATCGCTGTATCAAAGTCCCAAAACGCGCTTGGACCAAACGACATGAGGGCAGTGCTCCCCACCCAGGCAGCCGCTGCAAGGAATAGTTGAACAGTGGATTTTTTTAGGTCTGCCTGCGGCGAAGTGTGTGAGCGTGTGTCACTCATATATTGTTACCTGTACAAAATGTTAAGTATGCTTTACATATTACGCAGATATTTTCGAGAAGTAAAGGAAGCTTTACATATTATATTTTCGGGAGATGGTTACTCAGAGAAGCCCAAAAAAGTGGCTGCCTCATCAACAGTCTTGCGCTCTGATACGACCGCGTTGGCTGGGAATGAGTCATCAGGCCAGCCGAGCGCTACCGCCTTCATGATGACCTGATCATCGGGAATATTGGCGTGCTCTCGGACGACTGGGGACTGCATGATGCCTTGGCTATTGATTACTGCTCCCAGACCTCTGGACCAGGCGGCGTTGACTAACGCCGTGGTGACCGCGCCGCAGTCAAAGGGCGTGTCGTCGCTGTCCGCCAGAACAGCGTCATAGGTGATGATGATGCAAACGGGTGCATCGAACTGGCGAAACCCGCGTAGTACCCAATCCTGACGTTTTTCCGCGTCTTCACGGGCAATATCCATTGCGGCGAATAACTGTTTTGCTACACCTACTTGTCGATCTCTATGTTGCCCCGCAAAAGGAGATCCAATCCGAAATTCCCGCGAGTGAGGAATACCTGCTAAGTTGCGCTCGGTATTACCCTTGCGGATACGATCTAGCACTTCGCCTGTTACTACGGTGAAGTTCCAAGGTTGAGTATTCATTGAGGAGGGCGAGCGCATGGCCAGTGCCAAGACTTCTTTTATTAGGGACTCTGGAACTGGGTCCGGCTTGTAACCCCGAATACTCCGCCGGCCTAAAACTACCTCGTCGTAATGCACTATTTTTCTCCTTTACCATTCACCACAATCAAACTAAAACAAACTGGTTGTAAACGGTATAAACATCGTATTGTTATTCTTGCGCCTGCTCTACGAGCGCAGTTGGTAACTTGTACCCACTGCGAGGTTTCATTGCTGTATTCAGGAAATCTATTAGGCTGATCCGAGTCTTTTGATCTCAAATTGCGTCAATAGCTACAGAGTCCGTAACTGGTCCCCTCGGTAACGGCTAAGAAGTGCGAACAAAATTGCCGAGGTTTCAGCGTCAATTTCACCGTCCACTTTATGCGAGCGGAAATGCAGTTGAAAAGCTTCAAGTGCAGCCCTTGTTTGATCATCCCAGACAGTACTTGCTTCAACGCGGTATCCATAAATCGATAAGGCTCTTTGAACGGTCTCAACGGTAGGCAGATCAGCGGAAAAATGGCTCCAAAAATTTGCCGCGACCGTTTCATCGTACCAGGCGCCAATTCCCGCCTGATGTAACCTCTGCCAGGGAAATCTCGGGCCTGGGTCGACCTTACGACCCGGTGCAATGTCGCTGTGGCCAACAATATTGGTAGGGTCTATATCCGGATGCCTCGATAATATTTGCTTGATTAACACAATGAGTTGGTCAATTTGATCATCAGCATATGTGGGAAACGAACACAGGGCGTTCTGGCTAAGCAACTTATGAGCGTCAGACTTTTTCTGTTGTAAACAACGGCCTAAATTGACGACTTCGATACCAATAGATTGATCATTTAGACCACTTTTACCGCGCCAGAAACTCTGTCCCGCATGCCATGCCCGCCTGTTCTCATCGACAAGCTGATAGGTTTTCAGCTTCCCATGCGGGTATGAACTATCGTCAGATTCTGGAAGCAAATAATGAGAACTCACGGGATTTGATGTGCGCTTCGTTAGTAACTCCAGAGAGTCTGCAAAGTTCTCGGAGGTATAGTGAATTACGATCATTCTGACTCTACTGTTCTGATTTTCGGACTCTATAAAAGTTTCGTTCGACCCTGTGATGCAACCTGTCAGGCTGGCCAACATGACCAGAAAAATGAGTCTGAAATTCATAAAAGTAGGATCCTGTTTGTCATAGGGTCGTGTCGTATTGCTCAATCCAAAGGTATTCCCGTTAAAGTCTTGAAGGAAAGAATGTACCGCAACACTAGGCTCTTGCTACGACTTGAACGCCAGTACGGCACTCATCAGACGTTTCTGCGTTGTTTATCCCGGCTACTAGCGCTCATGTTTGGCAGTGTTGATTGTATTTGAAGATCTGTTGCGGCAGACGACGAGGCAATTGACGCTTGCAAACAGATCAACGCCATATGTGCGCATTATAGTCTCCCAAGTACTTCTCAAAGATCGCATGCGTTGTAAGGTTTTGCAGATGATCAAAGGTTCTAGGGTATGCAGTCTCCGCG
>CAJWEV010000049.1 GCA_913031575.1 uncultured Halieaceae bacterium | reverse complement strand
TGAATCCACTGTCGAGCAGCCCACCATAAATGGCACGGGCCATATTGCCACCACCGATAAAGGTTACTGTAGGTTGAGTCACGCGCTGTTTCCCTTGAAATCGTTCCTAAGTATACCGCGCGCCGAAGATATCTGTGCCAATTCGGACCATCGTGGATCCCTCGGCAATCGCCGCCTCCATATCCGCTGACATTCCCATCGATAGCTCTGTCATTTCTACGGGTAAGCCCTCCGTCTTGAGCAGACCTGCGATTCGTCCAAACTGCTCGCGTTGGCGAGAGAGCTCTGAGCAAGGGGCGGGAATGGCCATGATCCCCCTGAGATCGAGTCGATCGAAGTTATGAACAGCAGTTGCTAGCTCGAGTAATTCATCGCGTGAGACAACGCCAGATTTACTCGCTTCAACTGGCATATTCACCTGAATGCAGACCTTGAGCGGCGCTCTCTCCACAGACCTTTGCGCGTTTAAGCGCTGGGCAATTTTCAGTCTGTCTACAGAGTGGATCCAATCAAAGTATTCCGCGACCTGCCGTGTCTTATTCGATTGTAATGGGCCGAGAAAATGCCAGGTAATGTCCAGATCGCTGCACTGGATGAACTTATCGACCGCCTCTGTGACATAGTTTTCACCGAAATCTGAAATACCGGCGTGAAACGCTGCTCGGACGTCCTCGACCGGTTTTGTTTTACTCACGGCGATCAAACGAATGTCACCTGCCACCCGATTCACCGTGCTTGCAGCAGAGGATATTCGGCTTTTGACCTGTGATATGTTGCTATGTAATTGAGTGTGATCCATGGTTGTATTTTACGTCGGTGTTTCCCTAGCAGGAACCACATAAATTGTGCTCCAACGACATAACTAAGCGCACTTTTATGTGCATCATCGATTTTTTGGCGTTCACAGCACGGCAGATTGCGCCGGATTTGCATTAAGCTGCGAGGCTGTCACTCGTGAGATGCGCCGATGGCGTTATCAGGTGTATCAATGTGCCCGCTATGGGAGTAGCTCACAAAACGTTGAGACTCCTCAAGGTTTTTTATCGAACAATATTGGTTGGGGTACTAACGATCGCTCTGTAACCAGCTTTCCAGGATGATTGACGCTGCAAGGTCGTCGATAGGGTGAGTGGCGTAATCGCCTCTATGTCCAGCCTCCCTCGCCCGAGACTTTGCCTCTTTTGAGCTATAGCGCTCGTCATGCAGCAAAACATCGATTTGCAGTCGGCTATTTAATTGTCGTGCAAAGCGAGAGGCTTTCTTAGAAAGTTCCGTAGCCAGCCCTGACTCATCAATTGGGTTGCCAACTACGAGAGCATCTGGTTGCCATTCTTTTATGAGCGCAACGATGGTATTCCAATTTGGCTTTCCATTAACGGCCGACAGAATCGTAAGTGGCCGGGCCTCGCTTGTAAGAGTGTTTCCGACTGCGACACCAATATTCGACAAGCCGAAGTCAAAGCAAAGGAGTGTCGAGACAGATTTCATCTAGCTGTGACCTGCTTGCTGCGTCAGCAAATGGATATCAATACCAAGCAACCTCCCAGCATCGGCGAACTTATCTGTAACCTGTGACTTGAAAAGGACATCTTGGCTTGCCGGGGCGGTGAGCCAGCTATTTTCTGCAATTTCCTGCTCGAGTTGCCCAGCAGACCAGCCTGCGTAACCCAGTGTGACCAAATGCTTATCAGGGCCCGTGCCTGAGGCGATATCAACCAGCACATCCTTCGACGTCGTAAGCCAGATTTCCTCATTGATCCTCAGCGTCGCGTCGTAAGTGACTCCAGGTGAATGAAGTACAAACCCCCGATCTACCTTAACCGGCCCTCCCGCCAAAACAGCAACCTCATCGTGGCTCAATAACGGTTGGATATTCAGGTGCTCGAAAATATCGGCGAGTTGAAGATCTAATGGTTTATTGATGACTATGCCCATCGCGCCCGCTTCACCGTGCTCACAAATATAGGTGACAGTGCTTTTGAAAAAGCCGGATTCAATGACTGGCGTTGCAATCAGAAACTGTCCTCTCAGTGAGTCTGTCGTTCTTTGGACATCCATCTTGATAACTTTGTTTTCCTTAGAGGGGAGATTATCAGAGTCTTTAGTTTATCGACTTGTGTGCTTAAAGCAGGAGTGCATAGCGGATAAGGCACCGCGTGCTGGATTGTTCTTATCGCACCCTGATCCAAGATGGTAAAAACCACACGACGCTAGGACCGTGATTTTCCATAGAGTATCAATTTGATTCTCCACCAGCAGCAACCCCACATGGCTTTAAGCATTTCCGTCACCACTGGCATATTGGCAGAAGCGTTTTAGTTAACGTCCCCGCGACTCCGAGACTTCTCGCTCTATACATGCGATTAGCTGCTCAGCGATATGTGTGTTCTTCGCTCGGTCGATTTCGCGCATACAGGTTGGGCTGGTGACATTGATCTCAGTGAGATAGTCGCCAATGATATCGAGGCCTACAAAAAGCAATCCCCTCTCGCGAAGCGTCGGGCCTACCTGTTCGGCAATCCAGCGATCGCGATCAGACAGGGGTTGCACGATACCAGATCCCCCGGCGGCAAGATTGCCTCGGTTTTCGCCGGCCATCGGAAGTCGCGCGAGGCAGAAGGGAACCGCTTCACCGTTGATCATCAACACACGTTTATCACCGTCTTTGATCGCGGGCAGGTATCTCTGCGCCATGATGGTGACACCACCATTGTCAGTCAGTGTCTCCAGAATAACGTTGAGGTTCGGGTCGTTTTCTTTGACACGAAAAATGGACTGTCCACCCATACCATCAAGAGGCTTGAAAATGACATCGCCGTGCTCGGCATGAAAAGCCTTTAGCGAAGTGGGATCACGGGATACCAATAACGGTGGGCAGCACTCCGGGAATTGTGTCGCAAATAGCTTCTCATTACAGTCCCGCAGACTTGCGCAGCGGTTGACGATCAGCGTACCGCGTCGTTCAGCATCCTCAAGCAGCTGTGTTGTGTAGAAAAACTCCATGTCAAAGGGCGGGTCTTTGCGCATCAGAACCACATCAAGCGTCGATAGCGATGCGTCGTACCGTTCGCCCATTGCGTACCAAGCGGTGTCGTCGCTATAAACCGTCAGTGGTCGCAACGAGGCCATAGTCTCACCATTCCTGACGGTAAGATCAGCTTGTTCAAGGTAGGTGAGCTCGTGACCTGCAGCACTCGCCGCTCGAAGCAAGCCAAGCGTTGTGTCTTTATTTGTATTGATGGTGGCGATGGGGTCCATTAAAACCCCGATACGCAGTGCCATGCTGATTTTACTCACGATTGATGTTTACTCTCGAGATTCTGATTCGAGTGCGGTTCCGGTTCAAGCCTTTATATCGCCCCAGCGTGCGCCGAGGACGCTGAGGGCGACCAGTGGTGCTGTCTCGGTTCTCAACACACGGGGACCCAGCCGCATGGCACAAAAGCCATTCTCCGACGCCAGTGTTAGTTCCGAAGCCGCCAGACCACCCTCCGGCCCAATGAGCAGGGCGATGCTTGCGGGCTGATCATGCAAGGCATTGGGTGTTGCCTCGGGGTCCAGCACCAATTTGCAGTCAGCTTCCACATGGGACAACCAATGAGGCAGTGTTGTGGGCTCTTGCACCTCGGGAACAACGGCACGACCGCTTTGCTCGCAGGCGCTAATGACTATTTGCTGCCAGTGCTCCTGTTTCTTTTGCCAACGCTCGGGTGACAGACGTACATCAACGCGTTGGCTCAGGATGGGCGCGATGGAGGTAACACCCAGCTCGGTAGCCTTCTTAATGGCCCACTCAAAGCGATCGCCTTTAGATACGGCTAAGGCCAGATAGGTGTTCAGTGACGACTCAGTGTTTGCCGGCTCGATGCTATCGATGATTACCGATACCTGATGTTTGGTAGCGGAGACGATGGCACCTTGATAATTGTTTCCGTCTCCGTTGAATACAGATAGGCGGTCACCCGCTTTCACTCGTAATACCCGGGCGAGGTGGTGACTAGCACGATCATCAAGATCGCACTGCTTTTCAATTGTTATGGGTCGTGATGAGTAAACTCGGTAGCTGCGCATAGTGCCGAAGCTTAACAGCTACCGAGTTCGAGGGTTTAGTACTTGTAGCTGTCGTTCTTGAAGGGGCCGTCGACGCTGACACCAATGTAATCACCTTGCTGATCAGTTAACTTGGTCATAACCCCACCAAACCCTTCTACCATCAGCGCTGCGACTTGCTCATCTAGATGCTTAGGCAACACCTCTACGGTGATAGCACCAGCCTTGTCAACCGCAGAGAGATCGGCAAAGCGCTTTGCGTACAAGTGAATCTGGGCGAGTACCTGATTCGCAAAGGAGCCGTCCATAATGCGCGATGGATGTCCTGTCGCATTACCCAGGTTCACAAGACGACCTTCAGCAAGCAGCAACAAGTGGTCGTTGGTATCGCGATCACGATAGATCTTATGTACCTGAGGCTTGACCTCTTCCCAATCCCAATTTTCGCGCATGTAAGCTGTATCGATTTCATTGTCAAAGTGGCCGATATTACACACGACCGCACCAGGCTTGAGTGCGCGCAGCATCGCCGCACTACAGACATCAACATTGCCCGTTGCAGAACACAAGAGATCTGTCTGTCCTAGCAATTGGGTGTCAATGCAAGCATCAGTACCGTCATTCACACCATTAATGAAAGGTGAGACAACTTCATAGCCATCCATGCAGGCTTGCATGGCACAAATAGGATCACACTCGGTTACGCGAACAATCATGCCCTCTTGGCGCAGCGATTGCGCTGACCCCTTGCCCACATCTCCGTAGCCCAGTACCAAAGCGCGCTTGCCAGCCAACAAGTGGTCGAGACCACGTTTGATCGCGTCATTCAAGCTGTGGCGGCAACCGTATTTATTGTCATTTTTTGACTTTGTGACCGCGTCGTTGACGTTGATCGCCGGTACTTTGAGCGATCCATCCTCGAGCATGTCATACAGTCGATGCACGCCTGTGGTCGTCTCTTCAGTGATTCCATGAATGCGCTCCAACATCTCGGGGTATTTCTCGTGCAGCATGGCGGTCAGATCGCCACCATCATCGAGAATCATGTTCGCTTCCCAGGGCTTACCGTCCTGTAGGATGGTCTGCTCGATACACCACTCATACTCTGGCTCTGTCTCGCCCTTCCACGCGAAAACAGGAATACCCCGGGCAGCTATTGCGGCAGCGGCGTGATCCTGAGTGGAAAAAATGTTGCAACTTGACCAGCGGACTTCGGCACCCAAATCGACCAGCGTCTCAATCAGTACACCTGTTTGAATGGTCATGTGGATACAGCCGAGAATTTTCGCGCCTGCAAGGGGCTGCTCATCACGTAAACGCTCGCGTAGTGTCATCAGTGCGGGCATCTCGGTCTCTGCAATCGCCAGCTCACGACGGCCCCATTCGGCGAGCGTGATGTCAGCGACTTTGTAGTCAGAAAAGGTTGCTAAATCGATGGCAGTGGTCATAAAAAACTCCTTCAAGCCGTAATTACTTAAATTCCTGCCGCAGCGCGTAGAGCATCGGCTTTGTCTGTTCGCTCCCATGTGAAGTCCGCTTGCTCTCGGCCGAAATGGCCATAGGCCGCGGTGGGGCGATAGATGGGTCGTTTCAGGTCAAGCGTATTGATAAGACCTTTTGGTCGAAGATCAAAGTGCGTTCTTACCAGATCGATGATCGTGCTTTCGGCGACCGTAGCTGTACCGAAGGTATCGATGGAGATAGATGTGGGCTCTGCAACTCCAATGGCGTAGGAGACCTGAATCTCGCAGCGCCCAGCAAGCCCGGCAGCTACGATGTTTTTAGCGACGTACCGACCGGCGTAGGCAGCTGAGCGGTCTACTTTGGACGGATCCTTACCGGAGAAAGCACCGCCACCGTGGCGCGCCATACCGCCATAAGTGTCGACAATAATCTTCCGTCCCGTAAGCCCGCAGTCGCCCATTGGACCACCAATAATGAACTGACCGGTGGGGTTGATGTGATATTTGGTGTCATCAGAGAGCCACTCACTCGGAAGCACTGCCTCGATGATCTCGCGTTTCACAAAGGCCCTGAGCGCATCCTGTTTGATGTCAGCGGAGTGTTGTGTGGACAGAACAACTGCGTCTACGGCCACGGGCTTGCCGTCCTCGTAGCGCACTGAAATCTGACTTTTTGCATCTGGGCGCAAGAAGTCGGCAGTACCCGAGCGGCGCAGCTCCGCCTGTTTTTCAACCAAGCGATGTGAGTAGTAAATCGGCGCAGGCATCAATGTATCGGTTTCATTGGCCGCGTAGCCAAACATTAGGCCTTGGTCACCTGCGCCCTGATTGGCCTCATCCGCCTCGTGAGTTCCCATTGCAATGTCCGCAGACTGAAGACCAATTGCGTTTATCACGGCACAGGTATTGCCATCAAAACAGACGTCCGAGTTGTCGTAGCCAATATCGCAAATGACTTTCCGCACTGCGCTCTCAATTTCGCCGGGCGTCACAGCCGCTGAGGAGGTGACTTCACCAGCCACAACTGCCATGCCGGTCTTAACCAGCGTCTCCACCGCAACGCGCGCGTTTGGATCCTTTGCAAGGTAAAGGTCTAGGATGGCGTCTGATACTTGGTCAGACACTTTATCCGGATGTCCTTCTGATACCGATTCCGAAGTAAATAATGCGTACGAACTCACAGGTAAATCCCCCGATTTAATTTCATCGCATCATATAAAGATATCTTTATATGTCAATTTTTAGTCATTTGAGTTTTTTACAAAACTCGGACAACTCCCAAATTATTACTGATGAGGAGGACATTGGCAGGCCGATGCGCAAAGATGCCGTTGCAGACCACGCCAGTCATATTGTTGATCAAGGATTCGAGTTCGAGCGGGTCGGTGATGGTGAGTCCGTGAACATCGAGGATGATATTACCGTTGTCGGTGACCACACCCTCACGCCACACGGCATCGCCCCCTAGACTGTTCAGTGCGTCGCGTACCAAGGTGCGCGCCATGGGAATCACCTCAACTGGCAAGGGGAACCTACCTAACGTGTTTACCAACTTACTGCTGTCGGCGATGCAAATAAATTCATTGGCCTTTGCGGCTGCGATCTTCTCGCGCGTGAGTGCGGCGCCACCGCCTTTAATCAGAAAACCGTCTTGCGTGGCTTCGTCGGCGCCATCGACATAGACATCGACACGATCGACAGCATTTAAGTCCTGCACCTCGAAGCCTAGCTCAAGCAACAGGGCGGATGACCGCTCAGAGCTTGAGACCGTGGTCTTTATTTTGTCGCGTAATTTCGGCAACTCTGCGATGAAGCATTCGGCGGTACTCCCAGTGCCAATCCCGAGAATAATGTCGTTGCTCTGATGGCTTTCGACTCGACTAATGGCTGCCTGGGCTACTGCCTGCTTGAGCGCGTGCGCGTTCATGATGGTTCCTTTTTTTTGCATTATTGTGGTTGTGCCTCACGCAGTGGAGAACACCTTGCCTGGATTGAGAATACCGTCCGGATCAAAAATCGCTTTGATTGCGCGCATAGCATCGATTTCTGAATCGGATTTGCTGTAGCCGAGATAGGGTGCTTTGAGTGTGCCAACACCATGTTCGGCTGAGACACTGCCCCCGAGCATCTTTATCGCATCAAAGATATCCGTCGAGACCTCATTGCATCGCTTCTTGAACTCCTCAATCTGCAGGTTCTCGGGCTTCAGAATATTAAGGTGAAGATTGCCGTCACCAATATGACCGTACCAAACCACTTCCCAGTCGGGGTAGTTCTCGTGAACCACTTCGTCGACAGACGCAAGTAGTTCAGGCACGTTTGATACGGTCGAGGAGATATCATTCTTGTAAGGCGTCCATTTCGAAATGGTTTCCGATATGTCTTCGCGTAGTCGCCACAAGGCTCTCGCTTGGGCCACACTTTGGCTCATTACCGCATCGATTACCCAGCCCTCATCCATGCACTGCTCCACCGCCTCAAAGACATGCGCATCGGTCATGTCATTCTGGCGCTCGAACTCGACCAAGGCATAGAACGGTGTGCGGGTCTCGAACGGGCGCGCGACCCCTGCATGGTCAACCACCTTTGAGACCGCAAGCTCTGAGAAAAACTCATAGGCCAGCAGGGGCGTTGTTGATTGAATGCGATCTAAGACTGCCATGATCGCGCTCATATCACTTAGACCCAATACCAAAACGGTGGGGTCTTTGGGTGGTGCTGTGAGCTTGAGGGTTGCTTCGGTGATAAAGCCGAGAATGCCCTCCGATCCGATAAACAGGTGACGAAAGTCGAGGCCGGTATTGTTTTTCATCAGACCTTTGTTGAGCTCGAGCACGTCACCTTTGCCGGTTACCACGGTTAAGCCCGCAACCCACTCTCGGGTCATGCCGTAACGAATGACATTGATACCACCCGCATTCGTTGCAATGTTGCCACCGATTTGACTTGAGCCACTCGAGGCGAAGTCGACCGGATAAAACAAATCTGCATCTCTAGCAGCCTGTTGTATGTTTTGGGTGATGGCTCCAGCGCCTGCGGTCACAGTGCGGTCCATCAGATTAACGGGCGAGATGGCATTCATCTTATCCATGGACACTACAACCTCGCCATTTGCGGCGCAGGCACCACCGCTCAAGCCTGTTCGACCGCCCGACGGGACGAGCGCGAATTGACAGCGTCGGGCACATTCGACAACCGCCACTACATCGGCAGTACCTCGGGGAAATACGATTGCTGTCGGAGCCGGTGGTGTAAATCGGGTCCAGTCCTGACCGTAGGTCTTTAGTGATGCGGGGTCGACAGCCACCTGCTCCGGAGTCAGTACCGCACTCAACTCCTGAATAATGTCTATCGACGATCCGGCCACACTGAACTCCATAAAGACAATGGCCGTAATGCTACCATCTGCGCCCCGCGCCATGACACCAAGTCAGAGACTCGATGGAACAACAATCATTACAAAAGTCCAAAATTAAGTTCTTACTGCTTGAGGGCATTCACCCAAGTGCGATTGATGCATTGGCGAAGGCGGGTTACGACAACGTCGTGTGCTACCCAAAGGCGCTTCCTACTGAAGAGCTGATGGCAGAAATCAAAGATGCGCACTTTGTGGGCATTCGATCTCGGACCCAGCTGAGTGCCGAGGTGATTGAGGCAGCGCCGCGTCTTGTCGCCATTGGTTGTTTTTGTATTGGTACAAACCAGGTCGACTTGGAAGCAGCCTCTCGCAACGGTATTCCCGTATTCAATGCGCCCTTCTCAAACACGCGAAGTGTGGCAGAGCTCGTGATGGCCGAAGTCATTCTCTTATTGCGAGGGGTGCCACAGCGAAGTGCTGCCGCGCACAGAGGTGAGTGGCAAAAAACCGCCGAGGGTTCACATGAGTGTCGTGGCAAGACACTGAGCATTATTGGTTACGGCAATATCGGCATGCAGCTCGGTGTAATCGCCGAAGGCCTCGGTATGAAGGTCATCTACTTTGATGTTGAGTCAAAGCTCCCGCTGGGTAATGCGCAACCCAAGGCAACGCTGTCCGATCTTTTGCAGGACGCTCATGTTGTGAGCTTGCACGTGCCACAGCATGCCAGCACGGAGCTATTGATAGGCAGTGACGAGATAGCACAAATGCGACAGGGCGCCATGCTCATTAACGCTTCACGCGGCAACGTGGTCGATCTAGATGCTTTAGCCGAGGCGCTCCGAATCGGGCACATTGGCGGTGCGGCGATAGACGTGTTTCCGGTAGAGCCACGCTCGAACAACGATGAATTTCTGTCGCCACTTCGAGGCCTCGATCAATGCATCTTGACGCCCCACATCGGAGGCTCAACCGAGGAAGCCCAAGAGAACATTGGTGTTGAGGTGGCAGAGAAGCTGACGCGATACAGCGATAACGGAACAACCACGTCGGCGGTAAATTTCCCTGAGGTAGCGCTACCCGAGCACGACGGTAAGCATCGGTTACTTCACGTCCATCAGAATATTCCCGGCGTTATGAGTGCGATCAACCAGGTGTTCAGTGAGAACAATGTCAACGTCAGCGGTCAGTATCTTCAAACCATGGAAGACACGGGTTACGTGGTCATCGATATCGAGGCGGATTACTCAAAAGCCTTAATTAGGAGCTTGACGGAGATTGAAGGGACCTTACGAACACGAGTGCTGTTTTAGTTTGTTTTACGCCTCGCGTGTATTTGGATCTCGTTCGATAAAACGCGGGGTCATCTCACCTGACTTGAAGTAAAAGTTTGCAATAAAAATTGGCGAGTTCACGGCTTTTGATGGTCAATCCATGCGATCATTGGCGCCGCTCACTCGCAACCCAATTGAGGACCTCGTTTTGCAGGAAGTTCATCGCTCAACCGTAACTCGACAGCACGCAGCAAACGCCATTAGAGCGCTCTCCATGGATGCTGTTCAGAAAGCTAATACAGGACACCCTGGCGCCCCTATGGGGATGGCGGACATCGCTGAAGTCTTGTGGACCGGGTATCTGAAATACAATCCCACCAATCCTCATTGGGCAGATCGGGACCGCTTTGTGCTTTCCAACGGGCACGGCTCTATGCTGATTTATTCGCTGTTGCATCTTACCGGTTTTGACTTGTCGATAGACGACATCAAAGACTTCCGTCAGTTGCATAGCAAGACGCCGGGTCACCCCGAGTACGGTTATACACCGGGCGTTGAAACTACCACAGGGCCGCTGGGTCAGGGCCTTGCCAATGCCGTTGGTATGGCAGTTGCGGAAAAGCTCATGGCAGCCCGTTTTAACAAACATGGTTACCGGGTTGTCGATCACCGCACCTGGTGTTTTGTTGGTGATGGTTGCTTGATGGAGGGCATCAGCCATGAGGCCTGTTCACTCGCGGGTACCCTGGGTTTAGGGAAGCTCAATGTGGTTTATGACGATAACGGGATCTCAATCGATGGAGAAATCGCGGGCTGGTTCACCGACGATACACCTGCACGGTTTGAAGCCTACGGTTGGCACGTAGTTCGCGACGTTGATGGCCACGATCCTGATGCAGTTGCAGCTGCGTTTGACGAGGCAGTTGGTACAACGTCACGTCCATCTCTTATATGTTGTAAGACAACGATCGGTAAAGGTAGTCCCAACAAGGGAGGCACAGAGTCCTGCCACGGAGCGCCTTTGGGCGCAGATGAGATCGCTCTGACGCGTGATGCCTTGGGTTGGGCCTATGACCCATTCGAAGTGCCCGACGATGTTTATTTGCACTGGGATGCACGTACTTCCGGTGCCGAGGCTGAGGCCGCTTGGCAGTCCCAGCTTGATGCTTACAAAAATGACTGTCCCGAGCTTGCTGACGAGTTTCAGCGGCGGGTGGCTGGTGAATTACCGGCAGAGTTTTTCACCGGTGTGGATGATTTCATCGCACAGTGCGTTGCGAATGAGTCTGATGTTGCGTCACGCAAGGCCTCGCAGCAGGCGATTGCAGCGATTGCACCTAAATTACCTGAGCTGCTTGGCGGCAGCGCCGATCTGGCGGGGTCGAACCTCACGTTGTGGCCCGGCGCTACCGGTGCCGATGCATCGGATGCCGAGGGCAACTACATTTATTATGGCGTCCGCGAATTTGCCATGGCAGCCATGATGAATGGCATTGCATTACATGGTGGGTTCATTCCCTACGGCGGTACTTTCCTTAT
>CAJWEV010000048.1 GCA_913031575.1 uncultured Halieaceae bacterium | reverse complement strand
AAATCGGCTCCATGATCAAGGGTCTGCTGTGCTGTGGCTTCATGGGGCAACCCAAATGCCTTTAAGTCGATGAGATTGCCGCAGCCCATATCAACGACGAATGGTATTTGGTTGTCATGAGCAAGCTTGGCAAGCTCAGGTTCGGGCACTGTGTTGGTAAACCCTTCGATACGGTAGTTGCTGGTATGCACGCGCATCAATAGCGCAGTGTCAGTATCAATCGCACTGGCATAGTCCTTGAGGTGCGTTCGATTGGTTGTGCCGATCTCAACGAGGCTGCAGCCCGAGCGCTCCATTATCTCGGGTACACGAAACGACCCCCCAATCTCAACCAGCTCACCGCGGGACACGGGTACCTTTTTACCTAGCGCCAAGGTGTTCAGCGTAAGTAGAACGGCAGCTGCGTTATTGTTTACGACCGTTGCCGCTTCCGCTCCCGTAAGCTCACAAATCAAAGATTCGATGTGGCTGTCACGGTCACCGCGTTGACCCTTTTCGAGATCGTATTCAAGGTTGTTAGCACTGCCGGCTACTCGATTCATGGAATGTATTGCGGCATCTGCGAGATTAGCGCGCCCGAGATTGCTATGAAGGACAATACCCGTGAGGTTGAAGACTGATTTTAAAGCCGGTTGAAACGCGTTAGTGAGCTCGTCGCGAATTGTTTGCTGAATGATCGATAGATCCAATACCACCGGTTCACCCGATTGAATTGTGACTCTCAACATCTCAAGGTGCGCGCGCGCTGCGCTTGTCACCGCATCATGTCCCCAATGTGCCACCTCCGACTGCATATGGTCGAGAATGACACTTACGGAGGGGAGTTCTCTCAGCTGTTCGTGTCCGATTCTATCCACGCTCGCACTGCTTTGATGTTAGGCACCTAGTGTAACGCGTGAATGGCGATGCGGGCAGTTGATTAGACCGTAGTAGTGGTTTCTTTACTTGCTTTAAGCAAGTAAACCGATGAAGACACTAGCAGTGCGGGAAAGACCTCGTGGAGCAGGGCGCTTAGACCCAACGTGATCCATAGTAGTAAGGTGCTGATCCCCAGGATCATCGAGAGCAAGGTTGTCGGTGCAGATGCAACACGCCCGTACAGCCCAAAAACAACCGGTGGGAAGAAGCAAACAGCGTAAAGGCTACCGGAGAAGATGGTGATACCCACGATATCTCCCGGTGGATTGAGCGCCATGAAGGCGGCGATACTGGCAAGCCCAATGACCGCCGCTCTGGACCACCGCACCTCGTTTTCAACAGCCTTAAATGGCGAAATCATGTTTTTGTAGAGGGTTGAAGAGGCCACCAGAAGCACACTGTCCATCGAGGACATGGCGGCAGATACGATCGACACTATTAGCAGGTCCGTTACCCAAAACGGGAAAATGGCTGGGTCGTTAACCAGCCGGGGAATAATCAGGTCGGTATCGGTTACGTTCTCGAGGATAAGGTGTGCATAAAGGCCAATAGGAAACATACAGGCCAAGATCAGCGTCATGCCCAGTACGGCAATCCACATACCACGTTTTACCTCTGCATCACTCTTGAGGCCATAAAAGCGCGATAACTGACGTGGATCCACAATCAGCTTGAGGGCGCCCGACAGTGATACACCTAACAGCACAGCGAAGGGCACAGCGCCGTTAAGATCGAAGAGGTGTTCTTTCGTGGGCATATCGGTCAGCTGGCCGACCGATGCGACACCACCGGCTGCCTGCGTGACAAAGTAGAATATCGTCATGGCACCAATGAGCATTAGCACACCTTGAATCGCATCCGTCCTAACGACAGAGACGAAGCCACCAATGGATGTGTACATGACGACCACGATTAAGGTCACCCCGACTGCGACTTCGTAAGGCACGCCTAGGAAAATCTGGAACAAATGTCCCGCGCCTTTAAAGATAGCTAGGAGGTATAGGATGCTAGCGAAAAGAATCACGGAGGCAGACAGCAAAAGTAGAGGATGGCGCTCGGCATCAGGGTTGTCCCCTAATATCCGTCCGCGAATGTAATCCGGAATAGTCAGTGCATCCCATGCGGCGGCAAAGCGCCTCAGTGGCGGTCCGATCCATCGCCAGGACACCCAGGAGAAAATGACGAGCAGAACGGCCATCGTGAACCATGCGACGCCGTATTCGTAGCCTTTTCCCGCATGTCCAATGAACGTGTTGGTAGAGGCAAATGTCGCAAAGAAAGAGATGCCGACAACGGTGCCCCCAAGCTGGCGGTTACCCACGTAGTAGCCACCAACACCAGTCGCCGCTTTGTTACCGACATAGGCGTTGTGGAACAACATAATTACATAGGTAACAAGGAGAGAACTTGCGATCCAGTGCTCGACAAACCAGTACATGTCTTTACTCAACTACTGACTCGGCCCGTTGAAGAGCGGACTCATTGCCCTTTATTTTCTCTACGCCCATATTCTTTAGTGTGAAACTGTAAATATCAGCGTACTGATCAATCAGTTTATTTGTTGGGGTGCCCGCACCGTGTCCGGCATTGCTGTCGATACGAATTAGAACCGGAGAATCGCCCGAGTGGTCGTACTGCATCTGCGCTGCAAACTTGTACGAGTGCGCCGGCACGACGCGGTCATCCCGTTCTGCGGTGGTTATAAGAGTCGCTGGATAGGCAGTGCCAGGTTTCGTGTTGTGGAGCGGCGAATAACCGAGCAAGTAGCGGAACATTTCTTCACTCTCCTCAGACGTTCCATAGTCATAGGCCCAGCCCGCGCCTGCAGTGAAGGTGTGATAACGCAACATGTCGAGAACGCCGACACGTGGTAGCGAAACCTGGAAAAGATCAGGACGTTGAGTAGTCACCGCGCCGACCAGTAGGCCGCCATTGGATCCGCCATTTAGAGCCAACTTTTCCTTGCTCGTATAGCCCTCTGCAATGAGGTACTCGGCCGCCGCGATAAAGTCATCAAAGACGTTTTGCTTTTGCCTTTTAGTACCGGCAATGTGCCATGCCTTGCCGTATTCACCACCACCGCGAATATTGGGCACGGCGTAAATGCCGCCCATCTCAAGCCACGCCGCAACTGTGCTGCTAAAACGAGGTCGAATGCTGATATCAAAGCCACCGTAGCCGTAAAGAATGGTAGGGGTACTGCCGTCGAGTGAGGTGTCCTTGGCGTACGTTATGATCATAGGTACGCGGGTCCCGTCCTTTGAGGTGTAGAACACCTGTTCAGTTTGATAGCCGTTGCCGTCAAACGGTGATTTAGACGCTCGGTACAAGCTGACATCGCCGGATTCGGGGTCAAGAGAGAAGATAGCGGGTGGGATACGGTAGTTTGTGAACGTAAAAAAGACTGTCGCTTGCTCTTTTTTGCCGCCAAAACCCGACGCGCTTCCGAGGTCAGGTAGTTCAATATTCCTTATGAGACTGCCCTCGAGGTCGAACTGTTTCACTTGGCTGATTGCATCAATCATGTATTCGGCGAAAAGATAACCGGCGCTCGAGCTGGCGTTGAGCACGTAATCGCTCTCGGGAATAACATCGCGCCAGTCGCTCTCGCCAGCCGCCTGCGGATCCAGCGCAATCACTCGACCTTTGGGCGCATCGTGATTTGTTTCGATCAAGAGATAGTCATCATTGCTTTCGAGCAATGAACCGTCTGCCGACTCGTCGGCGAAGACGACAATGAGCTCGTCAGATTCGGACGCTAAATCCTTGATAAACAGCTTGTTGCCCGACGTGGAGTTGGCTGCGCTGATCACTAAGTACCGATCGTCGCCACCTACGGAGGCGCCTACATAACGATGCTTTTGCTCAGGGGTCGCACCATATACCACTATATCACTACTCTGTGGTGTACCTAGCGCGTGGAAGTACAATTTGTGCTGATCCGTTTTTGCGGAGAGTTCACTGCCGTCTGGTTTGTCATAGCTGGAGTAGAAAAATCCTTCATTACCCAGCCAGTTGATGCCGGAAAACTTCACATTAACCAGTGGTCCCTCGAGTATATCGCCGGTGGCGACGTCTCTGATCACAATGGAACGCCAGTCACTGCCACCTTCGGAGAGCTGATAAGCTACGATGCTGCCGTCTTCAGTGAAGCTGACGCTCGACATGCTAACCGTGCCATCCTCACTAAAGGTATTTGGATCTAAGAAGACAGTTTCACTGCCATCATCCTCAATGCGATATAGCACTCGCTGATTCTGAAGGCCTGAGTTGCGGTAGAAATAGCGTTTGCCACCTTCAATAAAGGGCGCGGTTTCGCGTTCAAAGTTCTGCATACGGGCCACCGTATTTTTGACGTCGTCGCGCAGAGAGATAGCGTCAATATACGAGCGGGTGGTGGCATTTTGCTCAGTGATCCAGTCGGCGGTATCACTGCTAAGATCATCTTCCAACCATCGATAGGGGTCAGATACCTCCACGCCAAAGTAGGTGTCTACGTGGTCACCGCGAGTGGTTTTTGCCAACGTCTTCCCATGAGCGCTTGCGGATTCAGTGTTCTCGTTACGAGCCTCGCCACAACCCATGAGTAAAAGTGTCGCCGCTGACATTAATATTATGTTTCTCATTCTTTTCCTCGCTCGTTTTCGATCAAGCTTTGTTTATTGTAGCTGGATTACCTAGTTGATTATTCGAAGCGGCCGGCAGTCCCTGCAGCCGATTGATCAGTAATAATTTGGTTGTAGAAACAGCGCTCCCGCGCCTTGCTGACGACTGCAATACCCATTCCCTTCAGGAGACTAGCTTGCGTAGTGGTATTGGGCGCCAAGCGATAGATCTCACGCGCCTCTCCGTTATGCCATAGCCAGAGCATCACGAGCTCCTCGTCACTCGTGTTGTCCCAAACAGTCATAACTTCATCGCCCGTACGTTTGTTAGACCGTATTAACTCGCTACCACAGGAGTCGATCAGGCCAGCCGACAGCTTGTAGTCTGGAAAATGACTGGTATTTCGGAGGGTGACCGCGGCCATAGTGCTGAGCGTATTGCAGCCATCCATGAAAGCAAGACTTAGACAAGTTAGAGGTAGTCGCGTGAAGCGTGCCACGACTTAACTAGTCTTGCTGGCAAGAATGAGGCTGATATCCAACGACTCCCCGGGAATTTTGCTGATCTGCTCGATGTTGAGATCCTCACTCATGAGCCAACCCATAATCGATTTCATATCGACACTGACCGGCACAGGATGTGAAGCGGGGTCTTCATGTTGTGTGAAGGCAACAATCAACAGTTTTCCGCCGCGTCTGAGCACGCGTGTTGCTTCCTCAAACAAGGCTTTCGGATCGTCAGCAAAATACAGCACTTGATCAATGGTGACGGTGTCAAAGCTGTTGGCTGCAAATCGCATTTGATACATATCTTCTTGTCGCACGGACAGGTGAGTCAGTCCCGCCGTTTCTATTGCGTCTCTGGCGACAATCACCATCTTTTTAGAGAGATCGATACCGAAGCCACTATCAGCCAGCGGCCCAACCAGCCGCAATATACGACCCGTGCCGGTAGCAATATCCAACAGGTGTCCGACGTAGTGACCTGACAGTAATTGGATTACGTGCGACTTAAATGTGGCTTCGTCGCCGTGATATCGGTGAAGCTCTAGCCACTCCGGGACCTCATCCTCAACGTAGGCCTCCGCAAGCTGAGCTCGCGCATCGCGAATGACCGCAAGTCGCCGGCTATCCTCCGCTAGGGTGCTGTCCGCCGTATCCAAGCTGCCCAGTAGTGTGCTGAGGATGGTCTGTTGGGGCTGCTGATGATTGGCGCGGTAAAAAATGAAGTGCTGCTCGCGAAAACTCTCGAGAAGTCCGGCATCCTGCAAAATTTTCAGATGACGCGATGTGCGAGGCTGGCTGTAGCCCGTGATCCGTACGAGGTCAGATACGGTGAGTTCACCTTGGCTGCACAGTGACATGAGGCGGAGCCGGCTTGGGTCAGCCACCGCTTTTAAGCATTGTGATAAGGCATCAACGTTCATGTGTATAAAGATATCTTTATATCTAAAAAATAAACACGGGTTTCACAGATTTTTACCGTGACAAACGCTAGGCTGGTGAGGTGTGGTAGTAGACACGAGGCGTGTAGCGCGCCCAATAAACCAAAAATAACCATCGACAAGGGGTTTCACATGCTAAAACTTCATTTCGCACCACAGTCCCGGGCCGGCCGTATTTTGTGGCTCCTCGAGGAACTCCAGCTTCCCTACGAGCTCAACGCAATGGCGTTTCACCCCAAGGATCTCAAATCTGATGAGCACCGGAGTAGACACCCGTTAGGGCGCATTCCGGTTTTAGACGACGGCGATGTGTCGATTTATGAGTCTGGTGCCATCGTGGAGTATGTACTGGCACGGCATAAAGACGGTGGTCTTAAACCTGCCGTGGACGACCCGATGTTCCCCGAATACCTGCAGTGGTTTCACTACTGCGAGGGGATGGTCATGCCACCGATGAATACGATTGTTGTCCACACGATTCTGTTGCCGGAAGATCGCCGTGACCCCGTCGTATTGGGCCAAGCACAGCGTCTTCTCAACAAGGCGCTTCATCCGGTTAATGAAGCTTTGGAGGGCCGCGACTACCTTATTGGCGATTTCTCGGCTGCGGACATCATGCTGGGTCATGCCTGTTTCATGAGTAGTCGTATGGGATGCGTCTCCGATGATATGCCTCATTTAAAAGCATACGTGCAGCGGATCACCGAGCGTCCAGCGTTCCAAACCGCTATCAATGTGACATAAGACAGCGCAAGACTTGGCGGGACACACCGTATTGCTTATCTTGCGCCCCGAGATGTGGCATCTAAACATAGGAGTTACCGTGTCAAAGCAACTGATTATTGCACTTAGTGTGAGCATATTGATTACCGCCTGCGGTGGCGGTGGTGGCGGTGGCACAACACCCCAGCAGCCGACCGCAGGCGGTGGTTCTGGTGGTGGCAGCACTACGGATCCATGCGGTAATACGGCGCAGATTCAGTTCGTTAAAGAGGTGTCTGAAAGCTATTACTACTGGTACGACGAACTTGCGCAGGTCAATGAGAATGACTACGACGATGCATCTGACTACCTCGCTGCCATCATGCAGCCCATTTGGACAGATGGCTCGGGGCGTGATCCGGGTTTCTCCTATCTCACAACTATCGAGGAAGACGAGGCGCGTTTCACCTCAGGTGCGTTTTACGGTTATGGCGTGCGATACCGCATCATCAACAACAACTTCTATTTTGCGGACTCCTACGAGGAGGGCCCTGCGCACACGGCGGGTATTCGACGAGGTCAACGTCTGTTAGCTGTAAAACGTGACGGTGAGAGTGACTTTGAGACTTGGGACGAAATGGTAGCCCGAGATGCCGAGCTGCCCGAGGCCGTTTTCGGTGCTCGTGGAGAGCTACAAACTACGGTGTTCCGTGTAGAGTATGAAGGTGTGACTAGCGAGATCACAGTAACCACGGGAGAAACTAGTACACCTCCTTTGGCTGGCGGTGCGCTGGTAATCCCAAGAGACAGCGGTGGTCCCGTTGGCTACATCAACTTCCGAACATTCATCGATGCGGCGGATGGTCCGCTTCGAGCCGCGGCAACAACGTTTGGTGAGGCCGGCGTCACTGACCTTATTATTGACCTTCGATACAACGGCGGCGGTCTGGTGCGTGTGGCTGAGACCTTCTTAAACTTGTTAGCTGGTGAATTGGCGAACGGTGAGCTGAGTTACATTATTAACCTCAACGATAAGCATCAGGATCAGAACAGCACAGCGAACTTCGCTCTGTTACCTGAGACCTTTAGTCCACTTCGAATCGCGTTTATCACAACAAGTGGCTCAGCATCCGCCAGTGAACTCCTGATCAATGGCTTGGATCCGCACATCGAGCTTGCGATCGTGGGTTCCGAGACTTCGGGAAAAGCCGTTGGTCAGTACGCTTTTGATCTGGACTCTGACAACTGTCAAACACGGCTGAGATTGATCGCCTTTGAAATTCAAAACGGTGAAGGGCAGGGTGGTTACTTTACCGGACTTGTCAGTACCGGCCGCTTCACCTTCTTTGCGGCAGCTGATGATGCGACGCGCCCCTTTGGAGACGCGGGCGAGGATTCTTTCGCAGCCGCTTTGGCTTGGCTCAGCGGAACACAGCCCAAAGCTGGTGCGATGAGTGATGTCAAAGTTGACGTGCCAGAGCCGCTTCGTGTTGCAGGGTTTGATGCTATTTGGCCAGTTGATCAGGATGCACCGCTTAACCCCGATGGGAGTGTTCGTTCATTTTGAGCAAGTTACGGACACTGGATAGTTCTGTTTGGGCTATTCACTCAGTTCAGAAGTCGGTGTAGCCTCGCTGCATCGAGTTTTTTGGTCCACAGAAAGCAGAATATAAATTAGGTAGTGTCATGAGCAGTGCAGCGGAAACATTTCAGACGATAGTCAACGAGCGGCGATCCATCCGCGCGTTTAAATCTGACCCGGTAAGCAGAGAGATCATCGATGCCGTGTTTGCACCCGCGCTCCGTGCGCCGAGTAACTGCAACACTCAGCCATGGTTTGTGCATATTGTGACGGGGGACAAGCTCGAGCAATTACGCGAGAAGCTGCCGGCTGCCTTCGCCATGGGTGATGTAGCACCTGACTTCCCTTACGAGGGTGTCTACGAGGGTGTCTACAAGGATCGTCAATATGGTGCTGCTAAGGCACTCTACGACGCGCTTCAAATTCCACGTGAGGAAAAAGCCAAAAGGCAGGAGTGGTTCATGGGCAACTTCCGCTTTTTTGATGCGCCGGTTGTTGCTTTTTTCATGTTACCCGATGGCTTTGGTCTGCGTGAAGCCTGTGATTTGGGGATGTTCACTCAAACAGTGATGCTGGGCCTAACTGCTCAAGGCCTGGGGTCGTGCCCGCAGACCGCACTTGGCTTCATGGCAAAGCAGATTCGCGAAGTGATTGACATTCCAGAGCATCACAAGCTGATGTTTGGTCTGTCGTTTGGTTATCCCGTGGATACACCAATCAATGATGTCGTGACAGATCGAACAGATCTTGAGTCAGCTGTAACGTTCCACAGCTAGGCAATCACGCTATCGATGCTTGCCGGTGGATGAAACGATTAGCTCTCGCTGGGTCTCGAAATAAAGCCTGATACTTCCAGCTGGAATCCAGAGATTGCATTGAATTTGATCGGCGCGGACATGACTTTCATGTTCGTAACGCCCAGGTGGCGAAGTATCTGTGCGCCAGTGCCAATAACTCTATAGTTCTGGGGAGGTGCGTCCGCTGCGGCTTCACCTGCGAGCTCTGCGATATTACGCATGATCGCCTCTGGAGACTCCCAGCCACCCAGCATGACGACAAGTCCCCGTCCTTGCTCAGCGATATAGGCCATGGCGGATTCGTAAGACCACCCCTGCGATCGCTGTGGCAGCCTTGTCCCCAGCACATCGCGGAGTGTATTGATGGGCTGTATGCGGACCGGTAGGTCCGCAGCCGTCAGGTCGCCCTGGTGTAACGCATATTGAATATTACCATCGACCAAATCTTCGAATGTCGTCAGCGTGAACTTGCCCCACTGTGTGTCGATGGGGAATTCGCCAGTGCAGCGCACGGACTGCTCGTGCAAGGCGCGATACTCAATAAGATCGGCAATGGTTCCGATGCGAAGATTGTGTTTTTTCGCAAATACCTCTAACTCAGGCCGTCGCGCCATCGTGCCATCTTCATTCATGATCTCGACAATGACGGCGGCTGGCTCACAGCCAGCCATACGCGCGAGATCCACACCCGCCTCCGTATGACCTGCACGTTGAAGGACACCACCGGGTTTGGCGACCAGGGGGAAGATATGTCCAGGTTGCGAGATGTCAGAGGGCGTCGCATCGGCTTTCACGGCCTCAAGAATGGTATGTGCACGCTGACGTGCGCTGACGCCGGGACCGATCGAGTGCGTCGCATCGATCGATACTGTGAAATTGGTCTCGTGCTGAGAGCGGTTGTCACGCACCATGAGCGGGATGCGCAGCAGTCGGGCACGCTCCGCGGTGATGGGCATACAAATTAGACCGCAGGCCTCACTGGCAAAGAAGTTGATAATCTCTGGTGTCGCTTTCTCGGCAGCGATTACAAGGTCTCCCTCGTTTTCTCTGTCTTCATCATCCATGAGGATGACCATCTTACCCTCGCGAATGTCGTCCAAGATATCCGGAACCGTATCGAGGGCCATCTTAACTCTCCTGCTTTAGCACGATCTTTTACTGCCTTTCTCTAGTTCTCTGTTAACACTTCTCAATTGCAACGGCAGTAGCCTCACCACCACCAATACACAGAGCGGCAACACCCCGTTTTTTGTCATAGTGACGCATTGCGTGCATGAGCGTGACGATAACGCGAGAGCCCGTTGAGCCAATAGGGTGACCCTGGGCGCAAGCACCGCCGTGTACGTTTACTTTACTGTGATCGAGGCCGTGGGCCCTCATTGCCAGCATGGTGACCATGGCAAAAGCCTCGTTGATCTCCCAAAGATCTACGTCATCAGCAGACCAACCGGTTTTATCGAGCAGTGAAGCAATGGCATCAACGGGCGCCAAGGTGAACTCCGCCGGCAGGCGGCTCGAGCGCGCATGTGCAACGATCTTTGCTATGGGCTTCAGGCCATGTGCTTTTACCGCTGATTCGCTCGCCAAAATTAGTGCGCTTGCGCCGTCTGAAATAGATGAAGCGTTGGCCGCGGTGATGGTGCCGTCTTGTGCGAATGCCGCGCGCAAGCTTGGAATCTTGTCGATGCGACCTTTGTGCGGCTGCTCATCATCCACTACCGTTATGGTTTCGCGCCGCGTTTTGACCTCTACGGGCGCAGTTTCTGCCTTTAGAAGACCTAGTTCGATGGCATTTTTAGCGCGTGTCAGGCTTTGAATCGCAAAGTCATCCATGGCTTCTCGCGTAATACCGTACTCATCTGCTGTCGCCTGAGCAAAACTACCCATAGCTCCACCTGTGTAGGCGTCTTCCAAGCCATCCATGAACATATGATCGTAAATCTTAGTGTGACCCAGACGCTGTCCCGCGCGGCCTGAGGGCATCAGGTGCGGTGCGTTCGACATGCTCTCCAGACCACCGGTGATAGCAATGCTATTGGTGCCGGCACGGATACTGTCGATGCCAAAGATCGTTGCCTGCATGCCACTGCCACAGGCCTTATTTACGGTAACGGCACCCACGTGGTCTGGCACACCGGCAAAGCGAGCAGCCTGGCGCGCCGGGCACTGCTTGAGTCCTGCAGGCAGTACGCAGCCCATAAAGACTTCATCAATGGCTGCTGCATCGAGATTGGCGCGTTCCACCGCGGCTTTAATAGCGGTGCTACCTAATTCTGGTGCTGAGACGGAGGCAAGATCGCCCATCAGCCCACCCATGGGTGTTCTGGCACCGCCCACGATATAGATTGCTTCTGACATGTTGTGTCCCATTGATGCGTTAGTTTGATTTGGGTGAGGATTAAGCCATAGGCGCGATGGCGTCACAATGCGAGGGCGCACTCAAATAGGTGAAAACACTTTTCCTTTTACGGCTTTACGGTATTCCGATGGACTTAATCTATTGGCCTTTTTAAATTGCCGAGCGAAGTGTGCCGAATCAACCATGCCCACCTCCGCTGCAACCTCGGTGATGCTCAAATTGGTTGTTCTCAAGAGCGACTCCGCTTCTGATAACCGCAGGTTGAGCAAGTACTGCCAGGGCGTTGTACCCGCGGCGCGTTGGAAGCGGCGCGTTAAAGTTCGCTCTGACAAGTCGAATCTCGATGCAATCGAAGCCATGGACAGTGACTGGGTGAATTTTTCCTGTAAGTACATCTGGACATCCAGAACTACCTCATCGCGATGCTCTCGAATCATCTGGGAGCCCAACTGCGTTGATTTGAACCGGCGACGTATCTCTGGAGAAAACTGATTTTCCACGTGGCGCGCGACATTGGTGTTGTAGAAATTACCCATAAGGTAGACCAGCAGGTCACTGATTGAGTTGACACTACCTGCGCAGTAGAGGTTGTCAGCCTGCACAATGAGCTCATCGCGACGCAGATCAACAGCGGGGTAGCGCGCAGCAAACTCGTCCAGCCAATACCAGTGCGTGGTAGCTGGCTTCTTATCGAGAAGTCCTGTCTCCGCTAGGAGAAAACTGCCTGTGCCCACGGCGGCGATAGAAGAGCCTTGATTGACCAGCTTTGCGATGAAATGCACCAGCTCGGGGTGGCGCTTTATTAGACGACGCGGATCTCGCCAAATCGCCGCGATGACCAGGAGATCCAGGGAAGCTGCTTCAGCGATGGGTTGCGTCGTGATTTCGAGACCACCGCTGGTCTTGATCAGTCCGCCATTGGGGGAAAACAGGGCGACGGGTAGCTCGTCAGAGCCGTTACTTTGGCCACTGGCCTGTGCGGCAGCCATGGCGAGCTCGGAGGGCAAAGAAACCGAACTTGCTAACGCAAATTCGTGGACAAGTGCACCTATTCTTGGTGCTCGTCTGGATTTTTGTCTCGTTCTGCGAAATTTTTCCGTCGGTTTTTTCATGATT
>CAJWEV010000047.1 GCA_913031575.1 uncultured Halieaceae bacterium | reverse complement strand
ACAATCGTGTGATCCTTTACATGAAAGGCTCCCCAAATCAGCCACAGTGCGGTTTCTCGGCTCGGACGGTGCAGGCGCTGATGGGGTGCGGTCAGAAATTTGCCTACGTTGACGTGCTAAGTAACCCTGAGATCCGAGCGAACCTGCCTGCTTACGGCAACTGGCCCACATTCCCACAACTTTGGGTTGATGGAGAGCTTATCGGCGGTTGCGACATTGTCTGCGACATGGGGGAAAGTGGTGAATTACATGAGGTAATTGTCGGTGGGGGCGACTCCGAGTCTTGAACTCGGAGTCATATTAGTTCTCACAGTAGAGGAAAGCCGCTTTTTAATGCCCGTCGCTAGGTTTGACGGTCTTCATCGCGGTTTGGAGGTAGTTCTGCTCTCCTACGCGATCCAAGAGCGATAGTTGCGTCTCGAGCCAATCGATGTGCTCTTCCTCGGCATCGAGAATCCGCTTTGCGAGGTCACGCGATACGTAGTCGCTGGCATCTTCACAGCACTTGACGGTTGTTTTGAGGTCCTCATGCGCGACGTGCTCTAGCTGCAGGTCACACTCCAGCATTTCACGCGGTGTCTCACCTATTCTTAGGTTTCCCAAGTCCTGCAGGTTGGGGATACCCTCCAAAAACAGAATACGCTCGACCAACTCGTCGGCATGCTTCATCTCATCGATGGACTCGTGATACTCGTGCTCGGCGAGTTCAGTTAGCCCCATATCCTTGTACATCTTGGCATGCAAGAAGTACTGGTTGATAGCGACAAGTTCATTGTAGAGAATTTTGTTCAGGTGGCGAATGACGTCTGGGTTACCTTTCATTGCGGATAGTCCTAGCGTGTTGATGTTGCGTTATAGGATAGCGCGACACGCTGACTAAAAAAAGCGTAAGTTATTGTTTTTTAAGGAAAAGATAATGTAAACGATTCGTATCTACAATCGCATTTAAGAGCGATGAACCCGCTGCATTTGTACGCCGCGGTTGAGTGCCTCGCTGACTAACGACTCGGCAAAGCAGGAGCACTTACCACATTGCGTGGAGCAGCCTGTTGCGCGGCTTACCTCGGCGAGTGAGCGCGCACCAGCAGCTACTTGCTCGCGAATGGCTTTGTCCGTGACGCCTTTACAGATACACACATACATAGGAAAACGCTAATGTGAATGAGAACCATTGTCAACAATGCCTTTGAGTCTTAGCGTATACTCCGCCGCTCGCACTCGGGAGTCAGACCATTGTCGGTTCAGCAGTACGTTAGAGACCTAGCTATATCCGCGAAGCACGCCTCACAACTTGTTGCGAATTCGCCTGTATCAGTCCGTAACGCGGCATTGGAGGCCATCGCCGCCACAATACAAAGTCAGCGACAATCGTTGCTAGATGCAAATAAGGTGGATCTCTCGGCAGCTCATGACACGGGTTTGGACACGGCGTTGATTGATCGACTTGAACTCACCGAGACGCGGGTAGATGGCATGCTGGAGTCTTTGGCTATCGTGCAGGCGCTACCCGACCCCATTGGTGTGATCGAGGACTTGAAGTCGATGGAGTCGGGTATACAAGTGGGCAAGATGCGTGTGCCGCTGGGCCTCGTCGGCATCATCTATGAGTCACGTCCAAATGTCACGATCGATGCCGCAAGCTTATGTCTCAAGTCGGGTAATGCCGTGCTTTTGCGTGGCGGCTCTGAGGCGCTTCGGTCCAACCTTGTCTTGGCAAGTTGTATTCTGGTCGGGCTTGAACAAGCTGGCTTGCCTGCGCAGGCGGTTCAAGTGCTCGATACGATCGATAGAGAGGCCGTATCTGCCATGGTCAAGCTTAACGGTGTCGTGGATATGGTGGTTCCTCGGGGTGGTAAAGGATTGATCGAACGCGTTGCGAGCGATGCCACAGTGCCCGTACTAAAGCACTTAGACGGTATTTGTCATTTATACATTCACAGTGATGCCGACCCTACCATGGCGATTGAGCTTGCAGTTAATGCAAAAACACACCGCTACGGGACCTGTAACACCATGGAATCACTGCTTATCGATAGCGAGTGCGCCGCACTGCTTCCGGAGCTTGCACGCCCTTTGCTAGACAAGGGCGTCGCGCTCCGCGGCTGCGAGCAAACCTGCGCCTGGTTGGACGAGGACTGCGCACTGGCATCGGAAGAGGATTGGGCCACCGAGTATCTCGCCCCCATCCTGTCGATCAAAGTGGTCAAAGATTTTGATGCAGCTGTTGATCACATTGCGCGGTTTGGTTCAGGCCACACAGATGGCATCGTTACTCAGTGTCACAGCAGTGCGATGCGATTTCTGCGAGCGGTCGATTCCAGCTCTGTGATGGTAAATACCTCAACACGGTTTGCCGATGGGTTCGAGTACGGGCTGGGAGCTGAGATTGGGATTTCCACGGACAAAATCCACGCCCGTGGTCCAGTGGGTCTGGAAGGGCTCACTAGTCAAAAATACGTTGTTCTGGGCAATGGCCACATCCGCGTCTAATCGATACATCGGCATTATGGGTGGGAGTTTTAATCCCGTTCATTACGGACATCTCAGAGTTGCGAGCGATGCCAAGCGCAGGCTGGCGCTCGACGCTATGTGCATCATGCCGGCCGCACAGTCACCGTTAAAAACCCAGCACTCGGTGAGCGCTGAACATCGAATTGCCATGCTCGATCTTGCGGTGACTGAATTTCCTGAGCTTCAGATCGACACGCGCGAGCTCGGCAGGGGCGGGCCGTCTTACACTGTGGATAGTCTCCAGGAGTTGCGTAGAGAGATGGGTAGCGACGCAACGATCTATTTCCTTATAGGTGATGACTTGCTGCCGACATTGAATCAATGGTCCCGCTGGCAGGCACTGACCGACTACGCTCATCTTGTTGTAGCTAATCGACCTGGAGAATTTTTGGCGATTCCAGCCGAGGTAAATGCCTGGTGGCATGATCGCGAAACGCCCTTGGCCCAACTTTCGTCGCTTCCATCGGGAGGTGCTTCACGACTCGAATGTTCTCTAATTAATGTCTCATCATCGGAAATACGGCAGTTGCTGAAGTCAGGCGCGCGCGAGACAGAGATGATTCCGTACCCGGTTATGGAGTATATTAAGCAACACAAACTGTATGACAATTTGAGCCAAACTGAGGCAGTTCTTTGACCCCGATAGATGCAATCACTACCGACCTTGTGGTCGATGCACTAGATGATCTAAAAGCAGTTGATACCAAAATAGTGGATGTCCGTGGACTAAGTTCCGTGATGGACTTTCTTGTGGTCGCAAGTGGCAACTCGTCTCGCCACGTGAAGTCACTTGCCGATAATGTTGTTGTCAAAGCCAAAGAGGCTGGGTGTCCTCCGATCGGCGTCGAAGGTGAAAATGATGCTGATTGGGTATTAGTTGATCTTGGCGACGTTGTTGTTCATGTGATGCAGCCCGCCGCTAGAAGCTTTTATGACCTTGAGCGGTTGTGGTCAGGGGAACCCGAGAACTCTTTAGAGCCAGACGCCGTCTCAGATCCCTGGGGATAATCCATGCGTGTTTTGGCAATTGGCACGCGCATGCCCAAGTGGGTGAGCGATGGTGCCGATGACTACGTCAAACGACTGCCTCGCGAAGCCTCTGTCGAATGGGTTGAGTTGCCCGCGTCCAGACGAACGAGAGACACCGCTGAAAGCCGTATGCTTGAGGAGGCAACTGCTATCGAGCATCGTTTAAAGCCCCAAGAGCTGATGGTTGTTTTGGACGTTGAGGGGAGAGTCATCTCGACCGAGACCATTGCTGAGACCCTCGCGAATTGGCAGGCCGATGGCTCAAAGATTGCATTTGTGATCGGCGGCCCCGACGGACTTCATCCGTCGCTGAAAGCAAGGGCCAGTGCTCGGTGGTCCTTGGGTCGTATAACACTGCCGCATCCGTTGGTGCGGGTGATTTTGGCGGAACAGCTGTACCGAGCCTGGTCAATTAATGCTGGACATCCTTATCATCGAGCATGAGGCACCGTCCTGTGGCACAGTGGACCGAGATATCAAGATAAGACGCTAATGGCACGCCAGCTTAACCAAATGCAAGATTGGGCGCGTGAAACCCGGATTACGCACGGGAGAGTCACAGTCCTCGCGGCGCTAATGGCCCTGGTCATGATGGGCCTGTTGTACCGCTACTTTTCTCTCCAGGTCATCCAGAACGAAGAATTCCGAGCGCAGTCAGACCGAAACCGAATTGCGGTGCGAACCGTATCGCCCACTCGCGGTGTCATTGTAGATCGGTCAGGTAATCTACTCGCGATTAATCAGCCGTCGTTTACTTTGGCGATTACGCCTGAGCGCGCGGATGATCTCGGTAATGTGTTGACTACTCTCAGCGACTTGTTAAGTCTGACGGAGACCGATATCGAGCTGTTTACACAAGCGCGCAAGCGACGGCGTCCCCTGAGTCCAGTGCCTTTGAAGTATCGACTGACCGATGAAGAATTAGCCGTCATCGCGGTCAACAAGCACGTGCTTTCTGGTGTATCCGTACTGTCTGAATTAACGCGTCATTATCCTGAGGGTGATCTGCTGGGACATGCGTTAGGGTACGTCGGTCGTATTGGCATTGATGATGTCGATGAGTCCGAGAAAGAGGCCTATCGTGGCATTAGTCACATAGGAAAGGTAGGGCTAGAAGCCTACTACGAGGATGTACTCAAAGGTGGGCTAGGGGTAAGCCGTCTGGAGACCAATGCACGCGGTGTCGAGTTAGACGTGATTGATCGGATAGAGCCTGTGCCCGGTGCTGAGCTGACCTTACATCTGGATGTTGAGCTTCAGCGCGTGGCCGCATCTGCAATGGGAGACATGCGGGGTGCCGTGGTGGCGTTGGATCCAAGAACCGGAGGGGTATTATCTGCGGTTTCGAGCCCGCGTTATGACCCAAACAAGTTTGTGAATGGGATTAGCTTTTCTGATTATGCGGAACTGCGGGACTCGCGAGATGCGCCACTACTAAATCGCGTTATTCAGGGGCAGTATCCGCCGGCCTCAACGATCAAGCCCATGTTGGGGCTTGCCGGGTTAAATCGCGACGTGATAACCATCGACACCATGATTCCTGACCCCGGTTATTACCAGCTACCCGGTGACCCTCGTCGGTACAGGGACTGGATCCTTCGTATACGCGGAACGGGACATGCCGACGAAATGAGTCTTCGAGACTCGATAGCGCAGTCATGTGATGTCTTCTTCTACGAGCTTGCAAATCGCCTCGGGATCGAAGCCCTAGCCGAGTCGCTGGATGAATTTGGTATTGGCAGTCTAACGGGTATCGATTTGCCCAGTGAAAAGCCTGGAATTTTGCCGAGTTCTGATTGGAAGCGTCGGGTCATTGGAAGTAGCTGGTACGGAGGTGAAACACTCATTGTAGGTATTGGCCAGGGTTACATGCTGGCTACGCCAATGCAGCTAGCGGTAGCGACGATGGCCCTTGCCACACGCGGTACCGCCCTCAGGCCCACGTTTGTTGCAGCCGTGGACGGTACGCCTGTTGAACCCGAGCCACTACTTAATGTCTCAGCAGCGACAGCATATTGGGATGAGGTATTTGCAGGTATGGTTGATACCGTATCGTCGGTCAGAGGTACAGCCTTCGGTATGCGATCGGGTTTGACCTACAGTGTCGCGGGGAAAACAGGAACGGCCCAGGTTGTGGGTATTGCCCAAGATGAAACCTATGATGAAGAGGCCTTATCCGAGTATCAGCGTAACCATGGCTGGTTTATTGCCTTCGCCCCCGTCGATAACCCCGAGATTGTTATAGCCGTTTTAACTGAGAACAGTGGCGGTGGAAGTTCTGCATACCCGGTTGCCCGGGCCATGCTTGACTACTGGATGAGCCCAGATGAGTAACGATTTTGCAAGAGTTGCCGAGGTCTCTTCCCGAGAGCTAGGTGCTCGTGTCCGGTTATTGCGGTTGCTTCACATTGATCTTTGGCTTGCTGTGCCACTTCTGATGCTCAGTGTTGGTGGGTTATTTGTCCTTTACAGTGCCAGCGGTCAATCCGATGCCACGCTGAATGCGCAAATACGCAACATCGTGGTGGCCATGGCAGTCTTGTTGACCACGGCTCAATTCAGAGTTGAGACATTGCGTGGCGCATCGCCCTACATTTTTGCACTAGCCACGCTCCTGCTCGTTGCTGTGGCGTTCTTTGGTGTGGGTGCTAAAGGCGCACAGCGTTGGCTGAGTTTGGGCTTTATTCGCTTTCAGCCCTCGGAGGTTATGAAGGTTGCCATGCCCTTGGCGCTAGCGTGGTGGTTGTCCAAAAAGGCACTTCCACCTGATTTGCGTTCGCTCGCAGTAGCCTTCGCGATGGTGGCAGTGCCTTCAGGATTAATATTGCAGCAGCCTGATCTCGGGACGTCGCTATTGGTTGCCACCAGTGGTCTTACTGTCATCTACATGGCCGGGATTCAGTGGCGGTATATTTTTTCAATGATAGCACTAGCCCTCGTCTCCATTTGGCCGGCGTGGGTCTTTGTGTTGAAGGACTATCAGAAGCAGCGCGTGCTTACCCTGTTCAATCCCGAATCTGATCGGCTTGGTGCTGGATGGAACATTATTCAGTCCAAAACAGCTATTGGATCCGGTGGTTGGGAAGGTCTCGGTTGGACTCAAGGCAGTCAAGCGCAGTTGGATTTTCTGCCAGAAGGTCACACTGACTTCATCATTGCCGTGTTGGCTGAGGAGTTCGGTTTTCGCGGCGTCTTACTGCTGTTCCTGATTTACGCTGTGATTCTCGGTAGGGGTCTGTTAATTACATGGCGGGCGCAGTCGAGTTTCGCGCGAATGCTCGGGGGTGCACTGGTTGCAACTTTCTTTTTTGGTTTGGTGGTGAACCTTGGAATGGTTTCAGGACTCTTACCGGTTGTCGGAGTGCCATTGCCTATGTTGAGCTATGGTGGAACAGCGATGGTGTCGATGATGATTGCGTTTGGCATGCTTATGGCGATCTCGACCGAGAGGCCTGTCACACGAGCCATGCGGTGAGCACACGATTTAGGGGATACCAACCCAGATAAACTAACTGAGGGGAGCGAGCACACTATGGGTGGCTTTATGCGATTTCAAATGATCCTATTATCACTGACCTCAGGCTGGCTGCCCCTGACAGCCGCCGCTGATTACAGTGATCACCCCAGCGCGGACGCACTGATCACCCGCGTTGCGGAACGCGGTATCGACCGCGACTGGTTGGAGTCTGCTCTATCAGAGGCGACGCGGCAGGAAAGTATCTTAAAAGCCATTTCGCGTCCTGCGGAGAAAAGTAAACCATGGTCCGAATATCAAGACATTTTTCTCACCGATCGCAGGGCAAAAGAGGGTATTGAGTTCTGGCGGGAGAATAGGGAAACGCTTGATCGAGTGTCGCAGGATACCGGTGTGCCACCCGAAGTCATCGTAGCGATTATTGGTGTCGAGACCTATTACGGACGCATCACCGGCGGGTATCGTGTCATTGATGCGCTGTCGACGCTGGCCTTTGATTACCCTCGTCGTTCACCCTTTTTCACCAAAGAACTCGAAGTTTTTCTTGAGCTTGCCTATCAGTCTGGCTTGCCGCTAACGGAGTTAAAGGGCTCCTATGCGGGTGCGATGGGCTTAGGGCAGTTCATGCCCTCCAGTTATCGTGCTTACGCCAAGGACTATGAGGGCGACGGTGTCATCGATATCTGGACTAATCCGAACGATGCCATCATGAGTGTGGCTAATTATTTTGTAGCACATGGCTGGAGACCGGGTGGTGAGGTGATTACCCGTGCTGAGTTCTCCGGAGATCCAACGGTGTTTGATTTGGGCCTAAGGCCCAAGCTCAGCATCGACGCGTTGGCAGACAAAGGGTTGAAGCCAGTGACTGAGCAGTCGTCTGATCAGTTGGCGACACCCATCAAGTTTGACGGTAAATCCGGCGAGGAGCATTGGTTAGGGCTTCATAATTTTTATGTCATTACTCGCTATAACCACAGTGCCATGTATGCCATGTCGGTTCATCAGTTGAGTCAAACCCTGCGGGCCCAAATGCTGTGATGCGTGTATTCACTTCGCTAGCGCTGTTGGCGCTAGTGAGTTGCGTCGTAAGCCCGCCGGTGACAAAAGATTATCAGCCGCCCCCAATCTCAGCTGAGGCTGTTGTCGAGGCCACGCCCACGGCAGACCCTGTATCCAAGATGGGGAATAAAAGCCCCTACGAAGTCTTTGGGCAGCAATATACGGTCATGCCGTCTGCCGATGGATACACTGAAGAGGGCGTTGCCTCGTGGTATGGCATGAAGTTTCAGGGGCGTCGGACCTCTAACGGCGAGATATTTGATGTTTACAAAGCGACCGCAGCGCACAAATCACTGCCACTCCCGTCTTATCTGCGCGTTACTAACCTCGAAAATAACGCCTCGATGGTCGTTCGTGTCAATGATCGAGGGCCCTTCGTCAGTAATAGGTTGATCGATGTGTCTTATGGCGTTGCGGTGAAACTGGGATTTGCCGAGCAGGGAACAGCTCGCGTGCGGTTAGAGCATATCCCCGTCGATGGAAGGGATGATTGGAGAGGGGCTGAGACGTCGAATTACCGTCAGCTGCAGGTGGGGGCCTATCAACTCAGGTCTTCCGCAGAGCAGGTCGCAGCAAACATTCAAAACATTCTCGGAGGGCGTTTCGACGTCAATGTTAGCAGTGTTCAGCATGAGGCAGGCACAATTTTTCGGGTGCGCGTAGGACCCGTGGACAGTTCTGAAAAACTCTCCGAGCTTCAGGAACTTCTTGTAAAAAATGGCCTCTTAACAGGACAGCCATTACCCTGAGCGATTAGGCCCTCGAGTTGTTACACTAGCGCCGCAGTAAATCCGCGCCAAGGTAAAAAAATGATGCGATTGACCTCCTTTCATCGGCTTTTGATGTGCATATTGGCCTTTGTGGTGAACCAAGCAACAGCGGCAGTTCCACCCGCGCCTAAGTTGCCCGCCGATGCTTATTTGCTGATGGATGCGACGACGGGTCAGGTACTGGTCGATTACAATGGTGACTTGTCATTACCGCCCGCAAGTTTGACCAAAATAATGACGTCATATGTTTTGGCTGAAGAGGTCGACGCTGGCCGAGCATCGCTCGATGACATGATCAAGGTCAGCCGGAACGCCTGGTCACAAAACCCCACCTTTGAAGGCTCTTCACTGATGTGGATTGAACCGGGTAAGCCAGTCAGTCTCGCAGATCTTGAGCGTGGTGTTGTCATCTCCTCGGGAAATGATGCGTCCGTCGCAGTGGCTGAGCACCTTGCAGGCACAGAGTCGAGTTTTGTCGATGTGATGAACCAGCTGGCTGTAGAGTTGGGCCTGGATAATACCGTTTACCGAAATCCCCACGGATTGCCGCATCCTGAGCACCGTACGACGGCGCGTGATCTTGCAGCTTTGTCAGTGGCCCTGATCAATGGTCATCCTGAGCATTATAAAATCTATAAAGAGCAAAGCTTTACCTACAACGGAATTAAGCAATACAACCGAAACAGCTTATTGCGATCAGACGTCACAGTTGACGGTTTGAAGACGGGGTACACTAGTGAAGCGGGTTACGGGCTAGTTGCTTCCGCACAACGTGAGGATATGCGCTTGGTGTCTGTTGTGCTCGGTAGTGCGAGCAAGCGGACCCGAGCCTCTGAAAACAGCAGTCTTCTCAATTACGGGTTTCGTTTTTTTCAGAATTTAAGACCCCTCTCGGCAGAAGTCACACTGGTCGAGCCTCGCGTGTGGAAGGGCGCCGCTGAATCGTTACACGCGGGTGTGCTGGAGTCTGTGGTTTTGACAGTGCCACGAGAGCGAACCGCTGCTGATATCAAATTGACCGTCGACGAGCAGCTTGAGGCCCCATTCAGCCGAGGTGATGCTATTGGCAGTGTGCAAGTTGTTCGAGGCGGTGAGGTGTTGTTTGAAACACCGCTGCTCGTTTTGGAGGATGTTCCAAGTGGTGGATTCTTTAAGCGTTTGATGGATGCGCTAATTCTTTGGTTCCAAAATCTGGTTGCTTAGGCTATGGCAGAGCAAGAAGCACCTAAAATTGAATTCCCGTGTCGCTATCCCATTAAGGTAGTGGGCCGCGCAACATCTGATTACGCTGAGGCGATACGTGCCATTTTTGACCGCCATACGACCGGGCTGACCGACGCAGATATCGAGACCAAAAGCAGTCGCTCTGGGACGTTCGATTCAATCACGTTTACGATAATGGCAACCGGCCCTGATCAGCTCGATGCGCTCCACAAGGAGTTGGTGGCATCGGGACGCGTATCCATGGTGATTTAAGTCATGATTGTCCGAGATCTGGGTCATGTCGATTACCGCCCTACGATCGATGCTATGAAGGCATTCACCCAGACGCGCGACGCTGAAACTCCAGACGAGCTTTGGGTACTAGAGCATCCCCCCGTGTTTACGCAGGGTATAGCTGGGAAAGAGGAGCACTTGTTGGCACCGGGCGAGATCGAAGTCATCAGGACAGATCGTGGTGGTCAGGTGACGTATCACGGACCTGGACAGATTGTTGTTTACGTTTTGTGTGATATCCGCAGGGCAAAGCTGGGTGTTCGTGATTTGGTCACCGGACTCGAGCAAGCCATCATCACTTTTTTGTCTGAGTTCGGCCTGATTGCAGAGGCGGATCCAAAGGCCCCGGGCGTTTATGTATCGGGCGAAAAGATCGCTTCACTGGGCTTGAAAATTAGTCGAGGATCTAGCTATCACGGTCTCGCGCTTAACGTGAACCCAGATCTTGAGCACTTTGGGAGAATTAATCCCTGTGGCTATGCCGGTTTGCGAGTGACCTCCTTAGCAAAGCTTCTCGGTGAGCAGTGTCCGTCGCAAGCGGATGCGGCCGAGTGGTTAGTGGAGCATTTACTAACAAAACTCCCGCTTCAATAAGCGACTGGACTCGTTAACTGGCATAATCCGCGGCGTCATCGGAGGACTCATGTCAGAAAACGACAGCGCCATCAACGCGCGCCGCACATTTGCCATCATCTCTCACCCTGATGCGGGTAAAACCACCATTACAGAGAAGCTTCTGTTGCTAGGATCGGCCATTCAGGTTGCGGGTTCTGTCAAGGGAAAGCGTGGCCCGCACGCGACATCTGACTGGATGGCAATGGAGCAGGAGCGTGGCATTTCAGTGACATCCTCGGTGATGCAATTTCCGTATCACGATCGTATGGTCAACCTTTTGGATACCCCCGGTCACGAAGACTTCTCGGAGGACACCTACCGCACGCTGACTGCGGTGGATTCCGCCTTAATGGTTGTCGATGGTGCGAAAGGGGTAGAGGACAGAACCATCAAGTTGATGAGTGTCTGTCGACTGCGAGACACCCCAATCATAGGGTTTGTGAACAAGTTAGATCGCGATATTCGCGATGCCATTGAGTTGCTCGATGAAATCGAGGAAGTATTAAAAATTGAGGCGGCACCGATTAATTGGCCCATTGGCATGGGTAAATTTTTCAAGGGTGTTTACAACCTTTATACGGACACAATTTACTGTTACGAGCAAGGTCACGGACAGGTGCTGCCCCCTGATTGTCGCATTTCCGGGCTTGAGTCGGATGAGGCGCGTGCCCTGCTGGGGGATGAATACGGCGACTTTTGCGACGAGATTGAACTTGTCCGCGGTGCAAGTCACACTTTTGACAAATCTCTTTTTCTTGAGGGGAGACAGACCCCCGTATTCTTTGGAACCGCGCTCGGTAATTTTGGTGTTAGGGAAATGCTGGATTATTTTGTTGAGTGGGCACCCGAGCCACAATTGAGAACTACGCAATCGCGGGATGTTGTACCCACTGAAGCAGAATTTTCCGGCTTCGTGTTTAAAATTCAGGCCAATATGGATCCCAAGCACCGCGACCGCATCGCGTTTGTGCGCGTTTGTTCAGGGCGCTACGAAAAAGGCATGAAAATGCGCCATGTTCGGATCGATAAAGACATCAGAATTGCCGACGCGGTATCATTTAAAGCGGGTGAGCGCGAATTGGTAGAGTACGCCGTAGCTGGCGACATCATTGGGCTTCACAATCACGGCACGATCCAGATCGGGGATACATTTACGTCTGGAGAAGCGCTGCGATTCACGGGTATCCCTCATTTTGCGCCCGAACTATTCCGCAAGATTCGATTATCGGATCCCATGAAAATGAAGGCCTTACAAAAGGGCTTACAACAGTTGTCCGAAGAGGGGTCGACGCAGGTGTTTTCACCGCTCAATACAACGGATTTAATTGTTGGTGCGGTTGGGCAGCTGCAATTTGATGTCGTTGCTCACCGGTTGAAGGATGAATACAAGGTGGATGCCAGCTATGAGCCGGTCAGTATCTACACCGCTCGATGGTTGGACGCGGAAGACCCGAGAAAGTTAGAAGAATTCCGAAAGAAGGCTGCCGATCACCTTTCTGAGGATGGTGGAGGCTATTTAACCTACCTCGCGCCAACTCGAGTCAATCTATCGCTAATGCAGGAGCGCTGGCCCGACATCCGCTTTAGAGAGACTCGAGAGCATTGATTGCGCGTTACGCGTTATAGAAGTGCTTTAACTTCTCGCGCTATGTCAGCGGGCTTCTTTTGAGACCCGAATCGAGCGACAACCTCACCCTCGCGATTGACGAGAAATTTTGTGAAGTTCCATTTGATGCGCTCGGTTCCCATGATGCCTTTCACGGAGGACTTCAGATGCTTGTATAGCGGATGAGTCCCATCACCGTTGACTTCAATCTTCTCGAATAACGGGAAGCTGGTCTTGAAGCGTGTCTCACAAAATTCGACAATTTCTTCAGTGCTACCAGGCTCCTGAGCGCCGAACTGGTTACATGGGAAAGCCAGCACCGAAAAACCTGCGTCTTTGTGATCTTGGTAAAGCTTCTCAAGCCCCTCGTATTGGGGAGTGAAGCCGCACTTTGACGCTGTATTCACCACTAGAAGGACTTGTCCTTTGAAATCCGATAACGAGGCTTGGGTGCCGTTAGCGAGCGTGGCTGAATAATCATAAACGTTGGGCATGGCGAGCTTCCTTGAGACAACGGGCTGCAAAGGAAACTACATTCTTAGGTAAGTTTCCAGTTCGAATTCGGTGACGCGCTTGGCGAACTCGTTCCACTCTT